>JBDSNB010000213.1:0-4825 GCA_039915555.1 Chthoniobacterales bacterium | reverse complement strand
TGACGCGACTTTGCGTGATGTCAATTATGTGGCGCTCGACGGGAAACGAAATGCCGCCACCGTTGTCTCTGGGAAAGCCTCGGACGCGACCGCTCCAGCAATTCTTTTCGTGCACTGGTATGAGCCGTCTGCGCCTACTTCGAATCGAACGCAATTCGTCCCCGATGCTATCGAGCTCGCGAAAGCGGGCGTCGTTTCTCTCCTCATCGACACGCCTTGGTCCGATCCGAAATATTTCGACAACCGCACCCGTGACGGAGACTACGCGCGCTCTGTGCAGGAGGTAAAGGAACTGCGCCGCGCGCTCGATCTGCTCCTCGCGCAGCCTGGGATCGATCCCGCGCGGGTGGCTTACGTCGGCCACGATTTCGGCGCGATGTACGGGACGCTCGCCGCGGCGCACGATTCCCGAGTGCGCGCCTTTGTCTTTATGGCCGGGACGTCGTTGTTCAGCGATTGGTTTCTTTACGGAAAGCCAAAACTTGCGGGCGAAGCGAAGGAGCGGTTCGTCGCCGAACTGGCTCCGCTCGACCCGATTCGCCACCTGCCAAAACTCAAGGGACCCCTCTTGCTGCAATTTGGCGATCACGATTTCCATGTGCCGAACGAGCGCGCGCAGGCGTTGGCGGCCGCGGCGCCGCCAGGAACGACCGTGCGCACTTATGCGGCAGAGCATGGCTTGAATGAAAAGGCGACGCGCGAGCGGATCGCGTGGTTGCGGGAGCAGCTCAAACTGCCGTCGCCGTGAGACTCCGGTTGCGAACGGCCTCAATAAATAGCCCGCCACCGTTGCGGACTGGCTGCGTCGCCCGTAGGTCTTTGGGTGCGCTTCGCCAGGAAGCGCGGACCTCAACTTCCTCTATGCAAAATCCCTTCCGCCGTTTGTTCATTTGCCCGCGCCTCTGGACGCTGGCAGTTCTGCTCCTCATGTCTTCTCACGCGCACGCTGCGGATCCCAAAGCCGGGCCGAAAAAAACGGACGGCGCCAATCCGCTCCTGAAGGAAAGCACGCTTTCCTATCACTATCCCGTCTTCGACAAGATCAAGGACGAGCATTACCAGCCCGCGATCGAAGCGGGCATGGCGGCGGAGTTGGAAGAGATTGAGAAAATCGCGAACGATCCCGCGGAGCCGACGTTTGAGAACACGATCGTGGCGATGGAAAAAAGCGGCGATCTGCTCAACCGCGCCAATCGCATTTTTTCGAACCTGAACGCGTCGAATACCAACCCGACGATGCAGAAGATCGACAAGGAATTGTCGCCCAAACTTGCCGCGCACCAGGATGCGATTTCTCTTAACGGGCCACTCTTCAAGCGGGTGGAGAGTCTTTACGAGGAGCGCGACAAACTGGGACTCGACGCGGAATCGAAATTTTTGCTCGAGCGCTACTACAAGGATTTCGTGCGCGCCGGCGCGAAGCTCTCGGAGGCCGACAAGGAGAAATTGAAAGCGATGAACTCGGAGCTGGCCACGCTGCAGACGAAGTTCGCGCAGAACGTCCTGGAGGAGAAAAACGCGTCGTCCATCGTGGTCGACAAAAAGGAGGATCTCGACGGCCTGACCGAGAACGCGATCGCGGCCGCCGCCACCGCGGCGAAAGAAGACAAGAAGGAAGGCAAATTCGTCATCCGCATGATGAATACAACGAGTCAGCCGCCGCTTGATTCGCTCACGAATCGCGCGCTGCGGCAGCGCATTCTCGAGACGTCGATGGCGCGGAATAGTCACGGTGGCGAATGGGACAACAAGGAGACGGTGGCGCGGATCGCGAAGCTGCGCGCAGAGCGGGCGGGGTTGCTTGGTTTTCCGAGTCACGCGGCTTATCAACTCGAAGAGCAGACGGCCAAGACGGTCGAGACGGTGAACACGATGCTGGCCAAGATCACGCCGCCGGCGGTGGCAAATGCGCGCAAGGAAATCGCCGACATGCAAGCGGTGATCGACAAGCAAAAAGGCGACTTCCCGCTCGCGGCCTGGGATTGGGATTTCTACGCCGAGCAGGTGCGCAAGGAGCGCTACGATTTCGATGAATCGCAGCTGAAGCCGTATCTGGAATTGAATCATGTCCTGATCGATGGCGTCTTTTTCGCCGCGACGAAGGAATATGGAATCACGTTTAAAGAGCGGAAGGATCTCCCGGTTTACCTGCCGGATATCCGCGTCTTCGAGGTCTTCGACAAGGACGGCAAGTCGATGGCGCTTTTCATCGCGGACTATTACGCACGGCCCTCGAAGCGCGGCGGCGCATGGGCGACGGCGTACGTTCCGCAGTCAAAACTGCTCGATCGCAAACCGGTGATCGCGAACCATCTCAACATCCCGAAGCCGCCGGACGGCGAACCGACCTTGCTGACGCTGGATGAAACGCGGACCGCGTTCCACGAGTTCGGTCATGCTTTGCACGGGATGTTTTCGAACGTGAAATATCCGCGCTTTGGCGGCACGAGTGTGCCGCGCGATTTCGTGGAGTATCCCTCGCAGGTGAACGAGATGTGGCAGAACTGGCCGGAGGTGCTCAAGAACTACGCGAAGCATTACAAAACCGGCGAAGCGATTCCGGCGGAGCTGCTCGAGAAGGTGACGGCGGCAGAGAAATTCAATCAGGGGTTCAAGACCACGGAATACCTGGCCGCGACCTTAATTGATCAGGCGTGGCATCAATTAAAGCCGGACGAAGTGCCAACCGACACGCTCGCGTTCGAAGCGGAGACGTTGAAGAAATTCGGCGTAGACCTGGCGGTGGTGCCGCCGCGTTATCGGAGCACCTATTTCTCGCATACTTTCGCGGGCGGCTATTCGGCCGGCTATTATTCCTACATCTGGAGCGAAATGCTCGATGCGGACACGGTCGATTGGTTCAAATCGAATGGCGGCCTGACGCGCGCGAACGGCGATCACTTCCGCGAGAAATTGCTTTCGCGCGGTGGAAGCGACGAGGCGATGAACCTCTTCCGCGATTTCATCGGACGCGATCCGAAGATCGAGCCGCTGCTGGAGCGGCGCGGTCTGGCCGAGGCTCCGGTGGTCGAGAAGGGTCCGCCGCCCGCGACGGATTAAGTTCGATTTAGAATCGCCGTTCTTCGATTGCAAATCGAAGCTGCGACCGAATGGTATGGCGGCGGGGAGAAGAGGAGTGCGTGATGCCCGACCCGATTAGTTATCCTGGCGTTTATGTCGAGGAGGTGCCTGTGGCAGGGCACGCGATTGCGGGCGTCGCCACTTCGCGGACGGCGTTCCTCAATCGCACGCGACCCGGAACCGTAAATCAGCCGATCGTGCTCGCGAGCTTTCTGGCGTTTGAGCGCTTGTTCGGAGGGCTATGGGAATTGGGTCCGCTCAGTTTCGCGGTGCGCGATTTTTTTCTGAATGGCGGCAACGAAGCAGTGATCGTGCGGCTTTACCGCGCGTCGTCGGGAGCTGGTGCGGAAGCGGAGGTGGCGCAGCTCGCTGCGGATACGCTGCCATTGGAAGCCGCCAATCCGCGTCTCTCGAAAACGTCTTTCGGCAGGGCGCGCTGCAAGGAGTGACGTCGCGCGACGCTTATTTTGTGAAATGCGATCGCGCCACGATGACGCCGGGCGATCTGGCGGCGGGCATAGTCAATATGGAGGTGGGTTTGCGCCGTTGCGGCCGGCCGAGTTCGTCTGGATTCGAATTCAACAAATGACCGGCCGGTCGCTAATTTAAGGGCGGCGCTTTTGGACATGTGAGCTCGTCCGGCGTACGGGCTGTCTCATGTTTCTCACTCACCTCGAGTGCACCATGTGCGGTGCGCATTACGAATGGCAGGCGCTGCAGAATCTTTGTCCGAAATGTCAGAAGCCGCTTTTCCCGCGCTATGATCTGGAGGCGGCTGGACAAACGCTGACGCGTGAGGCGTTGGTCACGCGCGAGAAATCGCTTTGGCGTTATCGCGAGGTGTTGCCGTTGCCGGCTGATGTCGAGCCGGTGACGTTTGGCGAAGGCGGGACGCCGCTATTGCGCGCGGCGCGTTTTGGGGATTCGCTTGGCCTAACGAATCTCTTCGTGAAAGACGAGGCGCAGAATCCGACGCAAAGTTTCAAGGCGCGCGGGATGACGACGGCGATCTCGATGGCAAAACATCTCGGAGCGAAGAAGGTCGCGGTGCCAAGCGCGGGGAACGCGGGCGGCGCGCTTGCCGCTTATGCCGCGCGCGCCGGACTCGAAGCCCACATCTTCATGCCCGCCGATACGCCGCGCGCCAACATCATCGAGTGTCGTGAGACGGGCGCGCACGTGACGTTGATCGACGGGCTCATCACCGACTGCGGCGCGGAGATCGCGCGGCGCAAGGAAGCGGAAGGCTGGTTCGACGTTTCTACGTTGAAGGAGCCTTACCGCGTCGATGGCAAGAAGACGCTCGGCTACGAATTGGCCGAGCAATCGAATTGGGAACTGCCGGACGTCGTGCTCTATCCCACCGGCGGCGGCACTGGCTTGATCGGGATGTGGAAGGCGTTCGACGAAATGGAAGCGCTCGGCTGGATTGGAGCGAAGCGGCCGCGCATGTTCACGATCCAGGCGAGCGGCTGCGCGCCGATCGTTAGGGCGTTCGAGGCGGGGGAGAAATTCGCGACTGAGTTTTCCGATGCGCACACCGTCGCCTCCGGACTGCGCGTCCCGAAAGCGGTCGGCGATTTCATCATGCTCGACATCCTGCGCACCTCCGGCGGCGGCGCGCTCACGGTGGACGATGAGGAAATGATCCGCGTCACGCGGGAGGTGGGCGCTGCGGAAGGATTGTTCGTCGCGCCCGAAGGTGCGGCCTGTTTCGCGGCCCTGCGTTCTCTCGTAGCGGACG
>JBDSNB010000049.1:0-52944 GCA_039915555.1 Chthoniobacterales bacterium | reverse complement strand
TTCAAATGCCGAAGTTGAGCGACACAATGACGGAAGGGACGCTCGTCGCGTGGAAGAAAAAAAAGGGCGACAAGGTTTCGACCGGCGACGTGATCGCGGAGATCGAAACTGACAAGGCGACGATGGAGTGGGAGTCGCCCGAAGACGGCACGCTTACGGAAATTTATGTGGAGGAAGGCGGGAAGGTAGAAATCGGGCAGCGGATCGCGTTCATCGGCGCCGAAGGCGAAGAAGCACCTGCCGAAGAGCAGAAAAAAGAACCCGCCGCGGAAACGAAGGAAGAGCCCACCGAAGAGGAAACGGAAAAGCCAAAGGCGGAAGGGGCGACGGCGAAAAAAAAGGAAAAACTGCCCGCACCGAAAACGGCGCCAGTACCGAAAAAAGAAGGCGGAGACGAAGGCCGCGTGAAAGCGTCCCCGCTCGCGCGGCGACTCGCGACCGAGGAGGGCCTCGACCTTTCGCAAATCAAAGGCAGCGGCCCCGATGGCCGCGTGGTGGAAGCCGACGTGCGCGCGGAATCTAAATCGAAGCCAGCAGCGAAGGCGGA
Source organism: Chthoniobacterales bacterium (assembly GCA_039915555.1). Taxonomy (GTDB): domain Bacteria; phylum Verrucomicrobiota; class Verrucomicrobiia; order Chthoniobacterales; family UBA10450; genus JACCTI01. The sequence goes on along the minus strand of JBDSNB010000049.1, from coordinate 52,397 downwards.
GTCCGCGCCGAAGAAGTCCGCAGCCGCACCTGCGCCTGCTTCCACTCAGGCCGCAGAAGGCGCGCGCATCGTTCTCTCCGGCATGCGCAAGGTGATCGCGCAACGTTTGGTCGAGAGTCTCGGCCCGGTGCCGCATTTCTATCTCAGGATCGAGATCGATGCTGGCCCGCTCATGACCGCGCGCGCGGAATTGAAAGCGGCGGGCGAGGGCAGCGACACCTCGAAAATCACGGTGAACGATTTCATTTTAAAGGCTTCGGTCGATGCCGCGGCCAAGGTGCCGAAGGTGAACGCTTCGTTCGACGACGACGCGATTGTGCAATATCAGGACGTCGATCTCGCCATCGCGGTCGCGCTGGAAGATGGCTTGATCACGCCCGTGATTCGCGCCGCGCAAAAAAAATCGCTCCGTGAAATCAGCGAAGCAGTAAAGGACCTGGCGCATCGCGCGCGCAACAAACGGATGAAGCCGGAAGAATTCCAGGGCGGCACGTTTACGGTTTCGAATCTCGGCGGCTGCGGAATCGATTCGTTTTCTGCCATCATTAATCCGCCGCAGAGTTTCATCCTCGCGATCGGCGCGGTTTCGAAGCAGGCCGTGATCGACGATTGCGACCAGATCGGCGTGGGTCATAGAATGTCGATCACGATGAGCTGCGATCATCGCGTGATCGATGGCGCGCTCGGCGCGGAATATTTAAAAGAACTGCGGCATCTCCTGGAGCATCCAACCCTTCTGTTGATTTAGATCGGCGCGCGTTTCAGAACGCCGATCAGATGCGAGGAGTGCAAACCCGCTGCGGTCGCGTTGCGATGAAAACGTCCCAAAAGTTTATCGTTGGTCCATGGAGCGTCACGTTGCAAAACATCAACGGCACCGGAGGGAGCGTGACGGTGGTGGATGAAGATGCGGAAGCGGCGGCAGAGCGCTATTATCGGGTGCGCGTGGTCCCGTGATGAGTGCTGAACCCGATCCTCCGAAATTCCAGGCGGCCTCGTTTACCGTCCAGGCCACCCGCGGTTTGATCCGCGACCGCGGGATGCGGCGTAAAGCGATCTCTGCGCTGCTCGTGCTGGCGGTGTTGATGGTGATCGCGGGGGCGACATTTTTGCAGGAAGCGTTAAACCCGCGCGAGCACCTCGGGTGGTTCGTGATTTTTTGGCTGGCGTGCGGCTGGCTCACTTTTACCGCGTTGCTTCTGGCCTTGTTTGATCTGCTGCTCGTGCGTGCGGAAACCCGCGCAGCGCGTCGTGTTTTAAAGGAACAACTGCGGGCGGCGGCTGACCTTCCCGAGGACGAACGATGAGCTGGAAAACGCGCGAGCAAATGGAAGCGGATGAGCAGCACGTGCTCGCGCCCTTCGCGCAAAAATCGGGCGCATCGCGCGGGCGGATTTTTCCCGAGCCGCGTCACGCCTATCGGACGGAGTTTCAGCGCGATCGCGCGCGCATCATCCACGCGCGGGCGTTCCGGCGTTTGGAATACAAGACGCAGGTGTTCCTCAACGGGACAGGCGATCATCTGCGCACGCGGCTTACGCACACGATCGAGGTGGCGTCGATCGGTCGGACGATCGCGCGGGCGTTGTCGTTGAACGAAGATCTCGCGGAAGCGATCGCGCTCGCGCACGATCTCGGGCATTCGCCGTTCGGACACTCAGGCGAGGAGATGCTGGCGCAGTGCATGCACGGACATGGCGGCTTTGAGCATAACGACCAGAGCTTGCGAGTGGTGGATTTATTGGAGGCGCCGTATCCGAGTTTTCCCGGATTGAATCTGACTTTCGAAGTGCGGGAAGGAATCCAGAAACATCGGAACGATGCCTGCCCCACTCTGGAAGCGCAGATCGCGAACCTGGCGGACGAAATTACCTACTACAGCCACGATCTGGATGACGCGGTCGATTTCGAAATCCTGAGCGCGGAACAACTGGAAGAGATCACGGTCTGGCGGCAGAGCCATGCGAATGTGAGCGCGCGTGCGCCGGAGGTTCGCGAGCCGGAGTTGCACAAGCTCATTATCAACGACTTGATCGACGTGCAGGTGCGCGACGTGGTGAGCTCGAGCGCGCGCGCCATCGCGGAAGCGGGCGTGCAGACGACGGAGGAGGTGCGCGCTCAGGAACGAGCGCTCATTTGTTACAGTGACGAATTGCAGGCGGCGAACCGGGAGCTGCGGCGTTTTCTATACAAGAACGTCTACTACCATCCGCGTGTGGCGGAGGTGAACCAACGGGCCTGCGAGACGTTGGGCGAAGTATTCGAGGCGTATGTGCGCGATCCCGCGCTCTTGGGGAGCGCGGCGACGAAGCGAATCGAGACGGAAGGAATGCACCGGACGATCTGCGATTACATCGCGGGGATGACGGATCGTTATTTGCTCGAGGAACACGCGCGCCTGAAGGGGCAGAGCGCTGCGAGTTAGAAGCGGTCGTTGGGTCGCGACGTTGTCGGGCGTCTGGGTCGAACGCCGGGCGCTGCCGATTCCGTCGCGGTGCGGGTTACGCCTTCGGAAGCAATTCAGCGACGAGCGCTTTTTCTTCCTGCAACTCGGCGACCGAGGCGTCGAATTTCGCGCGACTGAAATCATTCAACGGGACGTCCTGCACGATCTCCCAGTTCCCGTCGCTCGAGCGCACCGGGAACGAACAGATCAATCCCTTCTCCACCCCGTAGCTGCCATCCGAGCACACCGCCACGCTATTCCAAGCGCCCTCCGCCGTTTTACTGCTGAGCGAGCGCACGTTGTCGATGATCGCGTTCGCGGCCGAACCGGCGGAGGAAAGCCCGCGTGCCTTGATGATGGCCGCGCCGCGCTTTTGCACTTCGGGAATGAACGTTTCCTTCAACCAGCTCTCGTCACCGATTACTTCAGCGGCCGATTTTCCGTTGATTTGCGCGTTGTAAAAGTCCGGATACTGCGTCGCGGAATGGTTGCCCCAGATGGTCATGTTCGTCACTTCCGTCACGTCCACGCCGGCTTTCTGCGCGAGCTGCGCCTTGGCGCGGTTTTCGTCCAGCCGCGTCATGGCAAACCAACGGTCGCTAGGAATCGCGCGCGCGTTATTCATCGCGATCAGGCAATTGGTGTTGCACGGGTTCCCGATCACGAGCACGCGCACATCGGAAGCGGCATTTTTCTCGATCGCCTGGCCCTGGCCGATGAAAATCTTGCCGTTAATCCCAAGGAGATCTCCGCGTTCCATCCCCGCTTTCCGCGGGACGCTGCCGACGAGGCAGGCCCAGTTCACCTCGCGAAAGCCCTCGTCGAGATCCGCCGTCGCGACGATCCCCTTCAGTAACGGGAACGCGCAATCGTCCAACTCCATCACCACGCCCTTGAGCGCGTCGAGGGCCGGCGGGATCTCGATCAAGTGCAACTGCACCGGTTGGTCGGGGCCAAACATCGCGCCGGAAGCGACGCGAAAGAGAAGGGAGTAACCAATTTGGCCGGCGGCCCCGGTGATCGCGACTTTGATCGGAGATTTCATTTCTCTTCTTTAGCCACGGATGCACACGGATGAAACAGGGATTTTCTCAGCCACGGATTCACACGGACGGTCACGGAGAAGAAGAACGCGGACTCATCTCCTCCCCACACCATGTTGATCCGTGGCTAAACTCTTCCCGTCTTCTCAATCAACCCGCGCACCAATTTCATCCGGTGCTTCACGCTTCGGCTCGCCCCCAGCCGCGCCACCGTCAATTGCAACCGCCGGCTCCAGTTCGAGTCCGCCGCCGTCCCCGGGACGTTGAAGCGATCCTTCCGAGCCAGCAGATCAGTGATCATCACGATCGCCATCCACGCCTCGCTTCGGAACAACGCCTCCATCACCGGCAGATAGAACGCGCGCTCATAATCCAACTCCGCGCTCGTCGCCTCGATGCCGGCAAATTTTGCGATCCGCTCCAGGTCGTCGCGCGCCTGTTCCTGCCCTTCGCCTTCGCCGTGAAACGCATCATCCCAGGTCGCGCGCAGCGGCTTGTGATCGTGCGTCGCATAAGTCGCCACCGAGAGCCGCTGATAATGTTCGCCCGGCACGGGTTGTTCGTCCGCCGTCGTCTCCCACTGCGGGATTTTGAAACCGGCGATGCCTAACGATTGCAAACTCGGCCGCACATACTTCGGCACCGTCCCGAGATCCTCGCCCACCAGCCGCGTGCTCCCCGCCGCCTCCAGGATCACGCGCAAATACTCCTCGCCCTCCCGCCTATTCGCCTCCGCCTTCTCGTGCGCCTCATCATCGCGCGGCGCGAATTGGGGCCAGCGGCCGCCTGTCCGCTGCCGCATCTCCTCCCAGTCGAGCGGCAGAAATTCCGGGTTCCGCTCCGGTCGCCACGGGAACGCGTAGATGCGGTAAAATCCGAGCACGTGATCGATCCGGAAGACATGAAAAATCTGGTGCACGCCGCGCACCCGTTCGCGCCACCAGGCGAAGCCGTTGGCCCGCATCGCGTTCCAATCATAAAGCGGGATGCCCCAGTTCTGTCCCCACTTCTGCGTGAACTTGTCTTCCTTGAAGTACGGCTCCGGCGGCGCGCCACCCGACCAATCGAGCGCGAATTCCGAGGTGCGGCTGAAAACGTCCGCGCTGTAGTAGCTGACGCCGAACGGAATGTCCCCCATTAACGCGATCCCGCGCGCCTCGGCGAATCGTTTCGCCTCCGCCCATTGCGTAAAGGCGACCCACTGCACGTAACGAAAGAAATTTTCCTGCCGGGTAAACCGCGTCCGCGTCTTCGTCTCCTGCGCGGCCCGCCAGATGCGCGCTTCGTTCGCGGAACGCTGGCCTTCCGCCCACTGATCCCACGTTTCGCGACCACCGTTTTCCTCCATCAGCGCGCGGAAGAAAACGTAATCATCGAGCCACGCCTTCTCCGCCGCGCAGAAGTCCGCGAAACTCGCGCTCGCTACCTCCCGCGTCTCAAACCGCGCAAACGCCTTCTCGAGCAGTGCGCGCTTCACTAGCCGCACCTTGTCGTATTTCACGCTTCCTTTGCGCAGCTTCGCAAGATCGAAACCGGCCAACACCTCGTCGTAGTCGGAGCACGTCAGGTCCTCTGGCGATCCCGGGGCGAGATGGAGCGTCATCGGCTCGAGCGCCATCGCGCTGATCGCGTTGTAGGGGCTGTTGTCGCCGCCGGTCTCATTGATCGGCAACAACTGTACGACCTTGAATCCAACCCCGGCCGACCAGTCGACAAACTGCCGCAAACCCTCGAGGTCCCCGATGCCCAGATCGTCCTCCGTGCGCAGGGCAAACAACGGCGTGAGGACACCAGGAATGCGATTGTCGGGAGAGAGATTTATTTTAGCCACGGATTAACACGGAGGAGACACGGATTCAGAAGATGAGACGCTTATACGTGACCCTTGTTCTGCCGAAGTTCACTCGCATCCCGATTTTCATTCCGGTTAATTCATGCAGAAGCTGCGCCTCGTCCCGTTAGTCGTATTCTGGCGCGATCTTGAGTTCAACAAGAACACAATCGCTCACAATCGGGTCAGCATCGCAGTCGCCGACGACAACTCCTTTGTAACGCACCTGAGTGCGGTTCTCGATCTCCACGGTCGCGTCTCGCCGCCAAAGCTCGACCTGCATCGCCCGTTGATAAACGCGCTCCCCAAAATCCGTAACCGAGCTCCTGATACACCTCGAAAGCCGCGCCAATAATTCTCTCCGTCACGTCCCGATGCCGAAGGTGGACGGGATGGTCGTCCTCAGGTTCCAGCAAATCTTTCCGAATCCGTGTTTTCCTCCGTGTTGATCCGTGGCTTAAAAAAATCACACGCGTCCGACCTGCCAATCCTCCACCAGCTCCGTCGGGATCTCTTTTAGGAAACGCGAAGGCCGCTGGAACATGTCGCCGTATCCAGCATTCAAACGCATCTGCGGATACGTCAGATAGAGTTCATCCTTCGCCCGCGTGATCGCGACGTAAAACAAGCGTCGTTCCTCCTCGATCGCCTCCCGCGTTTCAAGCGAACGCGTGCTGGGAAACATTCCATCCGTCAGCCAGATCACGAAGACCGTGTGGTACTCCAGACCCTTCGCCTGATGCACCGACGACAGATTCACCGCCTCCGTTTCCGCGTCCTGATTTGGCTTCGCCTCCGCGTCCACGTTGCTGATGAGCGCGAGCTGCGAGAGAAACTCGTTCACGTCCTTGAACTGCCGCGCGAACGCCGCCAGCTGGTTCAAATCTTCCCGCCGCAGCTCGTAGTTCGAAAAGTTCGCCTTCGCGTAGTCGTCGTAAATCGCCTCCACGATCGACGTGATCATCTCGCTCGGTGGATTCGGCACGCCGCCCGGCGCGATCTCATCCAGGGTATGCCCGAGCTGCGCCCACGCCTTCTTCGATTTCGCGCCCACCGACATTCCGAAAAGCCTCTCGCTCCAGCTCGTGATCTCGCCGTTCGCGTCCAGGCCCTTCTCCCAAGCGCGCCAGAAATTATCCGCGCTCTTGTTCCCTACTCCCGGCAAAAGTTTCACCATCCGCTTGAAGGCCACCTCATCTCGCGGATTCGCCACGAAACGAATAAACGCCGCCACATCCTTGATGTGCGCCTGCTCGAAAAAGCGCACCCCGCTCGTAATCTGATACGGAATCCCGCGCCGCGACAATTCCAGCTGCAACTCCACCGCGTGATAATGCGCGCGATACAGCACCGCGATCTCGTCCAGCTCCACGCCCTCATCGCGCAACTCCAGAATGCGCTGCGCGATAAACTGCGCCTGCTCCCCGCCATGTTGGAGCGCCACTAGCGCCGGCTTCAGTTCCTTCCCCTCCCGCGTCGCGCTCAGCTCCTTCTTGAACTGCTCCACATTGGCTGCGATCGCCGCGTTCGCCACCGCGAGCACTTCCGGCACGCTTCGGTAGTTCAGCTCGATCTTGAAGACCTGCGCATCCGGATAGCGCTCCGGAAAGGCGAGGATGTTTTTAAAATTCGCCCCGCGCCACGAGTAGATCGACTGCGCATCATCCCCCACCACCATCAGGTTGCGATGCTCGCTCGCGAGCGTGTCAATGAAGTCCGACTGGATCTTGTTCGTATCCTGATACTCATCCACGAGGATGAACTGGAACTGCCGCCGATAAAATCCCGCCACCTCCGGATGCTCCTTGAGCATCCGCAGCGTCTTTTCCAGGAGATCGTCGAAATCCATCGAGTTCGTCGCCTTCTTCTTCTTCTCGTAGCCCGCGTGCACTCCTTTGATCTGCTCGAGCAACGGCAGGAAATACGGGAACTTCTCCGCCAGCATCTCATCCATCGGCCGCTCCGTGTTCACCGTGAAACTGAAGAGATCCGCCAGCACATCCGCCTTCGGGAAGCGAATCTCCTTCGGATCAATCCCCGAGCTCGACACCACCGTGGCGATGAGATCCCGCTGATCCTCCCGATCCAGAATCGTGAACCCGCTCGAATAACCGAGCACGCTCCCATGCCGCCGCAGCATCCGGTTACCAATGGAGTGAAACGTCCCACCCCAAAGCCCGCTCGCATCGACAGGCAATAAATTTGCCACCCGGTCGAGCATCTGCCGCGCCGCCTTGTTCGTGAACGTGAGCAGAAGAATGTTCCGAGGATCCACCCCATTCTCGAGCAGATACGCCACCCGATAAGTCAGCGTCCGCGTCTTCCCCGACCCCGCACCCGCGATCACGAGGAGCGGCCCCGGCGAAGCGGTCACCGCCGCATGCTGCTGCGGATTAAGCTCTGCCGCGTAATCAATATGAATCCCCGCCGCCGAGGGAGCGCGCTGGAGAATATATTGACGCGCCATGGAGCAATATCTGTAGCGGCGGACGATCGGCGTCGCAATTTCGGCGCGCGCCGGACGCTCAGCGCTTCACCCGAACCAACGGATTCACTGCGATCCCTGCCGTCCAGTCTTTCCCGCAAAGCGCATCGTCGAGCGTGGCAAGCTTAAGACGACGGGCCCGCGCCACGGCGACACAGTGCGCGTCGGTGATGTCGTGCCGACTCGCGAGGACAGCAGGAAGATCGTCCGCGGCGATTTTGTCTGTCACAAAACGATGCTTCCGCGATTTCCACGATCGCTTGTAGTGCCGTCCGCGCCTCCGAATACCCGGCGTCAAACCCCGCGCTCATGCTCACGCGCAGGAATCCCGTCTGTGTCGCGGAACAGGTCGAGAAGCCGTCCTGTTCGTCCAGCCAGCGATTGGCCTGCGCATGCTGCGCGTGCGAAGTCCACCCGCACGCCACCAGCATATTGACGTCGAGGAGATGGCTCACGCGTCGTCGTTCAAGACCGCTTTAATTCGCTGCACCGTCATGGCTGGCGCGCCCCGAGGAGCCGCTAGCGCCATGCGGCCAAACTTGCTTTTCACCAGCTTCGCCCGCGCCGGCTCATCTCGCGTCAAAACCAGCCGATCCCCGTGGAGATCGAGCGCCACCTTATCTCCCGGTCGAAGATGAAGCGCCTTCCGGTAGCGAGTGGGGATCACCAACTGGCCTTTGGTGGAAAGAGTCGCCGTGCTCATGGCGAAAAACCTACTCGTCTTACCGCCTCCGCGGTAAGCCTTTCTTCACCCCGCGACGGCGATCACGAGCAGCGGGCCGGGCGCCGCCGTCATCACCGCATGCTGCTGCGGATTGAGTCTCTGCCGCGTAATCAATTGAATCCCCGCCGCCGAAAGCGCGTTGAAGAATATGCTGGCGGGCCATGGAAGACTCATCGTCCATGGCCGCGCAAACTGCGCGTCAGGGGAACTTTTTCTCGCGTTGGAACGCGTGCTCATTCGCGAACGCCTCAGTGTCGGATTCCAACAGGTTGAAGACTTCATCGACTGCTCGATGAGCGTGCACCAACCACGCAAGTCCAGGATCGATGCATCGTCACCGCGGCGGCTTGTCGCGATTCTTGTTCCCGAGTTCTTCGAGCAACTCGATCTGGATCTGCTGAATCTCGAAGAGGCGTTGGTATTGCTTCCGGAGGAGGTGATCGACTTTTTCGTGGAGGTGCCGGATCTCGAGCTCGGCTTTAAGGTTCACTTTGTAATCGTTCTCGGCCTGGAGACGGTCGCGGGCTTGCGCGCGGTTCTGACTCATCATGATGACGGGTGCCTGGATGGCGGCGAGGCAGGAGAGGATGAGATTCAAGAGGATGAACGGGTAGGGATCGAAGCCGCGATCGGAGAGGAGGTAGGCGTTGAGCGTGATCCAGCCGAGGAGGATGAACCCGAAGGTGATGAGGAAACGCCAGCTGCCGCCAAACTCCGCGATCCGATCGGAAAGGCGTTCGCCGAAGGTGAGTTCGCGCGCGAATTCGTGTTCGATGTTTTCCGAGAGGAGTTCGTGTTGCTGCAGGCTCTCGACGACTTCCTGGTCGAGGGTGGAGAGTTCACCGAGCTCGTCCTGCAACGCGCGCTTGACGTACTCCGTCCGGAATTGCCGAGGTCCTCGAAGCAGATCGGTTGCTCCAAGTTCCACTCCGGATGTTTTGCCTCGATGAACTCGGCCAGAGAAGGCCGAATGTTCTCGCCGACCGTGCCGTCGTCAGCGTCTTTCGTTTTTTTGCAGAACGGGCAGACAAAGGTGTCGTGGTCGCTCATAAAACGCTGGCGAGAAGGCTAATCCTGAGGTTGCCGGAGTGTCGAGCAGTGAACGGCGTGGATCGGCGCTTGCCGCTCCGGGGGTGGAATCTAGAGTTCAAGCCATGCGTGTCCTCGCGATCGATGCCTCCCTGCGAAAGAGCGGTGTCGCCATCGTGGAGGCGAACGGCGGGAAGCAGCGCGCGCTGTATTTTGGCGTGATTCATAATCCGGTGAAGCTGCGACCGTCCGCCTGCCTGGTGGCGATCCGGGAGCAGTTGGCGGATCTGATTCGCGCGCATGAGCCAGATTGTTGTGCGCTGGAGGCGGTGATTTACGTGCAGAGCTACAAGACCGCGATCGCGCTCGGCGCGGCGCGCGGCGCGGCCATCCTGGCGGCGGCGGAACGGGGTCTGCCGGTGTTTGAATATGCGCCGAAGCGGATCAAGCAGGCGGTCGTCGGCCACGGCGGTGCGGATAAAGGACAGGTGGCGTTTATGATTCGCGCGCTTCTTGGATTGACGGAGACGCCGGGGCCGGATGCGGCGGATGCGCTGGCGATCGGGTTGACGCATCTGCGGGCGCAGGACAGCGCGCGTCTAGGCGTGTCTGCCGTCGAACAGATTTAAAACTATTAGCCCCCGTGAAACGCAGATCTGGTGTGGAACGGGCAAAGAAGTAACCGCGCAATTTTCGTATGGGTGTTTAATCGCCGGGCACGAACGCGATCTCGTAGGAAGCGTTTCCACCGCTACTGGTGAAACCACTACTCTGGAAAATTCGATACAGTTGAGTGGCGGCGCCTTTGACGTCGGCCCTCATTTCCCAGTACGGAGTCAGAGGAACCTGATGGGTCGGAATAATCCCAAACCGATACCGGCCGGGAGTAAGGAAGAAGCGGAACGCGTGGCCTGACCGGATCTTGGCCACGGGTTTTCGCTCAACCTGAAAAGTCATCTCCTTGCCCGTGGCGAGATTAAGGATTACGACCTCGACTTCGCCGGGATTACGCCGGTTCAAGTGCGTCGCATCGATGATCTGAGACGGTGCGACCAGCGGCACGGTGCGCCCAGGAGCTTTCTCGGCGGCGCTCGACGCGGCCACGCGCGACAATGCCAAAACAACGACCAACAGCAGCCTCATTACAGAAATATTATCGCAGCGACCGATCCTGCCCAACCTCTTGGGGCAATCTCGAACGAGTATCTAGCATTCAACAAAAGTTGGCCAGGCATATTCCCTTTGGATCCATCTTGAGGCCGCTTGCTTGCCAACTAAGCTGAGCCGATGCGTTTCCGTAACCGAAATGGTTCTGCATGAGCGTGAGATGACGACAGAACTCAAGACCAGATGGCTGGGCCGCATCGCGTATGGCAATGCGCTGGCCTTGCAGGAGGAAATCGTGGCGCGCAAACGAGCGGACGATTCGTTAGCCGACGAACTTTTGTTGCTCGAGCACGAGCCCGTTTACACGATCGGGCGGACGCCGGATCGATCGAGTTTGCGCGCGGCGGAACAATTGCCGCATCCGCTTTTTCCGATCAATCGCGGCGGGCAGGCGACTTATCACGGCCCCGGACAACTCGTGGGTTATCCGATCATTGATCTGCGGCGCGACGCGCAGGACTTGCATCGCTATCTGCGCTGGATGGAGGAGGTGCTGATCGGCCTGCTCGCGACCTACGAGATCACCGCGCAGACGCGCGCGGGGTTGACCGGCGTGTGGGTGGAGAATCGCAAGATCGCCTCCATTGGGGTGGGCGTTCGACAATGGATCACGATGCACGGCTTCGCGCTCAATGTGCAGGGCGATCTCTCGCCCTTCGATCAAATCGTGCCCTGCGGCATCGCCAACGTCTCCATGACATCGATGGAAAAGGAATGCGGAAGGGCTTGGGCGGTCGAAGATGTAGGATGGCGCGTGGCGGAGCTGATGCATGCGCGCTTGGGCGAACTGCGAACGACCCGCCCGTCACCCATTGAAGCATAAAATTTATGATCCCTCTCGAAGACAACGCCGGCGACATCCTCGGTAAAGCGCAACGCGGCCTCGGCCTCTCGGATAGCCAACTCGCGGAGAGATCAGGGGTGAGTGTCGAGCGCCTGAAACAAATGCGCGAGGGCAGCTTCGATGACGGCAGTTTGCAAGCCGTGGCGCCAATTCTTGGTCTCGACGCGGGTTCGTTGATCAAGCTCGCGCACGATCAATGGGTGCCTGAACGCGTTCAGGAAATCGCTGGCCTCGCGCAGTTCAATACCACTTACGGCGACATGACGGTGAACGCGTATCTCGTGTGGGATCCGGCTTCGCGCGAGGCGGTGGCGTTCGATACGGGCGCGGACTGCACCGCGATGCTGCGTCGTGCTTCGAAGGAGGATCTGAATTTCAAGTTCATCATGCTGACGCACGCCCATCCCGACCATGTGGCCGACTTGGAACGGTTGCGCTCGGAAACCGGCGCGATCATTTACATTTCCGAACACGAATCGGCGCGCGGCGCGGAAACGATCGCGGAAGGGGAGAAATTTCGCGTGGGTGCGTTGGAGATTGAAGCGCGGCTGACCTCCGGGCACTCGGCCGGCGGGACGACTTACGTGATCACGGGACTGGAACGGCCGGTGGCGATTGTAGGCGATTCACTTTTCGCGGGATCGATGGGCGGGGGTGCGGTTTCGTACCGCGACGCGCTGGCGAATAACCGCGAGAAAATTCTCACGCTGGCGGAGGAGACGCTCGTGTGTCCGGGCCACGGGCCGCTCACGACGGTGGGCAAAGAGAAACGGGAGAATCCGTTTTTTGCTGCATCGTAGCGTCGCGCCGGTTTTCGGCTCGCAACCAAAGCAAATTCGCAACCGGGAAGCTTGCGCTACCTTCCTCCATGAACATCGGATTCGTAGGCGTGGGACGGATGGGCGCGAACATGGCGCGCCGGTCAAAGGAGCGCGGGCATCACGTAACGACGCTCTTCGATCTGAACCGCGCGGCGGTGACGGAATTGGCGCAGGAAATCGGCGCGACGGCGTGTCCGACGCTCGGCGAGGTGTCGGCGGGCGCGGAGATCATCTTCACGGTGGTGTCGGATGACGCCGCGATGCGCGGCATCTTCAGCGGCGACGACAGCTTGCTCAAGAACGCGAACGGCAAGCTCTTCGTGAATTGCGCCACGGTCTCTCCGGGTGTGCACGAGGAGGTGGAGACGCTGGCGGAAAAAGCGGGCGCTGCAACGCTGGAGGCTTGCATGGCGTCCAGCATCACGCAGGCGCGGGAGGGTTCGCTCTATTTGATGTGTGCCGGTCGTAAAACGGCGTTCGAACGCGCGGAGCCGGTGTTGAAAGACCTGAGCAGCTCGCTGCGTTTTGTCGGCCAGACGGGCGAAGCGGCGAAGGTGAAGGCGCTCGTGAACATGGTGATGAACATCAACACTGCGGGGCTCGCGGAGGGGTTGGGGTTGGGTGATGCGCTGGGGCTTGATCTCACGATGTTGAGTGAAGTATTTTCGCAAACCGGCGCCGGCTCGCGGGTGTTGCAAACGGATGGCGAGGATATGCAGAAACGCGATCATGTGGTTTTCTTTTCCGCGGCGCATGCAGCCAAGGATAGCGGGATCGCGCTCGCGCTGGGCGAGGCGGCGGGGCTCGATCTCCCGCTGGCGCGAGCGACGAAGGCGCAATATGAACGGATGATTGCCGAAGGTCTGGGCGAGCTGGATAAATCGGGTATCGCGGAGCTGACGTTTAAGGGCCGTGGGGGGAAGAAGTAGGAAGTCGCGGCCACGAATTAACACGGATTTTCGGAATTCTGTCATTCGTGAAAATTCGTGTTAATCCGTGGCTAAAATTTTTTCCGATGGCCCGTGCGCGATTTGCGATCGCGAGGAGACGCTTACGCGTCATCATCTCATTCCGCGCACGCGGCATCACAACAAACGGAACAAGCGCGAGTTCGAACGCGCGGTGGTGCGGCGCGTGGTGGGACTGTGCCGTCCCTGTCATTCGCAGATTCATCAACTACTGACGGAGAAAGAGCTCGAGCGCGAATACAACACGATCGCGCGGCTGAAGGCGCATCCGGGAATTGCGAAATTCGCGGAATGGATGGCGGCGAAACCGCGCGGGTTCAAAGCGGCGATGCGGCGTGCCACTCGCTAAAATCGGTCTAAGTTTGCGCGATGAGGGAACAAGAGGAATCGCCCGCAGCGCGACAAGGCTCCGCCCCCCTCGACGCGACCGCGCAAAAGCCGAAGCCAGAAAATACCGGCTCGCCCACCACTCCGCCGGCGCAGGATGCGGATCGCGATCAGCAAACGCCCACGGTGGGTGCGCGGACTCCTTTCGAATCGAAACCGGCTGAGCTCGACGAGGAGTATCAGTTCGCAGCGGGACTGCCGGCGGTTTACCAGACGGCGCGTTTTGCGGTGGGCGAAATGGGATTGGGCCGGAGCGTGAAGGCGCTTCTGAAGGTGAACAAGAAGGACGGTTTTGATTGCCAAAGCTGCGCGTGGCCGAGTCCGGATGAGCATCGGCAGATGGCGGAATTTTGCGAGAACGGCGCGAAAGCGATCGCGGACGAGGGAACGACAAAACGCGTCACGCCGGAATTTTTCCGCGAGCACTCGCTCGAGTTTATGCGGAAGCAAAGCGACTACTGGCTGGGACAGCAAGGCCGGCTCGCGCAGCCGATGGTGAAACGCGAAGGCGCGTCGCACTACGAAACGATTTCGTGGGAGGATGCTTTTGCGCTCGTGGGGAAAGAGTTGAATGTGCTGCCGACTCCCGATGCCGCGTCCTTCTACACGAGCGGGCGGACGAGCAACGAGGCGGCGTTTTTGTATCAACTCTTTGTGCGGCAATTCGGCACGAACAATCTGCCGGATTGCTCGAATATGTGTCACGAATCGAGCGGCGAAGCGCTCGGCGAAGCGATTGGCGTGGGCAAAGGGTGCGTGAAGCTGGAGGACTTCGACGAGGCGGATGCGATCTTTATCGTCGGGCAGAACCCGGGCACGAATCATCCGCGGATGCTTTCAAGCCTGCAAAGCGCGAAGCGGAAGGGCGCGAAGATTGTCTCGATCAATCCGATGCCGGAAGTCGGCAACTTCCGTTTCAAGAATCCGCAGGACATGAAGAATCCGCTGCGGGTTCCCGCGTTCTTCCTCGGCAAGGGAACCGAGTTGAGCGATCTCTGGTTGCCGCTGCGGATCAACGGCGACGTGGCGGTTTTCAAGGGCATGATGAAGGAGATGCTGGCGGCGGAGGATGTGCGGCCGGGCACGGTTTTCGATCAGGATTTCATTCGCGAATACACCGCAGGGTATGAGGAACTGATCGCCGACCTGCGCGCGACGAGCTGGGATGACATTCTTGTCGGCAGCGGCCTGACGCGAGAGCAGATTCGAGAGGCGGCCGGGATTGCGATGCAGTCGAAATGCATCATCTGCTGTTGGGCGATGGGATTGACGCAGCACAAGAATGCGGTCGGAACGCTGCAAACGATTTTGAATTTCCTCCTCCTCGGCGGAAACATCGGCCGGCTGGGAGCGGGCCCTTGTCCGGTGCGCGGGCATTCGAACGTGCAAGGCGATCGCACGATGGGGATTTGGGAGCGGATGAGTGAATCGTTCCTGCAGAAACTCGGCGACGAGTTTCAGTTTACGGCGCCGCGGGAGCATGGGCACGATGTGGTGGAGACGATCAAGGAAATGCATCGCGGGCATCTCCGTGTCTTCGTCGCGATGGGGGGGAATTTTCTCTCCGCCTCGCCCGACACTGAATACACCGCGAAAGCGTTGAGCCAATGCCGGCTGACGGCGCACGTCGCGATCAAGCTGAACCGCTCACACCTCGTCACGGGCGAGATCGCGCTGATTTTGCCGTGCCTCGGTCGCTCGGAGATTGATCGTCAGGCGAGCGGCGAACAGTTCGTGACGGTGGAGGATTCGATGGGAATCATCAATCCTTCGCGGGGCGTGCTGGAGCCCGCGAGCGAACATTTGCGCAGCGAGCCCGCCATTATCGCTGGACTGGCGAAGGCGACCTTGGGCGAGCGGACGATGGTGGACTGGGACGCGCTCGTTGGCGATTACGGCCGCATTCGCGATCACATCGAGCACGTCATCCCCGGGTTCGAGCGGTTCAACGAACGCATCGCGCGGGACATCTTCTATCTGCCGAACGACGCGCGCGATCACCGCAAGTTTAACAACAAACTCGGCAAGGCGCTTTTCAAGGTGCATCCCATCCCGCGCAACGAATTGCCGCCGGGGCGTTACATCATGATGACGATCCGCTCGCACGATCAGTTCAATACCCACATCTACGGACTCGATGATCGTTATCGCGGTGTCTATCACGGGCGGCGCGTCATTTTCATGAACAAGGAGGACGTGGCGGCGGCCGGACTGGAAGGGGGGCAGATCGTTGATCTGACGAGTCATTTCGAAGATGAGGAGCGGGTCGCCCGTCACTTCCAGATCGCGCCCTACGATCTTCCGCGTGGATGCACTGCGACGTATTTTCCAGAGACGAACGTGCTCGTTCCAATCAATAGCGTGGCCGAGCGCTCGAACACGCCGACGAGCAAATTTGTGATCATTTCGATCGCGCCAGCGGTCGATGCGGAAGCGGCAGCGCGCGAGATCCTGGCCGCGCGCTAGCGGAGAGTGATGCGTCCCGCGCCCGCGTAAACGTTCATCGTTTCGCCGCGGAGGAAGCCGACGAGCGTTTGATTGTTCGCCTGTGCGAACTCGACCGCGAGACTGGTGGGCGCGGAGATCGCTGCGACGATGGCGATGCCCGCCGCGAGCGCTTTCTGCATCATCTCGAAGGAAACGCGCCCGCTCAGAAACAAGACGCGTCCGCGTGCTGGGAGCCGGTTCGCGAGCAATTCGTGGCCGATTAATTTATCGAGCGAGTTATGCCGGCCGACGTCTTCGCGCAAAATCTCGAGCTGGCCGGAAAGATCGAACAGTCCGCACGCGTGCAAGCCGCCGGTGCGATCGAAAGTCTTTTGCTGATCGCGGAGCGCTGCCGGCAGTTTTTGCAAAGCTTGCGGCGTAACGCGGCAGTCATCAGCGATGGGCGGATACGACTGGCGCGCGGCTTCGATGGTCGCTTTGCTACAGACACCGCAACTGGAGGAGCTGAAGACATTTCGCGTCAGGCGGGCGGGATCGAAGGCGCTGGGATTGCGCAGGCTCACGTCTACGATCTGATCGGTCTCCTTTGCGCCGCAGAGCGTGATCTCGAAAATGTCGGAGGCGGTGCGGATGAGATTTTCCGTCAGGCAAAATCCGGCGGCGAGTTCGCGATCATTCCCCGGCGTGCGCATCATCACGGCCACGCTGTGACCTTCGATGCGCAACTCGAGCGGTTCCTCGACGGCGACGTCATCCGTCTGCTCATGCGCGGAGCCGGCTGCCAATCGGAGCACCATCTCCGGGCGACTGGCGTTAGCGTTCATACTCCTGGAGGTCGGCCGGCGTGTTTAGGTTAAAGAACAGTGGACGGTCGGCGGGCGCGACGGGCCCTCTCTGCATGAGTCCACCGGCGACGCATCGGTCCGCGAATCGATGGAGGGAAAATTCGGCGAGGCTCAACTGTTCTTCCGCGAGGGCGAGCGCCTCGATCGGATAAACGGCGGCGAGTGGTTCCATTCTGTCCGTCATGGGGATGAGGCCGCGGCCGATGCCGCATCGTTCCAGCAACGTGCGCAGATAGGTCGCGGAGATACGCGGCAGATCGACTGCAAGTGCGAGCAAGAGCGGCGTGGCGGTGACGCGCAGACTCGCGATGAGGCCAGCGAGCGGGCCCGCGTGGGGCCGGGCGTCCGCGACGACTTCGCAATCCCATCGTTTCAGATCGGCAGGCGCGGGTCCGGCGAAAAAGATCTTTTCGGGCGCGAGCGATTGGAGGAGGTGCAGTTGCCGCTCGTAGAGATGCACGCCCTCGATCGTGAGGCGGGCCTTATCGGTTCCCATGCGAGAAGATTTTCCGCCCGCAAGCAGAACAGCGCTAAAGGGTGCGCTCACTTTACGCGCTGGCGAGTTGCGCGACGCCGGTGGCAAGCCAACCATCGGTCAGAATCTGCGCGCGCAAGCCGGCGTTCTTTCTAAGAAATTCTTTTGTGCCGGGAGCGAAAGCGAGCTCCATCCAATCGCAGGGGGCGCAGTGCTGGGTGCCGCGGAATTTTATTCCATCGAGCTCAAAGTCCTGGCCGATGAGCGAGAGAAGTTCAACGCCCGAGACGATGACGTTGCGGCGGAGCACACCGGGAGATTTGTCGACAGAAGGAAAGGCGGCGCAGAGTTGATCGAAAACTTCGCGCGAGAAAAATGTGATCTGACCTTTGTAGTCAGTCTTGTGATCGAAATAGCGGTCGCCGCGGAGGCCGCGACAGGCGACGCATTCGACGCGTTCGACTTTCTGCAATGGGAATGCGTCCGGCTCGCGGCCGAAATGACCGACGAAGTTGTGGCCGGGGGAGATGAAGATCTGCTGGATCTGCATGGTGAAAAGGAACGTCGAGCGCTGGGCCCGCCTACGCAAGGCTACGGCGCGGCAGGCCCGCTTGCGCAGGGCTACGGAGCGACAGGCCCGCCAACGCACTGCTCCGGTGCGGCAGGCGCCGAACGTGCAACGCTCGATGAGCGGCTGCTCGCCTTGCGCGCATTGAAGCGGTCGCTGACCTTACTTGCTGATGGGAACTGTCCGGCGTGTTTTTGCTTACTTGAAGCGGTATCCTGGGCTCGCGATCGGGACGCTTTCCTGCGCCATTTTCGGGACGCTGTTAGTGATCGTGTTTCCCGCGGTGACGAAGTTGGTGATCGATGAAGTGCTGGTGCAAAAACGGCCAGAGCGTCTGACCCCGTTGGTGCTGATCGCGGCGGGCGCGTTTGTTTTGCAGCATGGCCTGAATGCGCTGCGCATTATCTTAAATAACACCTTCGAACAGAAGGTGATCTTCGACCTGCGGAGCGATCTTTATTCGCACATCCAACTGTTGCCGCTGCGCTGGTTTGATAATCGGGCGACGGGCGATTTGATGACGCGCATTCTCGAGGACGTGAACTCGGTGGAGCGGATGTTGATCGATGGCGTGGAGCAAGGCATCGTGGCCTTGCTCCAGGTTGTGATCGTGCTCGGGATGATGTTTTATGTGAGCACTTCGCTGACGTTGTGGGGACTTGCGCCCGCGCCGCTTCTGGCGGGCGGTGCGCTTTGGTACACGTTGACGGCGCATCGGCGTTACCGCCTGCAGCGGCGCGCGTCGTCCGCGATGAATTCGCTTTTGCACGATAACCTCGCGGGCATTCGGCAGATCAAGAGTTTCGTCCGCGAGCGCGAGGAGCACGGGCGTTTTAACAAGGTGAGTGATCAACTGCGTCAGGCCACGCTCGTGGTCATGAAGGTGTGGGCGGTTTATCACCCCTCGATGTATCTGATCGGCTCGCTCGGGATCGTGCTGGTGGTGTGGGTGGGCGCTCGGGCGGTGCTCGGCGGCGTGATGGAAGTCGGCGACCTGATCGCGTTTCTGATGCTGACCGGTTTCTTGTACGAGCCGATCAACAAGCTGCATCAACTGAATCAATTGATGCAGGCAGGTCGCGCGGCGGGCGAACGGGTCTTTGAGATTATCGATCAGCCAATTGAGCCAGGCTGGGAAGTCGAAACGACGATGCAGAATATCAGCGGTGACGTGCGCTACGACGACGTGAGTTTCCACTACGGTGACGAAAATGCGCCGGCGTTGGAGTCGATCAATTTTCATGCGCGCCCGGGTGAAACGATCGCACTCGTCGGAACCACGGGCGCCGGTAAATCGACGCTGGTGAATCTGTTGACGCGCTTCTACGAGTTGAGCGCCGGCGAGATTTACGTGGACGAGAAGCCGATCAAATCCTACGGCTTGCGCGCGTTGCGCGAAATGGTGGGCCTGGTTTCGCAGGAGAGTTTTCTATTCAACGGGACGGTGCGCGAAAATCTTTTGATGGGAAAGCCGGGGGCGAGCGATGAGGAGATTTTGCGCGCGGCGGAGGCGGCGAACGCGCGCGTGTTTATCGATCGGATGTCGAAGGGGCTCGACAGCATCGTGGGCGAACGCGGAGTGAAACTCAGCGTGGGGGAGAAGCAGCGGCTTTCGATTGCGCGCGCGCTCTTGAAGGACCCGCCGATCCTGATTCTCGACGAGGCGACGGCGAGCGTGGATACGGCGACGGAGCGGTTGATTCAGGAAGCGCTGGAGCATTTGATGGCGGATCGGACGTGCTTTGTGATCGCGCATCGGTTGTCGACTATTTTGCGCGCGGATCAGATTTTGGTGCTGGAACGGGGGCGCATTATTGAGCGGGGGACGCATCCGGAGCTGGTGGAACTAGGCGGGAAATACGCGCGGCTTTGGGAGCAGACTTTTTTGGAGACGGCGCCGAGTGAGGAGGTGCTTCTCGCGGCGAAGGTTGATTGAGGGAGGTCGCGCGGTTGGAGCGCGCGTGCTGGTGGGGGTGGCGTGTGACCTATGGAGAGACCTCGCTGCCGCCTTCGCGGCTCGGAATGACAGAGCGAACGCGCACCCGGGAAATCAGTGCGCGGGTTTCTCCGACTCGGCGGTGAGGGCGCGCAGTTGGGCTTCCAGTTCTCGGGAACGCGCTTCGGCTTCTGCGAGGGCGCGGCGTTCTTCGCGCAGCGCTTGTTCGAGTTCGCGGATGCGTTCTTCGATCGCGATCGACATGCCGGCCGCGACCGGACCGTTGGCGGTGGCTTCTGGCGCGACGGGTTGATTGATGTTCTCCAGGACGGCAGCCAGTTCGCGGATTTGTTTGCGGGTCGCGTCGCGGGAATTGATTACGAAAGTGTCGTGATCGATCTCGCCCAGTTGCAGAAACTCGCGAATGCCCCCGAGGGTGGTCGGGCCGTAAAGGCGTTCGCTCGTGACTTCCACGATCCAGTCCATGGCCAGCTCCGGGAGCATGGGCGCCTTCATCCAATTCTCCTGATCGGGAGAAATGGAATCGTTAGGCGCGACCTGGGCGAGGGAGGCCCACTGGGCGAGCTGGGCGAAGGAGACGGGGCCGAAAATGCTTCCGTCCTCCTGTTTACGGAGGAACCAGGAACGGGCGGCCGGGGCCTCCATTACTCGTTAGGGGAAGGAGCGGGCGTGGGGCTGGCTCCTCCTGCGGTCGGGATCATGATCGTCTGGCCGATCTGCAGGCCGCGATCGTTTTCGATGTGATTAAATTTTTGCAGTTCGGTGACGCCGACTTTGTAGGCCTTGGCGATGGAGGTGAGGGTTTCGCCCTTGGTCACAACGTGGGCGTTCTCACTTCCCGGTGCGGCGGGCGTGGCGGCGGCGGTGGCAGGTGCTGCGGGAGCCGGAGTGCTTTCGCCGATCATGACGCCGGGCCGGAGGTTGGCGATCTGCTTTTCCATTTTAAGCAACTGTTGCGAGAGCGCGTCGAGTTTTAGACTTTGCTCGTCGACTTTCTGGGTGAGGGCCTCGAGTTGCGCGTTGGGTTTCTCGCTTCCGCTGGCGAAACCTTGCGCGCGGGCGGAATGGGTCAGAAAAGCGAGGGACAGGAAGAGAGAAAGAGTAGAAAGCAGCTTCATTGCGCCGAATCTTGGCATTGGGCGGGACGGGTGGCAAGGGGGACGCGGGAGAAGCCTTCGGCCCGAGGGCGGGCTGGCACGATGGCTTGCGCTCCACGGGTTCGTCCCCTAATTTTTTTCCATGCCGGAGCGTCTGCAAAAACCGACTGTGCCCTGGCCGCCGCGACAGGGGGCGGATGACGAGGGCGGACCGAAGGCGCCGGATATTTCACGGCCGGATACGCAGGATCTTTTGAAGAAGATGCGGAAGGTGGATCCGAACCAATCGAAACGCTACCGGCAGCGGACGGGCGAATGATGGAACCGCCCTTCGCGGCGAGCGGGGAAGATGATTTCGTCGCGTTACTGCGGCGCAGAGGTCACGTGGCTGCGCTGGGACAAGTGGGTCCGATCGGGCCGATGGGTGGAAACGTGCCGCCGCAAACGCAGGCTACCACCATCCTGGCATTTAAGTTTGCCGGCGGGGTGCTGGTGGCGGGCGATCGACGCGCGACTTCGGGGAATACGGTGGTGTTCGATCGCGCCGATAAGGTGCTGGAAATCGATCTGCATTCGATCATGGCGATCGCGGGCGTGCCGGCAACGGCTTGGGAAATGGCGCGAGTGCTGGAGCATTCGTTTCAGTTTTTTCGCCGGACCCAACTGCAAGAGATGAGTGTGGATGGCAAGGTGCGCGCCTTGTCGAAATTGCTGCGCGATAATTTTGGTTTCGTGATGCAGGGGGTGGGTGTGGTGGTGCCTATTTTTGCCACTTACGATGCGAGCGTGGAGCCGGGTGGGCGGCTGTATTTCTACGATGCGATGGGGGCGAACTTTGAGGTGACAGAGTACGCGGCGACGGGCTCCGGGTCGCCCGCAGTGCGCGGGATTTTGCATTACGAGAACAGTTGGGGGAAGAAGCCGCTCGCGAAATTGAGTGAAGACGAGGCGGTGATCGTGGCGTTGCGCGCGCTCGATACGGCGGCGGAAGCGGATACGGCGACGGGCGGGGTGGATCGGAACGCGCGGATTTTTCCGGTGATCAAAGTGGTCTCAAAAACTGGGATTGCCACGCTGCCGGACAAGCAGATCGCGGCGCTCTTCAAGAAAGGGGTGGCATGACGGAAGAGCCTTACCGCTGGGTGGAGGCGATCGCGAACCGGCGCGATTATGTGGAGACGCAGTTGGCGACGGGGAGTCCGATCGTAGCGCTGGGATGTCGCGAGGGAATTTTGTTCGTTACGCTGGGGCGGAGCCGGCAGAAGGTGTTCGAGATCTACGATCGGATCGCGATGGGCGCGATCGGACATCCGGGCGATATCGAGCGCTTGCGGATGACGGCGATCGAGCTGGCGAGCACCGAAGGATTCACGCGGTCGGCGGCGGATGTTTCGCTGCGGCGGCTGGCTTATTATTCGCTTAGCCCGGTGTTAAAGGCGGCGTTCGAGCAGGTGTTTGGGGCGCCGTTCTTGGCGCGGATGCTCTTCGCGGAAATCGCGGATCGACCGGAAGACGATTTGTTTTTGCGGATTGAATACGATGGGGCGATCGCGTTGAGCGGGGGCGCGTTTGGGGAGGTGCGGGAGCACTTTGGCGTCTTGAGCGGGACGCGCGCTTCGGCGGAAGTGATGGAGACTTTCTTGCGCGAGCGGCATGATTCGACGGCCACATTGGCGCGCGGGCTCGCCCTGGCGGTGGACGCGTGGACGGTGGGGCATCTCGCTTTGGGCGATGATGCGGCCGGCGAATTTCCGGCAAAAGAATCGCTGGCGGCGGAGCGGCAGAAGCAGCTGCGCGAACGCGGAGTGGAGGCCGCGCTGCTGGAGCGCAGCGGGAACATCGCTATTCGCTACCGGCCGTTAACGGAGGCGGAATTGAAACACGCCAGAGCGTCGTAGCAGAGCGAGAAAATATGGCGAGGCGCGGAGGGACGGCGGACGGGACGGTGCGGCAGGTGTTGGCGTGGGTGGGCCTGGCGTTGATGCTGGCGTCGGTGGTTTGGTGGGAAATTTCACCGCGCTCTCCGCGATCGGCGCAAGGTGGCGAAAAGCCTCTGGGAGGTCTCGTCACGCGGGTGGTGATCGATGCCGGCCACGGCGGGAACGATTCCGGCACGCTGCGCGGCAGCGTGCTGGAAAAGGATCTGACGCTGGACGTGGCGCGGCGTCTGGATCAACTCCTGCGCGCGAAAGGTCTGGCCACGACTTTGACTCGAAGCAGCGATGAGACGGTCTCGCTGGCCAGTCGCGCGGCGGTGGCAAACAAGGAGCGCGATTGTGTTTTCGTGAGCATCCATTTTGATGACGGGGCGCGCGCGGCGGCGACGGGCGTGCAAACATTTTATGCGGCACGGCAGACGGTGAAGGCTCCGCCGGCGCTGGCGTGGCTGCCGTTTTTTTCGCGTCCGTCCGCCATTCCGAATAATTTGGAGAGTCAGAGTCTGGCCGGTTTTGTGCAGGAAGCGATGGTGGCGCAGACGCGAGCGTTTAATCGCGGAACGAAGGCGGAACAATTTTACGTGGTGGCGAATGTCCATCATCCGGCGGTGTTGGTGGAAGGCGGTTTTCTTTCGAATAATGACGATCTCGCGAAAGTGGCGAGCGAGGAGTATCGGCACCAACTGGCGGTCGCGATCGGCGATGGGATCATGCGCTATCGCAAGATCGCGGGGCAGGCGGAAGCGACTCTGGCCGCGGCGGGCGGGCCGCGAAACTGAATAGCAGGGGAGGGGTCGCGTCCAAAAGAAAACCGACATGAGAACGATGGTGTTTATTGGTGCGCTGGCGTTCTGCTGGCTGGGCGTGGGACAGGCACAAGCCGATCCGGCGGTGGCTTCCGTGCAACAGACGCTCAAGGCGCAGGGCTTTTATTACGGCGAGATCACGGGGACGAAGGACGCGGA
This sequence comes from Chthoniobacterales bacterium, assembly GCA_039915555.1. Lineage (GTDB taxonomy): Bacteria > Verrucomicrobiota > Verrucomicrobiia > Chthoniobacterales > UBA10450 > JACCTI01. The sequence continues at coordinate 28,360 of JBDSNB010000049.1, read as the reverse complement.
TACGAGCGCGGCGATCCGGCGTTATCAGATTCGCAACGGTCTGCAAATCACGGGCGAGCTGAATGCGGAAACGCGCAAATCGCTTGGAGTATCGGGCGGTGCGGCGTCTCCGCGCGCGACCCCACGAGTGGCGCCGCCTGTCGCGCCGGTGACTCCGCGGGTTACGCCGCCGCGCACGATATTTCCGGATACGTCCGATTTGCGGGATGATGGTCCCATCCACGAGGACGATGCGGAGGATTTGCAGCGCGAGCGTTTCCAACCTGCGCCCGAGCCATCGGATGATGGACTCTTTGACGGCACGCCGTATGAAGGTGCGCCGCGCCAGGTGCAGCAGCGGATCATCGTGGGTGCGCAGGCGTTGCTGGCGCGGCAGGGCTACTACCGCAGTGGCGTCGACGGAGTGTTCGGCCCGGGCACGCAGTTCGCGTTGCGTGCTTACCAGAGTCGGTTCGGTCTGGAGCCGACCGGAGCTTTCGATTTTGAGACGCTCGCGGCGCTGGGCTTGTTACCCCAACAACAACGCGGCTATGGCACGCCGCGGCGTCGCGTTATCCGGCGGGGTATGTTCGCGCCGGACGGCGAACGAGTTTATATCCCGCGTTGAGCGCACGGGATTCTCGACGGTGTGTTTTCCGATTTTGGAGGGACACGGCGACGCCGCGCGGTGGCCACAGCGGCTCAGGGTTTAGGATTGTCGAACTGCACGGATTGCAATTCGGCGAAGACTTTTCCGACGAAGACCTGGGCTTCAACGCGGAGGACGAGCCGGTCGGCATCGTTCGAGAGCCACACGGTGGCGTTGCGGAATTTCTTGTGCGGGAGGAGTTCGAGTTTGCCGCCGATTTTGCTGAGCTGCACGTCCAGCTTGATGGCTTCGTAGGTTCCGGTCGCGACGGTGATGGATTCGTGCCCGCCGACGGTGACGGTGCAGAGGTAGGAGGAGGTGGCCGGATAGACGACGACGCGGTGGGTGGCGCCGTCGAGCAAGGGCTGGGTGCGGAGAAAGAGGAGCGCGGAGTAAACGCTGAGGGCGTCAGGAAAATCGAAGCGCCGGACTTTCGTTTTCACGGCGCCGTCTTTCCGTTCATCTCGCGTGCTGCGGACGCCTTCGGAGGAATAGATGAGATCGGTGCTGACTTCTTTGGCGCGGAACTTTTCCGTTTCCTTGACGCTGAGCGGACGAAGTGTGCCCGCGTCGGCCAGCGCGGTGTGGTTGATATCGTAGGACCAGAGCCTACGGGCGACTCCCACCGTGCCGCCGTGTGCTTCCAACTGAAGACGGTTGCCGCCGATCTTCTCAAAACGAAACTCGGCGTTGGCGGCGGCGATTCCGCTCCAACCAAAGTTATAACGCGCGCGTAGCGGGCGGGCTTCTGCGAAGGCGCCCGGAACAAACGGGGTGACGGTGGTTTCCCAAGAGGCCGCGCGAGATTCCGAAAGCGCAGGGAAGCAAAGACCGACCAGCACGGCAGAGACGAGGGCGGGCTTGAGGAACGTGAAGAGCATGCGGGCGTTCAGGGAGATGCCCCCAAAAAGAAACACACGCGGGAGTGCCGCGTGTGTTCCTGCTTGGAAATGTGAAAGGGCCTTAAGGCTTCTTCGCCGGAGCCGGAGTGCTCGCCGCTTTGGCGGCGGGACTGGTGGCGGCGGCGGCCGGAGCGGGTTCCACCGAAGCGCGGCCCGGCTTGTTTAGCACTGCGACAATCTCGTTGGTGAACTCGGTGTCATCCTTCGAATACATGAGGAGCGGCACGCCATTCAAGCTCATACCTGATTTGTCGAACACCAGGTCGAGGCCTTTGGTTTTGACCTGATCCATCACGATGTCGGTGATTTCTTTGACGATGCCTTCGCGCATGCGGAGAGCCTGCTCCTGGAGCTGACGTTCGCGGGTCTGGCGGAACTCGTTAATCTCCTGCTCCATGGTTTTGATCTTCGAGATCTTCTCATCGCGCTCCTTGGCCTTGGCGGCCTTCGCGTCGTTGCTCAAAGCGGGTGCTTCGAGCTGCTGGTTGAGCTTGTTGATTTCGTCGAGCGCCTTCTTGTAGCCTTCGGCGCGTTCGTCGTATTCCTTCTTCGCGGAATTCTTGGCTTCGTTGATCTTTGTTTCGGCGTCTTTGGTCTTGTCGTATTCCTTGAACGCGCGGTTCATATCGACAGTGCCGATTTTGATTCCCTGGGCGAAGGTGGCGACGGGCAGCGCCAGCGAGGCGAGCAGGGCGAGAGAGAGGAGCTTTTTCATAAAGGAGTGTTTTGGAAAGGTTTTAGACTCTGAGGTTTGTTATTCGTTCAAAATTGATAACCGACGTTGAAATTAAATTTCCCCTTCTTGCTATTATTGCCGCCGGTCTCAATGGGGAACCCGTAATCAAGCCGAAGTGGGCCAATAGGCAAATCCAGCCGGACACCGACGCCCACATCGGAGGCGGCGCGCCCACCGGCATTGAAGGCTTTGGGTTCGACGAAGCCGACATCATAGAAAACCGCGGCGCGCACTTTTTCGATGATGGGGAAGGTAAGTTCGACCGTGGCGCGTGCGAGACTTCTGCCGCCCAGCGGTTCGCCAAAGACGTCCTTCGGGCCGACATCGCGGTAACCGAAGCCACGGAGGTTATTCGCGCCGCCAAGGAAGAGACGATCGAAGATGGGCACGGTGTCGAAACGGCTATCGCCGCCCCAGGTATCGACGCTCGCGATTTCGCCGTTGAAGAGCAGGATCAGATCGTATGGGAGATGAAAATACTGCGAAGCCTCGAGGCTGAACCCAAAGATTTGCGTATTTCCGCCCAGGAAGCCGCCGGCAATGAAGGGAGTGAGCACGACGCGCTGACCGGTGCGGGTGAAGAAAGGATTGTCGCGCGTATCGAAGACCAAGCTGCCGGTGACGACACTCTTGGAGCGGGTGCCGGCTTCGAGCGCGATCAAGTTTGAGACGCCTGGGGATACGTTGAAGATCTCGATGTTCTCCAGCCGATACTCGATGCTAGCCGACATGAAGCGACCGATGCCGCGCCGGGTGTTGACGGAGAAACCGTAATTGCGCTGGTCGTAAACGGAGCTGAGAAAATTAGCCTCGCTGAAAAAGATCTGTCCACCGACGGAGAGTTGTCGATCCAGGAAGTAAGGCTCGGTCAGGCTGACGATGACGTCTTTGCGGCTCGTTCCCAACTGCAACCGGGCGCGGAATTTTTGTCCGCCGCCGGTGAAGTTCGGCCAGTTGAGCAAATCGAAGTTGCCCTGCGTCAATTCGACGAAGCCGAGGATATCGTCCACGGTGCTGAAGCCAGCGCCAAAGTTCAGAGAACCGGTGCGCTTCTCCTCCACCTGCACGGTCAGATCCTTGCGTCCCGGGACGCCGGTATCTTCGGGATAGGTTTCGACTCGCGCGAAGTAGCCGAGGTTATCGAGGCGTTTCTTGGTCGTCTCCACCCGGGTGGTGCTGTAGACATCGCCGGGAGCGATGAGCACTTCCCGCCGGATCACTTTGTCCTTGGTGCGGGTGTTGCCGACGATATTAATCCGCTGGACGAACGAGCGCGTGCCTTCCTCGATCGTGTAAACCACGTCGATGGTGCCGGGCCCGCTCGGCACGCCCTGCGGCGCCACCACCAAGTCCACGTAGCCGCCCGAACCGTAGGCGTCGGCGATGGCTTTGGCGTCTTCGCGAATGCCCTTGGGCGAGTACGGGCTCCCCGGCTTCACCTTCATTAGTAGGCGAATCTTCTTCTCCTCCGCGATCTTCTGCCCCTTCACCACGATCTGGCCCACGCGGTATTTCTGATTTTCCACCACCGGCATCACGAGCACGGTCCGACCGCGCCGCCGTTCCTTGCGCACGGGCTGCACTTCTGCATCGACGTAGCCGTGGTTCTGGTACCACTCGCGCACGGACTCGACGTCTTGCATGAGCTGCGCTTCATCGAGGCGCCCGGACTTGTCGAGAAACGCGATCAGCGTTTTCGCTTTCGTCTTCATCTGCTTGCGCAGGACGCGGTCGCTGAACGCCTTGTTGCCTTCGAATTCAATCCCGGCGATCGCGCCCTTCACGCCCTCTTCGACCGTGAAAATGGCGCGCGACGTGCCGCGGGCCGCATCGGTCTGGACGCGATAAGAAACGTCAACTTCGTTGAACCCCTTGGCGCGATATTGGTCGATGATGTCCTGCTTCGCGGCTCCCAGCACATCCTCGTCCAGTGGCTGGTTGACCTTCAACTTGATCCGCTTGCGCAGGTTCTTCGCCGAGATGGCGGACGCGCCCTGGATCTCGAGTTCGTTCATGATCGCGCGCGTTTGCACGGCCACGATCACTTTCACGCCATCGCCCTGCTGCTGGCCAAAGATGCGGACGTTCTGGAGTTGTCCACTCTGGTAAAGATTGCGGATGTCCTGCTCGGCCACGCCGTCCGAGTAAAGCGTGCCCACTTTCGTCCGCATCTGCGCCAGGATACGCTCGCGGCTTACGGTCTCGGGGCCGGTGTATTGAATTTCGATCGATTTGATTCGCACGCCGCCTCCTCCCTCTTGCGCGGATGCGAGTTTGGGACAGAGCAGAGCGAAGAGAGCCGCGAGGACGATGGAGGCGGGCCCGCGAAGGGCACGATCGAATTGTTTCATAAAGAAAATGGAGGTCTCAGGCGGCACGGTCAGCCGGGCCCGATGCAGGTCGTATTAGTTCGTAATGAGCGCCGCATCGTCAAGGCAGGATTTTTCCGAAGTGGGGGCGGGCGGGAGAGGAGGAAGAACGCACCGCTCCCGGCTAATTCAAGAGCTGGTACCAATTATTCCTGCGCCGGGGCTCGTAGCCAGCATCGCGGATCAAGGTCTCGATCTGCGGGGCGTCGAGGCAAAATGTCGTTCCCGCGCTGCTCACCACGTTCTCCTCCATCATGACGGAGCCGAAGTCGTTCGCGCCGTATTTTAACGCCACTTGCCCGATATCCGGCCCCTGCGTCACCCAGGAGCTTTGCACGTTCGGGAAATTATCCAGGAAGATGCGCGCCAGCGCCTGCATCCGAAGGTACTCGGCCACGCCGACGCGATGCTTGATTTTTAGGACGGTGTTCTCGGGCTGAAACGTCCAGCAAATAAAGGCCGTAAATCCGCCGCTCGCATCCTGTTGATCGCGCAACCGTTGCAGATGTTCGATCCGATCTTCCACCGTCTCGACGTGGCCAAACATCATCGTCGCGCTCGACTTCAATCCTTCTTCATGCGCGATCTGCATCACTTCCAGCCAACCGTCCGAGTCGCACTTCAAAGGCGAGATGCGCTGCCGCACCCGATCGACCAAAATCTCGCCGCCGCCGCCGGGAATGGAGCCGAGTCCCGCCTGCTTGAACGCGCGGATGATCTCGCGCAGCGGCATTTTGAAGACCTCCGCGAAATGCTGGAACTCCGGCGGGCTGAACCCGTGGATATTGATGTGCGGATACTTCGCGCGGATGTGCTGGAGGAGTTTGATGTACCAATCGAAATACAGTTTCGGATGGTGCCCGCCTTGCATCAGGATTTGCACACCGCCCGCCGCGGTCAGCTCGTCGAGCTTCGCGTCCAGTTGCTCGAAACTGAGAACGTAATGATCCGCATCTTTCTCCGTGCGATAGAACGCGCAGAATTTGCAATAGACGTTGCACACGTTCGTGTAGTTGATGTTGCGATCGACGATATAGGTCACGATCTCCGTGCCGTGCTCGGCGTAGCTGGCCGCTTTCGAGCGATTCCGCCGCGCATCCGCCAGCGCGCCCAATTCCGGCAGCGGCCAGCGATAAAGCTCCATCGCTTCCGCCGCGGAAATGCGCTCGCCAGCGAGAATCTTGTCAGTCAGGGTTGGGACAGCCAGGGCCACCATCGTCTTTTATTCTAAATGAGGACCACCCTGCACGCACGCACATCGTTGCGTTGGAATCGCATCTGCCTCGCGCTCGTCCTCTCCGCCACGCTCGGGCTCGCTGCCTTTCATTACGCGCAGTTCCGGCAAAATCCACGGCCGCGCTGGAATGGCCTGGTGCACGATCGTTCAGGCCACTACCAATTTGCGCAGGATCTCGCTCGCGCCGTGCGGCAGGCAAATCCCGTGGCGTTCTTCACCGCTCTCGAGAAGGCAAAAGTCTGGCCGCCGGTGCATGGACTTTGCGCCGCGGCGGTGCTCGCGGTCGGCGGGCTCGATTACCGCCTCGCCGTCCTGCCCAGCCTCGCCGGATGGGTCGCGACGGCGGTCTTCGGTTTTCTGCTGGCGCGGCGTTGCAGTGTGGCGCACGGCAATCTCGCCGGTTTCATTGCTGCCGCCATGGTTCTGGCCAGTCCGGCCGTTCGGAGCTACGGGCTCGACATCATGCTCGAGAGTCTAGGCGCCGCGCTTACGCTCTGCGTGCTCCACCTTTTCCTTCGCGCGCGTGGCACTCCCTCGGTCGGCGCGTGGCGATGGTTCGCGCTCACCCTCACGGTGCTCTTTTTCGAAAAGTATAACTACTGGCTGCTCGTCGTGCTCGCCCTTGTGCTCAACGAGCTCTGCCACTCTCGCGCGCAGGATTGGCGGGGCCTCCGCGCGGCTTGGGCGCGGTTCGATTGGAGCCGCAAACTTGGACTCGAAATGCGTCAGCCGCTCTCGTGGCTTTGCGTTCTCTTCGCGTTCAGTGCGCTCGCGATTTTTCTTTTCCATCCGGAACCGATCTCAATCGCCGGGAAACGCGTCTCGGTCTACCCGCCTAACAACCTGATAACGCTGGCCTACGCCGCGCTGTTTTTTCGCGTGCTGCGTTCCGCCCCGCTCCGGGCCATCACTCATCCGGCGCTGCGTCAACTCGCCCTTTGGCATGTTTTGCCCGTGGCCATTTCGTTCCTGCTCCCGCGCCGGTTGAGCACGTTTGTCTGGTTTTTGGGACCGATGAATACCGACCGTTCGTCGGCGGTCCCAATCGCGGAAACCGCCACCTTCTATCTTCAATCGACCATCCGCGACTATCACGTCGCGCCCTGGAGCGCGATCGTGGCGGCGCTCTTATTTTTGCTGGCAGTGCTCACCTTTCGACGCATGTCGGTCGGCGGCCGGGCCGTGCTTCTGCTCGTCCTTCTCTCGGCCGCTTTAACGTTGCTGCACCCAAATCAAAAGAGCCGCTACCTCCATTCCTGGCTGCCCGTGTTGTGGGTCGCCGGCACCGCGGGCTTTGCCAACTTTCTGAGCGGTCCGCACCGTTGGCGGCGGCCATTCGCACTGACCGCGGGGGCGGGATTGATCGTCGCGCACGCGGGCGGTCTCCTCCAACCGGGACGTGCGGCCGAGTCGGGCGTGCGAGGTGAGACGAGCAGTCTCCTGGACATAACCGATACCTACCTGCCCGAAGTGGGGCCGGAGCGTCGCGTCGCCATTTTTAGCACCGTCCCCGCCGCGCAATTTTTCCTTTGGACGTATCACGAGCGCTACCCGCATTCCGACAAAATAGAAATCCCGCTGAAAGACTACCCGCTCTCGGACGCCGAGGTGCAGCGCCGCCTTACATCTTGGGCTGCCACCACCCGCGCCAACTTCGCAGTCTTGGTGGATTTTAATCCCAGCTCCTCCGACTATTCGCCAATCGCTGGCAACATCGCGTCGTTCATCAATTCGGCCCCGCACTTCTCGCTCGTGCATGAGCAGCGCTTTCCACAACATGGCTGCACCGTCTCGCTTTGGACGCGTCCTTGAGTTTGGCACGTGCGCCGCGCGAGTGTGCGTCCCGCCTGGGTCGCTCTGGCCAACGATGCCTCTCCGGGAAGCGCGCAGATCGTGCATAGTCGGGAAATGAATCCTGCCGCTCGCGTCCCTCTCCGTCAGGAAACGCTGATAGACTTTGCCTGGTTGCTGCTTGTCGGTGCGGCTTCCACCTGGTGGTGTCTGGCCGCGGCGCATGCTCTCAGCGCCACGTTCGATGAGCCGACGTATCTGCGCGAAGGGTTGCTCCATTGGCGCACCGGAAGCTCGGGCGAGCTCATGAAACTCGGCACGATGCCGCTCGCGCTCGACCTGCAAACGCTTCCGCTTTTCCTCTGGGAAAAATGGCACCGCGTGACGCTCGATCCGTTGCGCGAGATCGCGTGGACGTTGCCGGCGGCGCGCGCGATGACGCTGGTTTTTTGGTGGGTGCTGCTGGTCTATGCGTGGCGCGCCGGTCGTGCCCTGGGTGGCGTTTGGGCCGGTCGATTGGCGGTGGCGTTGATCGCTTGCGAGCCGGTGTTTCTCGCGCACGCGAGTCTCGTGACGAGCGATCTTGCGGTCACGGCCTGCCTGCTTGCGTTCTTCTTTGAATTCCGCGCGCATCGCGAAGCGCGCTGGCCGCTTCGTGTGCTCTTGCCCGCAGCGCTCTATGGCATCGCGCTTCTGGCGAAGGCTTCGACTCTGATCTTCGGTGGGCTGGGCATGCTGGTGATCGAATTACATCGACTCCACGGCGCGGGAGCATTACGCGGTTGGCGGCTTTCCTGGGCCGCGCTCCGTCCGTTCTTGCGCGATGCAATTTTGATCGGCTTCGGCGGGATGACGCTCGTGTTCTTCTACTGCGGCAGCGATTGGGAAACGGAGCCGACTTTCATCGCCTGGGCGCAAACGCTCGCGCCCGGCCTGCTGCACGACACGATGCTTTGGACGTCTGAGCATCTGCGCATTTTTTCCAACGCCGGCGAAGGACTCGTGCAGCAGATCAAGCACAACATTCGCGGACACGGCGCGTTTCTGCTCGGTCAGGAATATCAACGCGCGATCTGGTATTACTTTCCGGTCGCGCTCGCGATTAAGACCAGCCTCCCGCTCCTCTTGTTTCCTCTTCTCGTGGCGTTGCTGCGCCCGCGTGCGCTTTGGAATTGGGCACTGCTAGTCGCGGGCGCGTTACTCATTTTCAGCCTCAACAGTCGGGTGCAAATCGGCGTGCGTTTCATGCTCCCGTTGCTCGCCTGCTTGGCGGTCGGCGTCGCCGCGGCTTTGGTGCACACGTGGCAGGTCCGAGGTGCCGGTTGGCGGAAAATTTTGATCGCCCTCGTCGGCGTGGGCCTGCTCAGTAACGCCTTCGCCGCGGTGCGGGTCTGGCCCGAAGCGCTCTGTTATGCGAACCCCGCCTGGGGTGGCACGCCCTCCGGCTACCGGCTCGTGAGCGATTCGAACTACGATTGGGGTCAGGGGTTGCTCGAACTCGACCAGTGGCGCCGCGCGCATTCAGTCGAAACGATCGACGTTTGGTATTTCGGGCTGGATCCGCGCGCGCAGTTGCCGCCTTTTCGCGGACTGCCCTTCCACGCTAACGAATGGTTGCCCGGCGAAGCGCCTGCCGAAATCGTCCGCGGAAAATGCGTCGCAGTCAGCACCACCCTGCTCTTCGGCTCCTACCTGCAGAAGTCGGAACGTGGACGCGCGGCCATGGAATTTTTCCGCGCGCGGGAACCGGTCGGTCGCACCATGACGTTTTTGATCTACGACTTCCGTCCCTAATTTTGCGGGACAAGGTCGGGCGCCGGCGCGCGCCCCATGGCTTGCATTGGCGTGATGCGAATGCCGCGGGTTGAGGCTCGCGGAAGATTCTCGCGAAACCGAAGGCGGAAGAGCGTGAAGCGGTCGTCTGGCGAATTTTCGCGCCGGGTGCGCGCGCTTTGCAGGATCGATTCGGCCTCGCCATAACGCGCCAGCACCGCACGATCTTTGGCGCGCGTGATTAAATAAACCTCGTCCCGCGGCAGGGTGTCGTCCGCCAGGAAGGTCAGGTTAACGAGCGTGCGGGTGGTGGCTGGCAGATAAAACAAGAGCCGGAAATTTTCGAGCTGATCGCCGAGATCGGCATTCACCAGCAACGTTCGGTCGGGCGGAACCATCTCTCGCACGCGCTGCAGAAAGCGCGTGTCGTCTCGAGTTTGATCGAACCAGACGCCCGCCGCGACGTGTCCCGCGCCATAAGCGACTGCGACGACCGCAAAGAGAACGCCGAAGACCACGCGTCGCCTGGAAGCGGACGCGCGGAAAAAGCGCGCATGCAATTGCAAAAGCGCTACGCCGGTGAAGACCGCCCAAGGCGCCAGGCAGGGCAACAGGTAGTGATGATGTTTGCCCTGCGGAATCGAGAACAAGAGCAACGGCGCCAGCGCCCAACACCACAGAAACCGCTCCGGCGAAGCGCGCACGGAGAAAGCTTTCCCACGAGCCAGCCACAGGCCGTAGAGCGCCACTAGCGTCCACGGCACAAGATTCGCCGCGAGCGCGCCGAGATAATACCAGGGCGGCTTGTTGATCGCCTCATAGCTGCCGCCCATCCGTCCGAGGTAATCCACTTCCCAGAGACCCGTCACTCCAGGCTCGCGCAGATATGCCGCCACCGGCCACGCCACCGCCAGACCGGTAAAGACGAGCCATCCCCACAGCCAAAAATATCGCCGGATACGCCGCAGATCGGCATTCCAAAGAAGGTAAAGACCAGCCGGCGCCACCACCATCGCGGTCCCGAAAAGCGGGCCCTTCGCCAGATTCGTTAGGCCGAGTGCGATGAAAAACGCCAGCGTGCCGCGCGCGCGCAGACCGAAAAAACCGGTCGGTTCCGTCGCTTGGTCGATCGCGCTGGAGAACTCCAGCCTAACAAACGCTGCGACCGCCAGCGTGACCAGCGCGCCGAGGAACATCTCATCCTCCGAGCGCCACGCGTATTGAATGAACTCATACATCGTCGCCAGCGTGATTCCGCTCAAGACTCCCGCGGCTCGTCCGAACCAGCCAGCCGCCATCCACGCCACGAGTAACACCGTGCCCAGTGCCGCCAGGAGTGGCGGAATGCGCACGATCCAAACCTTGTCACAACGCCCGACGACACTCGCCACCGCCACCGTGATCCACTGGGGCAACGGCGGATTTTCCAGCCACGGCCGTCCGTCATTTTTTGGCACCACCCAATCGTGATCGACCATCATCTCGCGCGAAGTTTGCGGCAGCACGCCCTCGTGCATACTGAGCGGACGCCCCCCCACGAGCCCCAGTCCGAACAGGGCGAGGCAAGACAAACTCAGCCAGAAATAATCAGAGCGCCGCAAAGTCATCCCATTTTTGATCTTCGATTCCTGGCCGCAAAGCGATACCAGAGCCAGGTCATCAGCGTGGCCCCTTGAATGAACCAAAACCCCGGCACCATCCGCGTCATCCACGGCCCCTTCCACCACATGAGCAGACCGATGATGGCGCCAAAGAACGTTAGGATAAACAGCTCAGCCCGATGGCGCGGCACCTCGCGCAGGAGGACAATGAGAAGGTAGTAAGCCGGCGCGAGAAGAGGAACAAACCAGCGAATCGACGCGCAAACGCCCGAGTAATTCGTGGAGGTGAAAGCGTAAACCAGCCAACTGCCAATAAAAAAGACGACCGCCCAGACGATTTCCGGCGTTTCCCGGACGCGCCGCCGCGCCAGCACCAGCGCGCCGGGCAACGCAAGATAAAGCGCCAGATTATGGCCGATGAATCCGCGCTTCCCGAAAAGCAGATCGAGCGCGTAGAGGAAAAACTGGCCGACGGAATCGTGCGCCCAGCGTCCCGTCATATTCGCGACCCCGAAAGGCGATCCCGGCCACGCCAGATAGGCCGCCTGTACGTTCGCCGGCGTGAAAGTGCCGCCGATGCGCCAGTTCAGATAGTGATGGAGCGCAAACCAAGGCAACGCTGCGCCTAACAACCACGCCACTGAACTCCAGCGTCGCGTGCGATAACCGATCAAGCCCGCGGTGCTGAGTACGAGAATGGGTCCCAATCCGAGGTCGAGCGTGTAGCCAAAACCGATGAGCGTGCCAGCCGCCATGAGCTGCGCCCGCGTCCGCGGCGTCAGCCGTACGAGAAGCAGGACGCAAACTGCGAGCAGCAGAATATGACTATTCACCTGCCGTGCGTACGTCAGCGCCACCGTCGCAAACGCAAAGCTGCCGCTAACGAGTAGTCGCATCGCCGTTCCCAGGGAACTCGCCAGTCGAGCGATTCCCCAGACCGCGGTGACATACGCGAGTCCGCTGGAAAAAAGAGTCAGCAGATGGCAGAAACGCGCCGGCTCTTCGCGCGCCACGAGACCGGTCGTCCATTGCAGCAATTGATAGACTCCCGCCATGAAGAGCGCCGGCACCGGCGATTTATCCGAGTAATAGCGACCGCCAATGAGCAGCTTGTCCTGCGTCCCGCGCTCGACTGCGCGTGCGTCTGCCGCGTAGGGCGCACCGCGCGCGCGAGCCGGTTCCACGAAGATCGAATCGTCGATCGCCCACGTTCCGTAATCGACGAGCGACTCCACCGTTGCGAGCCGGCTGCCGTCGTTCCATCCGCCGGCAAACGGCTGCGCGCCGAGCCACGCGACCAGCGTGGCCAACACCAGCACTGCGGACGTGATGGTTCTCGAACCACCGACAGAGTTTTCCATGCCGGTGTCGTGCCGCGCGCCAGCGCCTGCTGCTTTGGTCAGGAACTTCCCGTATCGCGCGTTACTTCTCGCGACCCCAGGTCAACGCGACGGCTTTCATCGAGCTGACCACGTCATCCGGGCCTTTCTCCATGAAGAAGCACTCGTAGAAACCGGGACCGAGTTCCCACATGTCGCCCTTGTAGTAATCGTCGCGGTAGAATTGCCAGACCCCGCTCACGATAACGAGCGAGCTGATCCGATCGTTCCAGAAATCGCCGAGGTAGAGAAAACTAAGATTCGTGCGCGCATAGGCGCCCTTAAAACCGGAGTGATCGTAGACGATGATTTCGGGCATCGGCGGCGATTCTACAAGCGTGTCCTCTTTGTCCAAGGCCGCCGCACAGGCGTGATACTTCAGGGGGGCGACGTTCCATTTCGTGTCGATGACACAGCCATTATCTGGCGACAGTTCGGTTTTTGGGATTTGTCTCATAAGCGCGTGGTGTAGGGGGATTCCAACAAAGGCGGAGACGGATGTCGAGGAGAGATGTTCCCACCTGGTTCGGACGAGAAATCAGATCAGATCCGATGCTCCCGTTTATCAGACCGCAACCGGATCGTCTTGTTCTGTAAGTCGTGCTGCGCGCGGATGAAGCGCACCGTCTTGCTCTTCGCCCGCATCAAGATCGAGTAGGTAATCGTGTGCGGTCCCTGGGTGCGAATGCCGCGCAGCAGGGCGCTGTCGCTGATCCCGGTCGCGCAGAAAATAATGTTCTCTCCATGCGCCAGATCGTCTGCGAAAAAGACGCGATCGAGATCTTTTTCGTGTCCTTCCTCGATGAGCTGGGCGCGCTCCTTGGCGTCGCGCGGCCACATCCGGCATTGCATGTCGCCGCCGAGACACTTGATCGCCGCCGCGGCCAGGACCGCTTCCGGGGAACCGCCGATGCCGAGGTAAAGATCGATCCCGCTTTCCGCGATCGCGGGCCCGATCGCGGCCGCGATGTCGCCATCGCTGATCATGCGCAACGAAGCACCGACGCGTCGGATTTCCGCCACCATTTCCTGGTGCCGCGGGCGGTCCAGCATCATCACCACCACATCCTGCACCCGCTTGTTCAACGCCTGCGCGACCGACAGCAGCGTCTCCTCGATCGGGCTTTCCAGCTTGATCGTATCAATCCCGGCGATCTTCATCGCCCTCGTCACCGCCGGCCCGTAAGCCAGCTTCATCATGTAGAAAGAAGGAATGTCGCGCAGCGCCACTTTCACGCCCTCCTCCGGGCTCGCAGCCGCGATACACGCGATCGAGTTCGGCATCCCTTTCGAGATGTTGGTCGTGCCGTCGATTGGATCGAGTGCGATGTCGAACGGCGGCGAACCCGGCATCCACGTCCCGAGTTGTTCGCCTTTAAAAATACCGGGCGCGTCGTCTTTGATGCCCTCCCCGATCACGACCTCGCCGCAGATATTCATCAGATCGAACATCCCGCGAATCGCATCGCACGCCGCGGCGTCCGCCAGTTCCTTCTCGCCCCGACCGAGCCACTGGAGCGAATTCAAGGCCGCCGCTTCCGTCGCGCGGACGAAATCGAATTCGATAATGCGTTCGATGTCGTGATATTTCTGTCTGGGCAGGCGGGGCATGGTGGGCAGTTTGAACGTGGGCGGGCGCAAAGACAAGACGGGCCGCGCGCGTGAGACGGACGGTTGACGAATGCCCGCCGCGCCCGAACCTTCGCGCTCGAATATCATCGGAGCGCTTTTATGGAATGGATCACTGACCCGAACGCCTGGATCGGCCTCTTCACCCTCACCGTTCTCGAGATCGTTCTCGGGATCGATAACATCATCTTCATCTCGATCCTGGCGGGGAAACTACCAGCCGCGAAGCAAAAGAAAGCGCGCCAGATCGGGCTCGGCCTTGCCATGCTCATGCGCATTCTGCTCCTGCTCTCGCTCACGTGGATCGTCGGGCTCACCCGTCCGTTCTTCGTTCTCCTCGGGTTCGAGGTCACAGGCCGCGCCTTGATCTTAATCGGCGGCGGACTCTTTCTCATCGCGAAGAGCGTACATGAAATTCACAACAAGCTGGAAGGCGAGGACGAACAAAGCTCCGTTCGCGGCGTCGTTTCGCTCGCTTCCGTCCTCGTGCAAATTATCCTCCTCGATGTCGTATTCTCGCTCGATTCCGTCATCACCGCCGTCGGCATGGTGGATGAGATCGCAGTCATGGTAGCGGCCGTGATTATCGCGGTCGGAGTCATGATGCTATTTGCCGGCGCGGTCAGCGGGTTCGTTGAGCGTCATCCCACGGTCAAGATGCTGGCTTTGAGTTTCCTCCTCCTTATCGGATTCAATCTCATCGGCGAAGGCCTCGGCTTCCACATTCCGAAGGGCTACACTTACGTCGCGATGGGTTTCGCGGTGTTCGTCGAACTCTTGAATATCAAGCTGCGGCGCAAGGCCTCGCCCGTGAAACTGCATAACCCGCTCCCGCGTCTCTAAAGGATCAGCTTCATGCCTGAACTTGCTGAAGAAAGTCCACTCCGCTCTCATCTCGACCTGACCTTGCGCCAGTGGGTCGAGCGTTATCAGCGCGAGATCGTTTTTGAAAATGTGAGTTATCGCGGCGTGCTCACGTGGAAGAACGTGCTCGACCTCTGGGTCTATCAGGAAATCATTTGGGAAACGGAGGTCGAGGTTGTGGTGGAAATCGGCGTCCGCCATGGCGGGACCACCCTCTGGCTTTCGGATACGCTGCGCACTTTCGTCGGGGATAGCGCTCGGATTGTGGCGATCGATCTGGAACGCCCGGCGCTCGCTCTGCCAGACAATGTTACTTTCATTCAGGGCGACAGCGTGGCCGATGAGACCCTGCGGGAGGTGCGCGCGCTGTGTGCCGGCCGCAAAATCATGGTGATGGCGGATGGCAATCACGCCGCCGCGCATGTCTTGCAAGAGCTGCGACTTTACACGCCGCTCATTTCCGAAGGCTGCTACTTCATCGCCGAGGACGGGATTGTCGATCTCATGGATTGGAAGGAGCACACGCCCGGGCCGCTCGTCGCCGCGCGCCAATTCGCGGCCGAGACGGACGAATTCGTGATCGACCACACCCGGGAGAAATTCTTGCTCACGTATGCACCCGACGGTTTCCTGAAGCGTGTGAAACCAGCCGCGTAGACTTCCGGAATGACGCGCTCGAAAATCGTGGTAGGCGAACGCGCCGCGCGCGGCCATCTTGCCGCATGACCGCAGAGAAACGCGAAACCGACTATGTCCTGGGCACGCACGACGAAGAGGTCGCGCGGCTTGGCTTACAGCATCGCGTTTGGCGTTCGATCGTGACCGATTGCTGGCAGCGCGCCGGCATCACCCACGGCTCGCGCGTCATCGACGTCGGCGCCGGACCAGGTTATGCCACGGCGGATTTAGCCGAAATCGTGGGACCGACGGGCGCCGTCCTGGCGGTGGAACGCTCGGCGCGCTTTTTGGAAGTGGCGCGGGAACGCTGTCGCAATCACGGCGTGGCGAACGTCGAATTCCGCGAAGGCGATTTGATGGAGATGTCGTTAGGCGCGGGCGGCTATGACGCGAGTTGGTGTCGTTGGGTGGCGTCGTTCGTTTCCTCGCCGCCGAAGTTGCTCGCGAATATTGCCGGCGCCTTGCGGCCGGGCGGACGCGCTATTTTTCACGAGTACAGCGATTACGAAACGTTCTGCTTCATGCCGGTGAAACCGAACCTCCAACGCTTCATCCAGGAGGTGATGGAGAGTTGGCGCAGCGCGGGCGGCGAGCCGAACATCGCGAAAGAACTGCCACGTTTGCTGAGCGAGGCGGGCTTTCGCGTCCTCGAAGTTCGGCCACACGTTCGGACGGTTTCGCCGTGCGATTACACCTGGCAATGGCCGGCCAGTTTTACCGAAATCAATCTCGCGCGTTTGCAGGAACTCGGCCGCGTCACGCCGGCATGGACTGCGGAAGTGCTGCGCGAGTTTAAAGAAGCGGAGCAAACCCCGGGCTCCTGGTTTACCACGCCGATGTTCCTCGAAATCATCGCGGAGAAAATATGAGGCTAACCTTTGGGCTGATCTTTTCGGGGTTGGCGATCGCCTTCGCGCCGGCCCGCGCCGAGCAGGCCATCCTTTTGCAACCAGCGGCGGTTTTTGATGGTCAGGAGATGCACGCGGGTTGGAGGGTTCTCGTCCAGGGCGATAAAATTGTCGCGTTCGGGGCCGAAGTGGCCACGCCCGCCGAGGCGCGCATCATCGACCTTCCCGGTCAGACGCTTTTGCCCGGCTTCATCGAAGGCCACGCGCACCTCTTTCTTCATCCCTACAACGAGACGCCGTGGAACGATCAGGTCTTGAACGAGTCGTTAGCCTACCGCACGGCGCGCGCCACCGCGGAGGCGCGGAAAACTTTGGAAGCGGGCTTTACGACGGTGCGCGATCTCGGAACGGAAGGGGCCGGCTATGCGGATGTCGGATTGAAGCAGGCGATCGAGGCGGGAATTATTCCTGGTCCGCGGATGCTCATCGCCACGCGCGCGATTGTGGCGAGCGGAAGTTACGGGCCGAAACTGTCCGCTGACCTTCAGGTGCCGCAAGGCGCGCAGGAAGCGAGCGGCGTCGACGAAGTCGTGCGCGCCACGCGCGAGCAAATCGGCAAAGGCGCGGACGTTGTGAAGGTCTACGCCGATTATCGATGGGGCAAAGACGAGCCGGCGCGTCCGACATTTTCTCAGGAGGAACTGAACGCCATCGTGCAGGCCGCGCGGGCCGCGGGTCGCCCGACCGTGGCGCACGCGAGCACACCGGAAGGCATGCGGCGCGCGATCAATGCCGGGGTGGAAACGATCGAGCATGGCGATGAGGGCACGCTCGAAGTCTTTAAGCTCATGCAACAGAAAGGCGTGGCGCTGTGTCCGACGGTCGCCGCAGGCGATGCGATCTCACGTTATCGCGGTTGGAAAGAAGGCGATCCCGAGCCGCCGCGGCTCGTGCAAAAACGCGCGAGCATGAAAGCGGCGCGCGAGGCGAAGGTGACGTTTGTGATGGGCGGCGACGCGGGCGTCTTCGCCCACGGCGAAAATGCGCGCGAGATGGATTTGCTCGTGCGCGAATACGGTTTCACACCGCTGGAAGTTTTGCGTCAGGCGACGAGTGGTAACGCGAACGTCTTTCATCTCACCGATCGCGGCGCGATTCGCGACGGTTTGCTGGCGGATCTGGTCGCCGTCGCGGGCGACCCAACGAAAGACATCGGCGCGCTGCGCCACGTGCGTTTTGTAATGAAAGGCGGAGCGATCGTCCGCCAGGACTCGGAGTAAAATGGCGAACGCACGTGTGCGTTGTGTCGGCTGCGGCGGCATGTTTCCCGAGATCGCGGGTCCAACCCATCGCTACATGGAATCGTCGCCCGGTTGCTGGGCCGCCTATGGCGAAGTGATCGCGCGCCAGTACACGGATGTGAACTACGCCGCGGCGGGACAGCTAATCGTGGACGCCTACGCGGTCCAACATCCTGGCCGGCCTTCTCCGCAGAGCATTCAATCGGTGGCGTTGCATCTGATCGGCTTGTGCCTTGTTTTGGAACGCGGCGTCAGCGCCCGCGCGACCACGGCGATGATCCAAACGGCGGCGAAGGACAAACAGAAATTCGTCTGGCTGACGCCGCCCCCTTCGATGGGACCGCTGACGGTGGTGGAGGTGGCCGCGGCGACCTCGGCCGTGGAGCATGTGGCACGTGTTCGCGCTTGGGCCGCCAGCGCGTGGGAGGCTTGGAAGCAGCATCACGTCCGGGTAAGTGGGTGGCTCGATAGCGCCGAGCTTGGCATGGCGCGTCCGACCGGATAAAGAGCGATCCGTGTCTACGGGTGATGCCACGTCGGAAGAATCGACCGCGAAGCGAAAGCGTTGGCCGATCGCGCTTTTGGTGGCGTTTCTCACGGCGCTCGCAGGCGCGGCGTTGGCTATCCCGGTCTCGGACTGGGCGATGCAGGCTCACCAGGTCTCGAGCTTTGAAGGGGAACGCGCCTACGGAGTTGTCTGTGTTTTTCTTCCTCTCGCATTCCTGGTCGGTGGAAGCGTGGGCTTTTGGATCGGAATGGCTTTAGGTGGCTCTGGATTTACCGGTTATTTGAAACGGCAGGGCGTCGCGCTGGCGGTCATTGTCGCGCTAGTTTTGGCGGTCGGTGGCTGGAGCTATGCGATCGCAAATCACCCGCCGTTGGTCGATGGGAAAGCGCTCGCGCTGGAGATCGAAGCGCGGGTCCCGAGGATAATCGCTCGATCGCAGAATTGGAGGCGGCGGGTTTTAATTTGGCATTGGTCGTGAGCGCTTCCGATCGCAATTACTCGAGACTGCGCTGGAGTGAAGCGACGGCGGACTTGGAGGCCATCACCGTTCCAGCGTGGGCACGGTTGAATTCAAGGAATGCGAACCGCGAGATCACGGCGCATACCGGCGACGAGAGCCCGCAAGTATTTCCGGTGCCGTTGCCCGCATCGCCCAAAGTGGATGAGACGTGGTCGGAGTGGACGAAGCCGCGGACGCAGCGCTACGACGAGAGCAAGATCGAATCGCAGGATGAATATGCGGTGCGATATCGCGTGCTGTTCGAACCGGAGCGGCCCGCTGTCCCGGAATCGACTCCGGACCCCGAGCAGGCACCGCCCCCGGAAGCGTCGCCGGCGATCTCCGATTGATCGGCGATGGCGGGCGAATCATCATCACGCGGAAGGTTGCGCTTTTCAGGATTCCATTTTACGCTCGAGCGCGGGGCGATTGACGAACTCCAACAAGCGCAGACCTTCGCCATCCGCGATTGCCACCATCATGATGAGCGGCGTCTCGACGCGTTTCGCGTGAGACAGGCCTTCGCTTTCGCCGTTGTCGGGTTCGCGAAAACCGCTCGTGGAAATCCAAGCCGTCGTGCGCGCCTTTGCCTCCTCGCCAGCTATAAATTGAAATTTGCGGTTGGAATTGTGTTTGTGCTCACGCTGGACGGCGAGATGATCGGGCCGACCGCATTGCCCGTGCCGAGGCTGAATTCGCCCGTGTCGTTAGAACCGGCGGAGTTGCTGATTACGAGCACGGAGTTGGTCGAGCTGGTGTTGGTCACTTGGATTCCTAGACCGGTGTTGTTGTAGGCGTGGTTGCCTTCCACGCGGCCGCGGCCGCCTTCGATGAGGAACCCGTTCTGCGGCGTGGCGGCCACGCCGTTCGAATTGGAAGTATTGCGCAAGACCATGCTGCCCGAGGAAGCGCGAATGCCCGGACCGCCCAACGTCTCCCGCGCTTCGCAGTCGCGAATGGTGCCGGCAAAGACCCGCAGCCCAGCGCCGCCGGTATTGGCCGCTGCCGAACAACGGTCCAAGATCGCGCCTAAGCCAGTCGCATAAATGCCGCCGGCATTGTTCGCGAGCGCGAGGCACCCCGTGATAACGGAACGATCCGCCGCGTCAATTCCGAGACCGGAGTTCCCCGAGGCCGTGCAGTCGGTGAGTCGGCTCTGCGTCCCGCAGGAAAAGCCGGCGCCGGTGTTGGTCTTGGCAATGCAGTTTTGGAATTGGCAGGATGAGGAACTCACAAAGCCGGGCACGCCGGACCCGGTGACCTGGCAGGACTCGAAGATGGATTCGCTGCCGGCTTTAAATCCGCCGTCACCCGAGGGGCCCGAGCCCGTCGCCCCTGTGACCGAGCAGTGCTCGACCCGGCAACGGGAATTTACCTGGATGCCAGCGCGGGCCGTCGTCGTTACATTGCAATAGCGAATGATGCTGCGGTCGTTCACGTTGATCCCGAAGGCCGGCGCATTGTTCACGTTGCAATGGCTGATCTGCACATTGTCGGTGCCAGTGATTCCGCCAGCGGTGGTCTGGCATTTCGTGACGAGGCTGTCGTCGCCCACAGAAATGCCGGACGCTCCGGTGGTGGTGCAGTCGGTGATTTTGCTCCGCACGCCGACGAGCATGCCGGCGCTGGAGACCCGGCAACGCTCTATGATGGAATCGCTTCCGCCGAGGACACCTTGGGTGGAGCCGCCTTCCACGATCAGATCATAACAAGCCAGTCGGGTGGTCCCTCGCACGCCGTAGGCGCCGCCTACGACGCGTCCATTGCGCACCGTCAACGACGCGCCCGAATCGCCCAGGATGTCGATCCCGAGAATAGCGCTGCGGCTGGAATCCGTGCTCAGAAGCGAGAAGCCATTCAGGTCGATCGTTACCCCTGGCACGGTTACGGCGATGGTGTCCTTGCCCGCGGCGCCGTTGAGGTTGCTGGTCAGGTAATACGAACCCGCCACCGTGATGGCATAGACCGCGGTGCTGTTACCGGAAAGAGTGCTGACATCTTTGCGCGGCTCCACTTGAGTGAGCGTCTTCATCGTCGGCGCGGGCGCGCCCGGTGGGACGAGAACGCCCTGCGCCGCTACGCGCATCGCGGTAACGGCAAGGAGGGCAGTGCACAAGAAGGCAACGCATCCCCGCCAGTGGATTAGCGGTTCCGTTTTCACAATCCCGTCGGCCGTCGACAACGCTGAATGTTCGGAAGTTTTTCGCGTAAGCGGGTGTGGCATGCGTCGATACCAGCAAACCCCCGGCCTGATGTCGAACCTCAAAATGGGGTTCGCGACTATCGAAGCGCAGTCGGATCGTCTTGCTCTGTGGGGTCGTGACAGGTGTCGATGAAACGCAGATGCTTCTCGAAATCGCTGGACATAAAGTCTAGCCCTTTGGCTTGGTGAACTTGCGCTCGTGTTCGAGCAGCCAATGCTTTCGCCACAATCCGCCGCCGTAGCCACCGAGCGTGCCATCGGCGCGGATGACGCGATGACATGGAATGATGACGGCCAGCATGTTGGTGCCGTTGGCGCGTCCCACCGCGCGGCGCGCGCCGGGCAGATTCATCTTTTCCGCCATCCAGGAATAGGAACGCGTCTCGGCGATCGGGATGGTTTGCAGAAGTTTCCACGCGCGCAGCTGGAACGGCGAGCCGACTGGCGCGAGCGGCGTCTTGAATCCCAATCTGCGGCCCGCGAAGTAGTCGGCCAGTTCCGTGCGGATTTGATCGAGCAGCGGATGTTCGCCGGGAACGACCGACGCGCGCAGTCGCTTGCGCAGAATCCCGATCTCGCGTTCAAGCGCGCGGCGATTGACGAACTCGAGCAAGCGCAGGCCATCGTCATCGGCGATCGCCACCATCATCCCGAGCGGCGTTTCGATGCGTTCCGCGAAGAGGCATGCCGTTTTCGTTTTCGCGGCGGTCGGCGACTCACCGAACATGCGCGTAAACGCTTCGCGAAAACCGCTCGCGGAATCGAAGCCGCTCTCGATCTGCGTCTCATCCACGCGCGCGCCTTTGCGCACATTGCGCATCGCCATCCCCATCCGCCGTGCGCGGTGATATGCCTGGAAGGTCATCCCGTAATGACGCTTGAACTGCCGCCGCGCTGTCGATGGATCGATCTCGAGTGCGCGCAGTTCTTTCTCCGTAATGCGACCGCCCGGCGCCTTCTCCACTTCCGCGCGCAACCGCTCGATCAATTCCGGCGGCCGCTGCGTCGGATCCATCGGGGCGCAACGCATGCAGGGACGATAACCGCCGAGCAACGCCTCCGAGGACGTCGCAAAAAACTCCACGTTCTGCGGCGCCGGCTTTTTCGCGCTACACGTCGGCCGACAAAAAATACCGGTCGTGCGCACACCGGCAATGAAAATGCCTTCAAAGCTGGAATCCCGCGCGCAAAGCGCGCGATACATCGTCTGGGTTGGCGGCAGAAGTTCCATCGGATTACGCAGCGGAAGTTTCGTAGACATGCGGGCCCGCGTCACGTCGAGAAGCAGAGTGGGAGTTTTCATCACGACCACAGGATAGAACGCATCGACCCGCTGCCGCATCGACGAAGATCAGGCAGCGAATTCTACTCGAAGTATCGCGGATTTTTCAGCGAAGCGACGGCTAGCGTTCGCTTGTCTTGTAGATCGCTTTTCGGTTGCCGACGTAGTGGAGAAGATTTTGCCGGCCGCGAGATCAAACTCATAGAGGACGCGGTAATCTCCGACTCGTAGCTTGAATTCCGGCCGCCCAGTGAGCCGCTTGTGGGGGAAGCTCGCGAGCTGCGCGCCCATCTCATTCACGCGACGTTCGATTGCGGCGCGGACGGTCGCCGGCAGATCATCGAACGCGCGCGCGTAAGTCGCCGACCAAATCTGGAGCGCCGCGGCCACGGCAGATCAGCCGGGCTGCCGCGTCGTGTAACGACCTGCGGCGATGTCTGCCCGTGATTCATCGAGCTTTCCCTTCATCTCGTCGGTCAGTTCAAGCTGATCTTCTACGTAATCCTCGAACCAGGCGCGAAGCTCGCTCAACTCCGTCACGGAAAGTTGATGAATTGCGCTTTCGATCTCTCGGACGCTCATGGTTTGGACTATACAGCATCGGAGCGACGTATGGAAGTGCCTCGAAACTCTGTCAGACGCGCTCCGCCTTCATGGTAAAACAACCGCGGGTCACGCTCCGCACTTGCAGGTAAGCGACTTCGGGATTCGCCAGCATCGTCTCGATCACGGCCTCTGGAATGTCGCCCGCCCCGTCGGCGGCGATCATCTCATCGTGGGCATCGTAGCCGCGCACGACGCGACCCTGGCGGAACGCGCCAGGATACTCGTTCACCTTCGAATAACGTTCGCACGGTTCCCGGTGCACAAAGATTAGGCCGCTTTCCGAATACGGCCGGCCTTGCGGAATTGAATGATAAGGGAAAAGGACAAGCGCTTCGCCCGGGTCCGCCCAGCGCAGACAATGCCGACACGGAAACGCCTCGGGCGCGTCAGCGATGACGATTTGATGATCGGGAGTGGAAGCACGGCGGGCCTTCTCTGCCACTTCCGTCGGTAATGGAACGATCCGAAACGTTTTCTTCACGGCGGCATCATAAGCCGCGCGACCGCCGCGCCTCATCGACGAAAATCGGGCAGGGAACTCTGCGCGCTCTGCCGAGTATTCCGCTCCTTCCTCCTTCGGAGAAAGGCAGGAAATGGGGCGGACCCCGGCACGGTCAGAGGCGCTCCCGCGCTTTAATCACAAGACAAGGATTTCCAGGACCACATTCTCGGCCATAGGTTTGCTCCGTGAGTTCATCCCGTGGCATCACAAAATTCAGCAACATCCGCGTCACCAACGACGGTTTTCAAGTCGTGTTCGTTCGGGCCGGGATCGAACTCAGAAAATATTTCGCCGGCCACAGCCCTGAGAGTCTCCGAGCGGCCCTGAAATTCCGTGACCGGGCGCTCAAGGAAATCCCGGACAAGCGTCTGAATATCATCCCCAAAAGAGTTCTGAAAGCGCTGGGGTTAGAAGAACCTGTGGTGGGAGTATTCAGACCAACGGGGCGAAACCACTACAGCGTCACCTACACCGATCGCGATGGCCGGAAACGCAGTCGCGCCTTCTCCTGGCGCCACCGAGACGAGGAGGTCGCCGCCTATGCGAAGGCCGCGGCATTTCGAAAGAAGACGCTGCGAGGCATTTGACCTGGTCGGTTCGTCGCCCCGGCATTCGTCTAAGCCGGGTGAATTCCGCAAGCGGGCTCCATCGCAGGATCGGATGCGGCGTGTGTGGCAAGCGCCCGGATAATTTGTCTCGCGACACGCGGCCAGTTGTTGCGCGCCAGATCGCATTCCCACACTCGCACTACCCGCCACCCGGCTTTGCGCAGGGTGCGCGTCACAATTCGATCGCGGTCCTTATTCCGCGCCAGGTTCGCGGCCCACCTGTCCGCGCAATTCTTTGGCAACGGGGCATGCTTCGGCTTCGCACAGCCGTACCAGAGCAGCCGTGGGCGAATCAGTCAGCTCCGCGTTTTCTTCACTTTTGGAATCCGTCATGGCATGCATAGGCACGTCATGACTTCCGAGTCTCCACTGCAGTCCACGTCCCGCGCGTGGTATAGCGCGCCCATCGAGGAGTTTCGCCGCACCGAAACCACAGGGATCTTGGGAACGCTGGCCGCGAACGGTGACTTCGCCCTCCTAACCACACAGCGCGACACTTGGATTGCACAGATCGATTACCTCAAACGCGACCTCGCGGGCCTCGATGGCTCGATCTTCTTCGAGTTCAACATCCCGCGGATGGGTCGACGGATTGATGTAGTGCTGATCATCGGATCGATGGTCTTCGCGCTTGAGTTCAAGGTCGGCGAACGAACCTTCGATCGCGCGGCGCTCGATCAGGTCTGGGATTACGCGCTCGATCTTAAAAACTTCCATGAGGCCAGCCACGGCGTTTCGATTCTCCCGATCTTGATCGCCACCGAAGCGACGCAGTCCCCCGTGCTTCAACTCGATGCGGATGCCGACCAGGTCTATAGACCCGTCTCCATTGCGCCCCATGATCTGCGCAAGCTGATTGAGTCTGCCTTACTGACGATTGAGCGCTCGGCCTTCGACCCGAAGGAGTGGGCGCGTGCTCCCTATCATCCGACGCCGACCATCATTGAAGCAGCTCGATCGCTTTATGCGCAGCACTCGGTCGAGGCCATCGCCCGCTATGATGCGGGAGCCAAAAATCTGAAGATCACCTCGCGACGGGTAGACGAGTTCGTCGATGAAGCAAAGGCTACGCAGCGCAAGATTATCTGCTTTGTAACTGGAGTTCCCGGCGCGGGCAAGACTTTGGTCGGTTTAAACGTCGCCACCCGACATCGCCGTCGCGAAGAACCCACGCACGCCGTTTTCCTTTCCGGCAACGCGCCCCTCGTTGCGGTCCTCCGCGAAGCGCTCACCCGTGATGAGGTCGTTCGGCGGAAGGCGAAGGGCGAGAAAGTCCGCAAGAGTGAAGTCGGCGAAAGCGTCAAAGCATTCATTCAGAACATTCACCATTTTCGCGACGAAGCGCTTCGCGACTCGGGTCCACCCATCGAGCACGTGGTGATTTTCGATGAAGCGCAGCGCGCGTGGAATTTGCGGCAGACATCAAATTTCATGCAACGCAAGAAAGGCCTTGCCGGATTCGCTTACTCGGAGCCGCAATTTTTGATTTCTTACATGGACCGGCATCAGGATTGGGCCGTGATCATCTGCCTGGTAGGCGGAGGTCAGGAGATCAACATCGGCGAGGCGGGCATCGATGCGTGGCTGGAAGCGGTCAATCAGTCATTTCCTCATTGGCATGTCTATATCTCTTCGCGGCTGACGGACAGCGAGTATGCGGCGGGTAAGGCCTTGCAAAAGATCGGCCAGAGGCGCGACGCCCACTTCGATGATTCTCTGCATCTTGCCGTCTCGATGCGGTCCTTCCGCGCAGAGAACGTCTCTGCGTTCGTCAAGGCCATGCTTGACTGCGAGCGGAACGAAGCTCGGGAAGCGTTTGCCAAGCTCTCCAAGCGATATCCCATCGTCGTTACCCGTGACTTGGATCTCGCGAAAGAATGGGTGCAGAAGAAGGCGCGTGGCTCCGAGCGCTTCGGACTTGTTGCTTCATCGAAAGCGCAGCGACTCAAACCACACGCGATTGACATCCGAGTCGAAGTCAATCCCATCCACTGGTTCCTAAATGACAAGACCGATACGCGATCAAGTTACTATCTCGAAGACGCCGCGACCGAGTTTCAGGTTCAGGGTCTCGAACTCGATTGGACGTGCGTCACGTGGGATGGCGATCTTCGGTTCGCGGGCGATAATTGGAGCTTCCACGACTTTCGCGGAGACCGCTGGACCAATATCGCGAACCTCGATAATCGGTCATACCTCCGAAACGCGTATCGAGTGCTCCTCACCCGAGCGCGGCAAGGAATGGTGATCTTCGTTCCCGCCGGGCAAACTGACCGACCCTACACGTTCCTCCGACTACTACGATCCGACGTTCGAATATCTCAGCGGCTTGGGGATCCCGGTTCTCAACTGACCACGCCGTCTCTGCGAAATTCAGGCCGCTTAACCTCGTCTCTTCATTTGCCAGGTTCTTCGCGCCTGTGCCAGTTTGATCCCGTGCGATTGTCAGCCCTTCCGGTGTAGTTCATTAGCCTCGAGGGTTGCGCAGGAACGCGGACAATTGAGTGAGGACGTTCGAGAAAACGCGCGTTTGCACTCCTTGCCCGAGGATCTCAATCGCCGTGGCGTAATGCTCGCAATCAATCGTGCAGCCCATGAGTTTCTCGACTTCGTGTTTACGAAGCAGCCGCAGGCCGTGAGCAGTTTCAACGAATGGGCCGACGTTAATCTTGTGATACGACGGACGAGTGTTGGCACTCGTCGCGACTTGGGCGAGATCGTCGAGAATCCGAAGCCGTGGCCAAGAGCACGATGACGTTCGTGATGACGCTGCAACGCAACGATGCTTCCCGCGATGCGGTTTGCATCGGCGCGATCTTGTTCGCTCGGTAAATCGAGCAAGTGAGACAGATCGCCAGCGAACTGCTGGGCGGGCGATTGCACGACGAAACCGGGGCGCAGCGTCGCAACCATGAGCCAACGACGGCGGTCTTGCGGTTCATTCCATTGGGCGTGCGGGTCGAGAATCGTCTCGGTGACGTGATAACCAATCTGCCGCAAATGGTGGCTGAGACTGAGGCCAGAGAGTGACGTCGCGAATGACGGCACCTTCTCGAACACACACGAGCGGCAGACGAGTGGCGACCAATTCGGCAATGCAGAGGAAAAGGTCGCCGCTGTCGCCGAGTTCCGGCCGACCAGCGAGTGATTTCTTGGCGCGCCCGAGCGTTGAGTGGCTCGTGCATGGAATCGCGGCCACAAGGACATCAGGCGCGGGATATTCCGATGGATGAATGCGCCGCACGTCGGCCTGAAACAGGGTCGCCGTCGGATGCGCGGCTTGCCAAACGTCCGCAAACTTCGCTTCGACCTCGATACCTGCCACGAGCTGGAAATCTCGATGCGCGGCGATCGCCCCAGAGAGCGTTCCGCCGCCGCAGAATACTTCCAACGTTTGAAATGGTGGCGCCGCGCGAAGGCGCTCGCGAATCGAGAACGCTCGAACGGAAGGCTTCACCTCAATAATTTGATGGCACGCATCGACACGCACCTCCGCCCAGCCAGCGAGCGATGTGAGAATGGCGCGGCTGGCGAGATCGATGATCGGTCGTTTGCGACCGGCGGCGCGTCGTTGTGAGACATGGTGCGTGCCACCCGGTGACGGCGTCAGGCGAACACCGTTGCGAATCTGCTGCACCATAAATGCCGTGCCTGCGGAAAACCCGAGAGCTTCGAGACGGCGGGATTCCAACCACAACCTCGAGCTGTGCCGGTTTTCGCCGAGTTTGTGAAAGGAGACCAGCTTCATGATCGCTCTCTCGTTAGCCGTTCTATCATCGTGGAGTCCGTGGTCTAATGGAAAGCCAAAGACGCCTCGTCGTCTATGGACGATGAGTCACATCGTTCGCGCAGCCGCTTTCCTATGGCGCGGCTCAATGCGGCTGATGTAAGGCGGATGCGGTTTAGCCTAGCGCTTTAGCGACGCGCGCCATGCTGAGCGGGCTCGGGTTGCGAACACCTCGTTCGATGCCACTGATGTAAGTCGGGTCGAGATCGGCCTTTTCAGCCGCTTTGAGCTGCGACAGACCGAGCGCTTCACGACGCTGTCGAACATTGAGGCCAAACGCCGCCAAGGGCCGTGTACGGGGAGACTTCGCCATGACGCGAAGCTTGCGTGGTCATGGACGATCAGTCTTTGGACGATGAGTCAAGATGACGTGCGGCTGAACTCCCCACAGTGGACTTCGCCATGCCGCGAAGTTTGCCCGATCATGGACGATCAGTCCGGGGGGGCTTCGCGGGCAACCAGCTAGTCCATGGTTGGCGGGCAATGGACGCTCGCGCTGAGCTCCGCGCATTTAGCTGCGGCGCGGGGACTGGAGCCGGTCGGGGACGGCGGGCACCTGACGGGACGGCGTGCGCCCGGTTACGGTTGGGCGGCGTGCTCCAAGGCGGTGAGAGCGGAGCAGACGGGAG
>JBDSNB010000215.1:0-39539 GCA_039915555.1 Chthoniobacterales bacterium | reverse complement strand
GTGTAACGAATAACGCTGACGGAAGCGGGTGCTGCAGCTTGCTCTCCCGAGAGCTCGGTTTTCTCGATGATCTCATCTTTCACGATGACCCGCTCGGTAGTGGAAACCGCGTCCTGCGCGACAGAACCGCTAAACGGCAGTGCGACGAGGACAGATAAAATTAGGGCCAAACGAGATGTTTTTTTCATGGTAATTTAGAAACCGCCGCGGGTGCCTTTTGCTTAAAAGGCTCACGGGAGTGTTACTCGAATACGGTTTAGTAATACTGACGGTCAACGCCAAAACCGATCCGCGCCCAAATTAGTCAGCTGCGCCGACGGCCAGGCGCGGGTTGCTGCCGCGTTAGCCCGAAAGATTTTCGGTCGTCGCGGTCAGGGAAAGTTTACCGTGCTTGACGCCCTTTGCGCCGATCAGGCGGTCGGCTAAAACCTTGATCGCGGCAGCTTTTCCTCGCACCACCAGCACTTCCATCCCGCTGTGCGGATCGGTTTGCACTCGTAGCGTGGACACAATTGTCTCCAGATATTGTTCCTGGAGATTGGCGAAAGTGGCGCGCACTTGCCGATCGCGCGGATCAAACGCCACCATGATCGTCCCGACCGCGTCAAACTCACCCGCCTCCTGCCAGTGATCGACCAGCTTGTCGCGAATCATGTCCGCGATCGCGAGCGACCGGTTCTCGTAGCCCTTCTGCTCGATCATTTCGTCGAGCTGGCGGAAGAGGCCCTTCTTCAGCGACACGCTGAAGCGCGAGACGTTCTCGCAATCGCAGTCAGGATCGCTGTGTTCAAAATGCCGCGGGCCGGTGAATTCGGAGAACTCCTCCGCGAAACGTCGTTGCCCCTCCCGCATCCCGCTCGCTGTCAGGCGGAAGCGCGGCACACCTTCCTCCGCGCCGCTGTCCACCACCACCCGTTCCACCAAGCGAGACCCCAGCATTTGCACGAGGAGTGGCTCGATTTCTCCGCCCGAAAGTCCAACCCATTTCGCGAGGTCAGCCGGCGCGACTTCGTGCGCGAGACCTTCCCCACGCAGCCAGAACATCACTTGCAGAATTTCATCCCTGGCCGCGAGCTGTTCCGCCGTATCCATCAACCGATGCTTCCGCGGGCGGCGAGGCTTGGCTGTGTCTGGCATGGTGCTCGGTTCAGTGGAGAAACTTGAAGGTGTCTTTCGGGAAATCGACATCGGTTTGAATTTCGTCGTAGGTCGTCTCCGAACGCTTCGGTCCGGTCTTATTGTGTGCGTCGGCGTTGTAGCCAACACGCTTGGTGGAGAGCAACATTTTCCCGATTGTCTTTTCGTCGAAGTACTCGGTCCAATCGAACTTGCCCGATTCGTACTCGAGATGATTCGCCACCAGCCGGCCGCTTTGCGGATCGAACATGTAAGTCCAGGTGTGCATCCCGCCCGCATCCCCCGCGCCCTTCTCGTAAGTCGTCCGGATTTTCTGCACCACGCTGCCGTCCGCCAGCGTCATCGGTCCGCCATCCGCCAGCACCGTGCCGGGATCGCGCAGCTTGAATGGCATGCAGAAAACGTAGTGCGAACCGAAGGAATTTCCGCGCGCGGAATTGATCTCGGTCCGCTCGGTCATCTCTTTGCCGTTGGCGTATTTCTTCGCGTTCCGGCCGTCGTTGATCATGACGCCCTTGGAGCCGCTCATCTCCCAATCGATCCGCATCTTTGGCGAGGGGTGCAGCAAATACTTGTGATACTGCACGCGCGTCTCCTTCACCGATCCATCCGGCTCGTAACGCACGATTGTCTTACGAAATTGCACCGACTTTGTGCCCATCCACGCCTCCCATCCGCCCGCATGCGTGATCGCCTTTTCCAGTAGCTGTTCTGGCGTCATCTCCTGCGCCTGCGCGAAGGCGGCGGTGAGGAGAAGTGGGATGAGGATTAGTTTTCGCATAGTCAATGTTGGTGCGCGCAATCCGCCGGATTACCCGATTGCCGGCAATCGCAATTCGGATCGCTGCATTCGTAGTGACCGGGTTTGATCATCTCGGAAAACTCGTCGGCAAAACGCCGCCCGCCCTCATACGCCCCGGAACTCGTTAGGCGAAACCGAACGTCGCGATCCGGCACGTGTTCCACCAAACCCGACTCCACCAGCGCTTCGAGCAGTGGCGAAATCTGCGCGGGCTCCAACGCAACCCAGCGCGCCAGCTCCGGCGCGGCCACATCCTGCGCGATGTTCTCTCCGCGCAGCCAATACATGACCTGCAGGATTTCGTCGGTCGCAGCGATGCCTTCCTTCGGCGTCTCGGAATTATCGGGCGGGTTCACAAGCAGTCTCCTTCTGCAAAGTGTGTACGATTTGGCGGATGCGATCAACGGCTATGGGAACCGCGCGCGCGACCGGTTCCGTCAGCGGCGCACCGAGCGCGTCGCAATCCTGCGCCTGACAGCCGACAATCCACGCGCGCGGCGGGAGCGTATTCAAGGCGGACGCCATCCGCAACACGACCTCCGGATCGGCTTGGTGCAAATCGGTCGCCTCGTGCCGGCTCGGCGGATTGCGCAGAGCCTCCGCATCAGGTTCGAGCACGAAGACACGGCCCGGCTCCGCGCCGCGATCCAGCGCATCGATGATGATGAGAGCGTCATAGCCGTCCATCAGCTTTTGCACGAGAGAAATTCCCGCGATGCCGCTCTCGAAATATTCCACGCCCTCGACGGCGAGCGTTTCCTCCAACCGCTGCATCACGATGACGCCGAAAGCATCATCGCAGCGGAGCACGTTGCCGACGCCAGCGATCAGAATGCGCATCGCTATTCCGGAAGCAGATCGCGCGGCTGATGTTCGGGAGGCGCGTGCATCGAATTCGGTGGAAGGAGATCGTAGAGAACGAAGAGCGTCTTCACCACCGGGTCCATCTCTAGGCGTTCGACCAAACCCTTGCCGCCGAGTTCCGTCATCACCTCATGGATGCGCCAGATGCAGGCACGGTGCATGTGATCGATCCGCCCCAGCATCTCGAAGACCTTCTCCTGCGTCTCCCATTCCTTCGATTCCTCGAAATGCTTGACCAACTCCGCGATCCGCGCGGCGTCTTCTTCGATCTCGGCCTTTAAGTTGCTGAGATTATCAGACATGATCAGCGGTGGCGGCGTGCTCCGGCGTTTCGGTCGCTCCGTGCAGGGCCAGTTCACGCGCCACGCGCAAAACTTCCGGGAACAAGGCGGCGACGCCTTCACTCATATCGAGGCCAAACTCAGTCTGCACCGGTTGCACCGCGATCACATAAACTTCCGGCGGCAGCACTTCGAATTGCTGCAAAATCACGAGCAGGTTTTGCCAGTCGATCACGCCTGTCGCCGCCTCGACCACGCGGGCTTGAATCTCCTCCGGATCGGGCAGGATAGCCGGCCAACGATGCCAGCGCATCGCAGGTGGTTGCGCTCCGAAATCCGCCGCTGTGATCAAGATCATGCGGTCGTATTTCGGATTCGCTTCGACGAAATTATGCACCACCGAAATGGGCCCGTAGCTTAAGTCGTCGATCTTCACGTGGCTCGGCCACGATTCCTTTTTCAGCGCCTCGATCGACATCGGCCCGACGGAGCTGTCGCTGAGATTGATGTAGCCGACGCCGGCGATGATGGTGCGCATCAGGAAATTTCCGGCAAGGCCCGCGCCCTAATGCTTGTGATCGTGCGGTTCGTCTTCATCCGCGCCACAAGCGCAGGTGTTGATCTCGCGCGAGATGACGCGATTCCCCGCGTGAATATGCGTGGTGCACGGCATGCAAGGATCAAAGCTCCGGATCGCGCGCAGGATATCGACACCCTTGAAATCCTTCTCGTCGGTGAAGGTTTCGAGGAGCGGCGTGTTCAAGACCGCCTCTTCGTAAGCGCCCGGGTGGTCCCACGGATCGCGCGGAGAGGCGTTGATCGTGGACGGCGTGACGATTTGATAATTGGCCACGTGCCCGTCCTGCAGTTCGAGATGATGCGTAAGCCATCCGCGACCCGCGCCCCAAAAGCCGACGCCGATCTGATTACCGGATTTCGGAATTTCGAACGGCGTGGAGACTTCCGTCTTGCCCTGCTTGAGCAGATTAAGCCCGATGAGCCAGTCGTTCATCGCCACCGTGGCGTTGAACGCGATGCAGTAGGCGCGCGCGCGATTTCGCTCGAACGCATTCCAAACCGGCGGGATTTTCCACTCCACCAGACGCTCGGGCATCGCGCTCTTCGGAAGCATCATTTTCAAACTGTGGCCGGTCGATTCGATGAACGGATTCGGACGAATTTTTTGCGCGGCCGCGGTCGTCCAAAGACGCGCATAGCAGCCAGCCTCGGTCGTCTGTCGATCCCAGCGCGGGCTGGTGGACCACGAGTAGCGTTCCTTCCAATTCTGCCCGCCCGGTTTCGCTTTCGTTTCCTTGTTCCAGGGATGATGTGGACTGAGCGGATTACCGTTTGGATCTTTTGCGAAGCGCTTGCCTTCCCACGGTTCGTAGAACGAACGATCGATGAATTCTTCGAGACCGGTGTTGAGCGCAGTGAGTCGTGTCGTGACGAGCTGGCCATCAACGATCGCGCCCGGCGTGGCCCAACGGCGGTCGCCCCAAGTGTCGCAATTCGTGTAGGTGGAATCGTAGGAATCCGGGTCGTCCCAGATGCCGGGATCGATCATGTGCATCGGACGCTCGCCGACATGCTTGTAAGCCGGATTGACCTCGTAAAAGAACTCCGTGATGTCGTCCCAGATCGCGACCACTTTCTTCGAGTAGTCGAAGAATTTTTGCAGACGGACGTAGAACTCGTTAAACGTCTGGAGCGAAATCGTGGTGCTGACACCGCCGGGCACAATCGTCTGCGGGTGCGGATATTTTCCGCCGAGGACGACGTAGGCTTCGCGCGCCACGCGCGTCATGTTGAGCGCCTCGACGTAGAGCTTGCCGGTGAGCGGATTCAAGTCCTCCATGATCGCGCCGATCGTGTCGTAGCCGTGCCAGTCGCGGCCGGGCGCGCGGTAGGTCTTGGCGCGATCCCAGACTTCCGGGTTCGTCTGCTCGACGATCATGCGGGAGTAATCCGGCCCCGCGAGCAGGAAAAGATGGAGCGGGTGATCGTAGTTGAACTCCATCGAGAGGAGGAGATTTCGCGCGATGACGCCGAGCGGCGGCGGGACAATGCCGAGCGCCATTTCAATCGCGAGACACGAGGCAACCGAGTGCACACCGCCACAAACTCCGCAGGCGCGGCTGGTGATGAAAATGGCGTCACGCGGATCGCGTCCGAGCATGATCACTTCGTAGCCGCGGAAGAGCGTGGCCATCGAGTTGCCGGTGAGGACGCGCTTCTCTTTCAGATCTGCGACGGCGTGAAAAGCGAGCGCGCCCGCGACGCGCGTCACCGGATCGAAATCGACGTCTTTGATGTAGCCGTTCTTCGCCAGGAGCGTGTGAATTTGCTCTTCGGTCAGCGCCTTCGGCCCCGGGTTATGCGGTGCACGGCCGGTCAGGCCGAAAGCGCCGGGCGCGTCGTCGCGCAGCGTCATCCTTCCCTGGGCATCGATATCGATCGGTAAATTTTTGAAACACATAAGTTAGGAAAGGGACCAACGATTAATTGCTGAGAATTTCCACCGCGTCGCCCAGCCGATTATCGACGGCCTGCAGTTCATCGCGGAGCACGGTGAGGCCGCCGCCGAGACTCGTGAGATGACCGGTAAGCGGCGCGGCGTTATCGCGAACCGCTTTCAAACCACCGACCAGCTTCGTGAGATGGCCGGCCGTGCGAGCGAGAAACCAGGCCGTCGGGACAAGGTAGCCCGCGAGGGCGAGCACGATGGCGGCGGTGAGGCCGATCGACCACCAAACGAGAATGTCGAAGATCGTCATATTATTTGGAAGCCGCCAGATCGACGGCGATGCCGCCGATATCGTCGGCGCGCGCTTTTAAAAGTTGAGTCGCTTCGACGAGCGAACCGGCGGTCGCGAGGGTGGCTTCGAGCGCCGGAATGGCCGCAGTGTTATTGGCAATGCCGACGCCGGCGGTGAGCGATTCGCGCGCGTAACGCTCAATCGACATCGCCGCTTTCAAGGTGCGATGCAGTAAATGCAGCGCGAGCGGCACGACAACAAAGGTGATGATCGCGAGCGTCGTTCCCCAAATCCAGTATTCCGGCTTCATGACTTGCCTCCTTTGAGTGCGGTCACGGCCGCTTGCAGATCCTGCTCGACCTGACGCAACCCGCCATCGAGCGCGCCGAGGCCGGTGTTTAAATTGGTGACGAGAGGCGCGAGCTGGCCGGTCTCGGTCTCGATCGCGCGCAAACCGAAGCGGATCTTCGCGAGCCAACTTGTAGGCGTGCCGCCGATCGAATACAGCCCGCGGTTGATGCGGATGACGTTGACCGCCACGACTACCAGCAAGAGCACCGCGGCGAGACAAGTCAGGGTAACGAGCAATACCATCATGCGTTTCCTCCGGTTAATTGCCGAATCTTCGAAGAAGCTTTCGCGATCTCGCTCGCGGAACCTAGAATGTTGCCCGCGAGTTTGTTCGTCTCATTCAGGAGCGCGATTGTGACGGTGTTCCCTGCGATGCGTTTGCCGCCGATCCAAATGGAATGGACGAGGCCGTCGATTCCGCGCGCCGTGCGCACGATCATCTCGAGCAGGACCGCGACCACGATTACCACCACGACCGCGAGTACGAGCGAGATGATCCACAGCTGCTGCATTTGTTGATCCATTAGGATGCTTTCTCCAAAACGCCTGCGATGGCTTTGACCCGGCCTTCGATCGATTTCGCGGCGCGAGCGGTGTCGCGCACGAGATCGTTCGCGCCTTCAATTCCCCAAATGCAATTGGTGGCCGCCTCGATTTCGCCGGCCACGCTGAGGGCCTCGCCGGCGAGGAAGCGAATTTTCCGCGCGACCACCAGAATGACGATGAGGACAAGCGCGACCACCAGCACGATCGCGCCGCTAATGATGAATCCGAGGGTCCAGTACATATATGTAGAAGCCGCGCTCCGGGTTACTCCGCTTTCCAGGTATTCCTCGAACCGAGGGATTGATATTTGATGTAAAGCTTGTGCACCAAACCCTTGATCAGGCCGGGATTTTCCACATGGCCCCATCCGCTCGGCACATGTCCTTCGCGCACCCAGCGGGGCTCGCGGTTTAGGTATTCCATCGAAATCTTGCGTAACGGTCGCATAAAGGTGCCGAGGACCTTCGAACCCGCGCTCGAAATGTTCGCGCCCGGCGGTTTCTTATAGAAAGGCGAAAACCGATCCGGGAATCCCGGCATCGTGCAGCCAATGCAGATGCCGCCCGTATTCATGCAACCGCCCATGTGGTTGATCGCACCGCGTGAGGTGATGTTGCACTGCACCACCGGCCCCCAGCAGCCGATTTCGACCAGGCACTCCTTCTCGCCATATTTTTTCGCGAAGGTCCCCTCTTCGTAATAGCCGGCACGCACGCAGCGTTGGTGAACGGTCTCGCTGAAGAGCCACTGCGGGCGGCCGAGTTCGTCGAATTCGGGAAGCGGCCCGTGCCCGTTTAGGAAGAGCAAGGTGCACGCGATCGTCTCGGTGAAATTGTCGCCCACCGGCGAGCAGCCCGGCACATTGATGACCGGCAATCCATACGCGCTGCGGTAATCTTTCCCGAGAAAATCCATGATGCTCATCGAGCCCGTGGGATTGCCGAATGCGGCCGGAATGCCGCCCCACGTCGCACACGTGCCGATCGCGATGACCGCAGCGGCGCCCGGCGCGAGACGTTTCAGCCAGCTCGCCGTCGGAATCGGCTGACTGGAACCGTCCGGCATCTTCTGCGCACCCATTCCAGAAAAATAGCCGCCGGTTGCCGCCGCGATGCGCTCATCGGCGATCGAGCCTTCGTAGATCACGACATAAGGCGCGCCGAGTTCGCCGCGCTCCGCCATCTCGTAGTTGCGGATGAATTCGTGACCCGACTCGACCGAGAGCACCGAGTGATGCAAGACCACGCGAGGCACTCCGGGAATTGTTCCCGCAATTAAATCCTCCACCGAAGGCGCGGTCGCTCCCACAGCCGCGATCGAACATCCATCGCAGCTCATTCCCGCGAGCCAAAATGCATGCACCACCTTGAGCGGCCCGAGCGGCAACGTCTCGTCCTTCGGTTGCGGCTCGATCTCGAGTTCGCGTTCCGCCGCACTGCGGAAGTGATCCACCTTACCGACTTGTCGTTCTACTGGAGGAGGCGGGTCGAGGGTAATGGTGCTCATAAATATTGCGGCTGAATCAGTTCATCTGCCCAAGGCTCCGGGAGCGAAAGATGGTGGGAGCGCCACCGAGAGGGCTCTGCCATCGGGATATTGTTGAAGGAACAACATCATCTTTTCATTCTCTGACTCAGCCCTCGTGGGTCAAGACAGAACTCCGGTATTTTGCGTAACCCGCTTTGCACTTGCCAAATTCCTTCCTCGACCAATGCCGCGCTCTTCGCCAAAATCCCCACCCTTAAGTGAAATCAAAACCTCTCGTTTTCGTCCTTCTCCTCGTCACCATCGCCGCCGTGCTGGGCGGGATTTGGTTCGATCGGCAGCGCGCGGAGAAACGGCGCGCAACTGCGGCGGCCGCGCCCAAGGCCGTTCGCCAAACGCCGCCCCTGCCTCAGTGGGGCGAACTTCTGCCCAGTAGCGAAAACATGGAGGTGACCGGCAGCGCGATGTGCGGCTGGTGCACTTGGGGCGTCGGCGAAGCCCCCGACAACATCGTCCTCCAAACCGCGACCGAGCCGGGCATCGTCTTTTTGTTGCCTAACGAGAAGCTCTCCGAGCTGGAAAAGCTGACCCACAAATGTGCGGGCGGCGATTACTGGGTCACGGCGCGCGGAACCGTGACGCTATACGAAGGGCACAATTACATGCTGGTGCAGAACTTCGAAGCGCTGAAAACGAAGTAGCCGGCTCTCCGGCAGCCGCGGTCGCTACGGCGCCGCGCTGGGCTCGATCTTGCGATAGAGCGGCGGCGATTCGGTCGGATCGTCGAGCTCATCGAGCCCGCCGATCGCTTCCAGCATTTCGAAAATCTTTTTCGCTTCTTCCTCGTCCACGATCGCAAGGGCGAAGCCGACGTGCACGAGCACGTACTGGCCTACTTCCGCCTCCGGCACGTATTCAAGACAGATGCGTTTCGTGATCCCGCCGAACTGCACCTTGGCCATGAGCATTTCATGCTCGCGGTGCGTCTCGAGTATTTTACCGGGAATCGCGAGACACATAAGCTGGCCGCAGCGCTATGAGACGCCGCGGGCGAGAGCAGGTCCGCGCGAAGTCGCCTCCAGCGCTTTCCGCTGCCGCGCAATCGCGTAGCCCACGAGAGCGGCGAGCACGAGCCCAGCCGTCAAACCGGCATTATCTGATAACACGCTGACAACATTTTCCACCGCACCCGGCTCCGGTGCCGGCGGCGCAGGTAATTCCATCCCGCTGCAATCGCCGCCTCCGCAGGCAAAGCCGGCGACCGGCAAGGTAACGAGAGCGACCGAAAGGGAAGCGATGAATTTTTTCATAGGAAACTCAATGTTGCCGACTTGCGAGCAGCTTAACGGGAAAATGCGCGGACCGTCAAGCAGCCGCCGCCAGTATCTCCAGGCGTTCCCCCATCTCGCGCACTGCCCCGACGCCTGCGTGCGTGCCTTCCAGAGCGGGCGCGCGCGCGGCCACATCCGCGCTCTGGATCTCTTCGTCATACGGAATCTCGCCCACGAGTTCGAGTCCATGCTTCTCCGCGTAATTCCGGATCGCCACCAGTTCGTCGTTGCTCCGATACTTGTTTGCCACCGCCACGATGCGCGGAATGCCCAGCTCCCGCGCCAACTCAGTGCAGCGCCGCGCCGTTTCCAGCGCTTTGAAATAGGGTTCGGTCACGACCAGCAACATATCGACATACCGATCCGTCCCGCGGCTCAGGTGCTCAAGCCCCGCTTCCATATCGACCACGGTGACCACCCCCTCCTCCTTCAAGATTCCGCTCAAGAAATGCCGGACGCGCGCGTGTCCGCCGCACGCGCAGCCAGCGCCTGCATGCTCGATCGTGTGCATCCCGAGCAACGTCACACGATCGGAGATCGGCAATCCAAAATCCGCCGCCACCTGTCGCGGCGGCATCGCGAGCTGCACCGTCGACTTGCCATCCGCATCCTTCACTTCCTTCAGAATGGACGCCGGCATTGCCTTGCTTCCCCGAACGCTTTCCGGCGAAGCGCCAAGCGTCACGCCAAAGTTCGGATTGCTATCTGCATCGATCGCCCAGACTTCCTGCCCGCGCTCCGCGAGCAAACGCGTCAAGATTCCCGCGATGGTCGTTTTCCCGCTTCCGCCTTTGCCTGCAATTGCGATTTTCATGTGCTGCGTCCTTTTCTGAAATTCTACAAAAGCATAATCCCGCCACCACGCATCCCGGCAATGAACGAGACGCCGGGGCCGCCCCGCCTAGTAACCGAGCTCGGCTTTCCTCGCTTCTGCGGTGGGCAGCGGATCCTTCTTCGTCTCGATCGGACCCTGGCCATCGTCCTTCACGCGCTGCGCCTCGTTGGCGTTCAGCGCGATGTCCGCATGGAACTCGGCGGGAAGATCGTCCTCGGCATAGATCGCGTGCACCGGGCATTCATCCACGCAGGCCATGCAATCGATGCACTCCTCGGGATGGATGATGAGCTGGCTATCCACTTCGTAAAAGCAGGCCACCGGGCAGACCACGACGCAGTCGGTGAATTTACAACTCACACATTTGGTGGTGACGACATGCGGCATAATTTTATTCCTGGTTCGATTCGTTAGGCCGCGGCGCTTTTCCGCAACGCGGCCAGGTTGTCGGCGACCGTCGCCTTTTGATTGAAGACGGCCGAACCGGCGACGAGCACTTCCGCTCCCGCCGCCACCACATCGGTCACGGTTTCGGAATTAATCCCGCCATCCACTTCGATTTCGCAGAAGGCGTCCTGTTCGGCGATCATCTTTTTCAGGGCGCGCAATTTTGGGATCGAACGCCGGATGAACTTCTGCCCGCCGAAGCCGGGGTTAACGGTCATGATCAGCACCAGATCCAGTTCGCAAAGGATGTCGGTTAAGCTCGCCACCGGCGTGGCCGGGTTGATCGCGACCCCGGCTTTCACGCCAAGTTCCTTGATCGCCTGCACGACCCGGTGCAAATGCGGACACGCTTCCAACTGCACCGTGATGATGTTCGAACCCGCGCGCGCAAAATCGGCGATGTAACGATCAGGGTTCTCGATCATCAAGTGCACATCCAGCGGCAGCGTCGTGATCGGGCGGATCGCTTCCACGATCATCGGACCGATGGTGATGTTCGGCACAAAGTGGCCGTCCATCACATCGACGTGGATATAGTCCGCGCCCCCCTCGACCGCCGCAGTGATCTGATCGCCGAGGCGGGCGAAATCCGCGGAGAGAATCGAGGGCGAGATTTTCACCATGGCCTAGTTTTCGTCTGCGGAAGGTGAAGCAGCAAGCGCATCCTTATCGCGCAAGCCATGGACTTTCTGGAGCCCGCTGAAATCGACGAAAGGTGAAGGCGGCGGAGAATTGGAGTAACGTGTCGCTCACTACGACGCCCTCGTCCGCTCGAGCGCACCTGCGCCGCGCCTCTCCCGAACTCTCGTCCTTCATGTCCAATCCACTCCAATCCATTCGCGAGCGCCTCGATGGCCTCGATCAACGCGTGGTGCAGGCTCTGGCCGAACGCCAACGTCTCGTCTCCGAAGTCGCCGCGCTGAAAGCGGACCCCACGCTTCCTTTGCAGGACAAAACGCGGGAGCGCGATTTGCTGAATCGCATTTCGAATTTGGCCGAAGCCGAAGGGCTCGACGGCTACTTCGTGCAATCGCTTTACCGACGCATCCTCGATCACTCCGTGCGCTTTCAGGCTGCGCGTCAGGGGGAAAACGACAGCGCTGCTCCCCTCCTCATCGCCTATCAAGGCGTCGAAGCTTCCTACAGTCACGCCGCGGCCCGCGCGCATTTCGCGGCTTCGCCGCGCGAGGTCCGTTATCACGGTTACACCTCGTTCGGCGCGGCGCTCGACGCCGTTTTGCGCAAGGAAGCCGAACTCGCTTTCCTCCCGATCGAGAACTCGGTCGTCGGCTCCATTACCGAAACCTACGATCTCCTCAACCGAGCCGATCTTCATCTCGTGGGCGAAGAAATTCTTCGCGTCGAACATTGCCTGCTCGCGCTCGAGCCGGTGCCGTTGGGATTGATCCGACGGGTCGGCTCGCATCCGCAGGCGCTCGCGCAATGCAGCACCTTCCTGGAGAATCTCGACGATTGCCGGATCGAGTTTGAAGAGGACACCGCGCGCGCCGCGATGCTGGTGGCGGAATCGGGCGACCTCTCGCGCGGCGCGATTGCGAGCGAGGAAGCGGCCACGCGTTACGGCTTGCAGGTTTTGAAACGAAGCGTCGCGAACCAGAAGGAAGTTTACACCCGCTTCGTCGTGATCGCGCGCCAGCCAAAAGTGGGCGACGCCCGTTTGCCGCACAAAACTTCGCTCCTGGTCACGATCGCGCACGCCGAAGGCGCTCTCGCGCGCGGGCTCGATGCCCTCGCGAAGCACGGCGTCAACCTCACCAAACTCGAGTCGCGGCCCAGCCCGGAGCGGCCGTGGCAATATCTCTTCTACATGGATTTCGAGGGCGGCCCGCACGAGGAACACGTCGCGAAAGCGCTCCAGGAATTATCCGGCCACGCGGAAGCGGTCCGCGTGCTCGGCGTCTACCCTCGCGGAGTGGCGGGCACGCCGAATCAGATTCCCTGCCCCGCCGCGCGTGACAACGCGGACCCTGCTCCGAGCCCGGCGGCGAAGAAAGCCACGCCGGCGGCGCCTAACAAATCCTACCGCCTCGCTTCCCGCGCCCATCGCTCCGACGACACCGTGGTCGAGATCGGCCGGGTCCGGATCGGCGGTGACGCGCCTTTCGCCCTCATCGCTGGACCGTGCTCGGTCGAGTCACGCGAACAAATCACGAGCTGCGCGCGAGCCCTGCACGAAGCTGGCGGCGGCTTGCTCCGCGGCGGTTGTTTCAAACCGCGCACTTCGCCCTACGATTTCCAAGGCCTCGGTTTCGATGGCCTCACGATCATGCGCGAAGCCGCCGACGCCTACGGCCTCGCGATCGTGACCGAAGTGGTGCATCCGGGTGACGTGGATGCGCTCGCCCGCGAAGCCGATGCCCTCCAGCTCGGGGCGCGCAACATGCAAAACTTTGCCCTCCTCAAAGCCGTCGGTCGCACCCGCCTGCCCGTCGTGCTCAAGCGCGGCCTCATGTCCTCGGTCGACGAATGGCTCGCCGCCGCTGAGTATATCATGAGCGAGGGCAACTCCCGCGTCATCCTCTGCGAACGCGGCATCCGCACGTTCGAAACCGCCACCCGCAACACGCTCGATCTTTCCGCCGTCCCCGTTCTGCGCGAGCGCACCCATCTCCCGATCATCGTCGATCCAAGCCACGCCGCCGGCCGCCGCGAATGGGTCGCTCCGCTGGCGCGAGCGGCGCGCGCGGTGGGCGCGCACGGCGCGATGTTGGAATTCCATCCCGACCCCGACCGCGCGCTTTCCGATGGCCGGCAATCGCTCGATCTCGAGCAGTTCGCCGCGCTCGCCGCCGAGATGTTCCCCCGTGTGAACTAATCGAGCAGATACGCTTCCAACAACGCAACGCCGGTCGTTTCCCCTGCGCCCCGCACCACCGCGGTGAAACTGCCCGGCCCGGGAACGAGAAGAATTGCCGCCTCCCGAGTGTCGTTAGGCGCGATCCCCGTGGCGGTGATTTCATTCCGATTCGGCGCGTCCTGCCAGTTATCGTTCGCCGCCCGCAAAGCGCCGTTCGCGTCCCGAAATTCCAGCGTGGGATTTGCCAATCCGCCACTCACGCCCTGCGCCGCGAGACTCGGTCCGAGCGCGCGCAAGAGCAGTCGCTGCGACACGCTGCGCACGATCAATCCACCGATCAAAACCTGATCATTCATCCCCACGAACGAACGCGCCGAGAGGTTGCCGACGCGCGCTTCGAGGGTCGCGTCGAGATCGTAAACTTCGACCAACCCGACCCCCGTTCCGCCATCCTTTCCGCGCAGCACGGTCGTGTAATTACCGGGGGCCAGGGTGGCAATGATGGTCGCCTCGCGCGCATCGGAGGGCGCGAGGCCGCTGCCTTGAATCTCCGACGCCTGCATTTCCGCCCAGTTGTCGTTCGTGGAAATGGTCGCCCCGTTTCCGCCGTGCAATTCGAGCACCGGATCGATCAGCCGCCCCTGCACCGGCGCGCCATTCACTTGCAAAGAAGGCCCCAGCCCACGAATCGCCACCCGCCGACTCTGCCCGGGCGCTCCCTGAATGATAAATCCCCCGATCGAAACCTGATCGCCGCCGCCCACCGTGGAGCGCGCCGAAAGATTCACCAACCGCGGCGCGATGGTCCCGATGATCCAATCGATCCGCGAAGAGATGCGCG
The DNA here is from genome assembly GCA_039915555.1 of Chthoniobacterales bacterium. Lineage (GTDB taxonomy): Bacteria > Verrucomicrobiota > Verrucomicrobiia > Chthoniobacterales > UBA10450 > JACCTI01. The sequence continues at coordinate 25,042 of JBDSNB010000215.1, read as the reverse complement.
TCGCATACAATCCCTGCGGAACCGGCGCGTTACCCGTCACCAGCGTCCCATCCGCCAGGTAGGATCCACGTTGATCGAACAACGCCGCCGCATACCCGCCGCCCCCCGGGCCGGACGAATACATATCCACGTCATAATGAATCCCGGCCAGCTTCCAGACCCCGCCATCCGGGAGGAAAAGCGCGCCACCCGAATCTCCCGCCGAGAGCGTCGACTCGTTAGGCAGACCCGCCTGATCGAAGAGCCCTTGCACGAGACTGCCGCCGCTGGTGATGGCCGCCACCTCGTTCTCGCCCCAGCGCTGCACCCTATCCGTCGCGCCCCATTCCCAGCCGCGCATCTCGCCCTGCACGAAACGCTCCGCACCGCGTTGCGTCCCGCGCCCGATCATCATCATCCGCTTCCCCACTTCATCGCTCCGCGCGTAAAGCTGGGCGTACTCCGGAAACGTCTCCGCCACTTCCCAGATCGAAAGATCGCTCGCCGGATCGGGAAACGAACGCAGGAGCGTGTAGGTCGCGCCGCGATAGAAAAAATTCGCCGCACCGCCGATGTGATGCGCTGTGATCAGAAAACGCGGGGCAATCGGCGTGCCGAGGAAATCGCCGAACCGGCCTTGGAATTGCCACCCGCTGCCCAACAGCTCACCGGTCGGCGCGGTCGTATTGGCCGCGGGGTCGGCCGTGCGAAAAAGAATGATCGCCTCGGCGTTAAACGTCCACGAGAGAAGCGCCACCACGCTCCACGCCCACAATTTTCCCTTCCAAGGCGAGAACGTCCGCCGTTCTCTCCCACTTAGATTCGGAACCCGCGCCACGATTGCCAGCATACTATATAGTTCGCCGGCCGGCAGTCCCCGGTTGTGCCGGGTGCCATGGTTTGGCTTCTCGAGCCGCGCCGCGCGCTGAATGATGCGCGCTGCTGGTTTTTCGGCAATGCTTGCGCACATGGCATCGCGCACGCTTTCCTTCCTCGCCATGCCCACAGCCTCCGGTTGATTGATGCGCTTCTTCGGCCCCACTTCCACGCCCCTGCTGAATGAGGAGACGACACCCATGGTGCGTCGGGCGCTCCAACGCGCCCGCATCGTCGGCAATTTCGCCTCTGTCCAGGTGCTCGTGCAGTGCATCAGCTTCATCAGCGGCATCCTGCTCGTCCGCTATTTGAATCAGCACGAGTACGCCTATTTCACGATCGCAAACACGATGCAGGGCACGATCAATGTCTTGGCCGACATCGGCATCAGCATCGGTCTCGTCTCCATCGGCGGTCGCGTCTGGCACGATCGGCACCGCTTCGGTCAGCTAATCAAAACCGCGCAAAATCTGCGTTGGAAACTGGGCGGCTTCTCCGTTCTCCTCATCACCCCGATTCTGTATCTGATGCTGGCGCGCAACGGCGCCTCCCTCGGTTATTCCATCGTTTTGATCGGGCTCATTCTCGCCGGCCTTTCCGTGCAGCTCTCGCTCGGCGTTCTCGCGGTCGTGCCACGCCTGCGCTCCGACGTCTCGCGCATTCAGAAAATCGATATCATCGGCGCACTCGCCCGCCTCGTCGTCCTGCTCGGCTTCGCCCTGGTTTTCTTGAATGCCGGGATCGCCATCCTCGTCGGCGCCGCAGCCTTCCTGCTCCAATATTGGCTCACCCGCCGCTACGCCGCCGCCGTGATCGATCTTCACGCCCCGGAAAACGAGGACGATCGCCGGGCCATGATCGGCTTCATCAAGAACCAGGCGGCCAACGCCATATTCTTCTGCCTCCAGGGACAGATCACGATCTTCCTCATCAGCTTCTTCGGCACGCGCGCCAGTTCCGTCGCCGAAGTGGGAGCACTCGGCCGGCTCGCCATGATCTTCGCCATCATCGGCCAATTGATGACGAATATCTTCGTTCCCGCTTTCGCCCGCTGCCAGGTCGCGTCCCGCATGCGGCTCCAATACGGTGCGATTCTCGGCAGCGTCACCGTCTTCAGCGTGGTCGTCCTCCTTGCCGCCACCTTCTTCCCCGACCAATTCCTGTTCGTCCTCGGCAAACAATACGCGCACCTGCACCGTGAGTTACTCCTCATGGTCGCCGGCACCGTCGCGAACGTCCTCGTCGGCACGCTCTGGCTCATGAACGCGTCCAAGGCCTGGATCGCCGGCTCCTGGCTCTACATTCCCACCACCCTCGCTACCCAGGTCGCGCTCATTCCCTTCACCGACTTCTCCAGCGTCACCGGCATCCTCATCTTCAACCTCATCTCCACCCTGCCGAATCTGCTCGTCAATATGGGCTTGAGCTATCGCGGCTTCCGCAGCCTGCGCGCCGGTTAGGCTTTTCTCGACGGGCGGGGCGCGATGGCACAAACTTTGCGGGTATTACGGAAAGGCGCGGTCCGCCCAGCCTCCGCCTTTTCATCCATGAACTGTCCTGCACCAACTTTTGACGAACCGAACAACCTCCTCGCAACGGAGGGAGCCGAGACTGGCGGTGGGCCGCGCGAGGCTCACGTTTCGCGCTTGATTGCCCGACAAGCGGCGCTCCACCCGGATGGGCTCGCCTTGCAAATGGGAGGCAAACCCATCACCTACCGCCAATTCGAGGCAAGCGCCGCGCAGTTGGCAAATCATCTCCACTCTCTCGGCGTAGGACCGGATTCGCTCGTGGCTCTTTGCCTGAAACGCTCGCCGGAATTTGTCCTCGCAGCCTATGCCAATGGGCAACATGTTCGGCTGGGACGAAGACGCGCAAGTCGCGCATTTCGAACGTTGGGTGGTGAACCGCGCGCGACTCGATCTCTGGCGCACCTTATCCTTCCGCGAGCAAAGCCGCACCTTGGTGCGCCGCGTGTCCAATCAAGCCGGCTCGCTCGTCCGTTTGCTCCGTCGCCGCCGGAAAGCCCCCGCCAGCCCGACCGCTCCTAGTGCCGAAGATATCACCGGTCGCGATATGGCTTCGCTTTTCCTCTGGGCTTCGGCCGGTTATCGCGCGCAGCCCTACGATCGACCGGTCGCGCTTCTCCTGTCCGACGACGTGCTTTGCAGCGTGGAAAACGTGGCTCGCGCCTGGAAACAGCTCGCCCCCGATCTCACGATTCATCCACTCAAGGGCAGCCACCTCGAATGCATCACCGCCCACGTCGACAACCTCGCGAACACCATGGAACGCTGCCTCGAAGCCACGCCGGCCGCGCGGGAAAAAGCGGTCGACGCCATCACCGTGAGCGGAAGGTTCCACGTCTGATTCCCGCTGCGGCAGGTTTTACATTTTCGCACATCGTTCCATGCGCGCCTGCCTGAACGAATCCCCGCCCTCCCCGGTGCGCGAAGTTCGCATCTGGACCGCGCATCTCGACGCGCTGCAAGCCAGCGACATCGCTCACCTCCAGCCATCCCTCGATGAAACGGAACGCGCTCGCGCCGCGCGTTTTCATTTTGAAAAAGATCGCCGCCATTTCATCGCGGCGCGTGGACTTCTGCGCGAACTCGTCGGCGCAATGCTGGAGACTTCGCCCGAATTTCTGCAATTCGTCTACGGCCCGCATGGCAAACCCGCGGTCGCATCTCCGGCGAAAGATGGACGCTTCCTGCGCTTCAACCTTTCGCACTCGGCTGGCTGGGCCATGTTCGCCTGCACTTGGGATCGCGAGGTCGGTATCGATCTCGAATCGACCGCGCGTCTCGCGGCGGATGATGCGCATCTCTCCGCCCTCGCCGCGCGCATTCTCTCGACGCGCGAATTCGAAGTTTGGCGCGGCCTCGCGGATTCTGCCGCGCGGCACATCGCTTTTCTCCGCGCCTGGACGCGGAAGGAATCCTACGTCAAAGCCAAAGGCCAGGGTGTCTTCGACGACCTGCGCGCGGTCGAAGTCATTCAGGATGCCGCCATGCCCGCAGCCTCATTGCACGTGGCGGGAGCGTGGATCATTCACGATCTCCCGGCACCCCATGGCTTCGCCGCAGCGCTCACCGTGGCAGCGATTTAAGCTTCACGAGCCGCGCCGGCAAACCAGGGCAACGCCGAGCTTGCAGCCCAGCGCGCTAAAAGAGATTCTGTCCGTGTGCACAAGGATAGGCCGCCTGGTATCTTTGATTTTCCCCACCGCAGTGTCGGCCACGGGATCGGGCTCGGGCTCACCGTTGGAGTCCTGCTGAGCGCTGTCGTTCATCTTGGCCTCTTGATTAACCAGGCGGGCGCCGGCAGCTCGGAGATGCCACTAGCCGGCGCCGACGCCGCCCAAAAAGTGATGGCGAAACACAAGAAGCCGCCGACCAATCCGGCGCCCAGCCCGTCCGCCGCCGTAAAGTTTAAGTGACACGGGCCGGCCGGCGATCCGTTTCGACTTCCTTCCCGCGCGCCTCGCTGCGTAGCATGCACCGCTGTGAAATCCGTCTTCCTCTGCTCCTGCCTTTTCGCCGCCACCGCCCTCGCACAACACACCCCGGAGCCAAACTCCGACGTCTCGGACAAGGCCCTCCTCGCCAGGCCCGCCGGCGCTCAACTGGCTAATCAGCGCGCCGCAGCCGCCGCCTTGCGCAAACTGGCGGAGGATTACTACGCCTGGCGCAACGAAAATTATCCCGTCCGCAGTAGCGACGCTGGTCTCCACACTTGGGACGATCGCCTGACCGATTTCCTCCGCTGCGAAAGTGACGGAGCGCACGCAGCACGTGAAAGCGCTGCTCGAAAAAGTGCGCGCGATGAAAACCGATGACTGGGCCAAAGATGACCGCATTGATTGGATCCTCTTCCGCGCGCAACTGGAACGCGTCGAGTTCGGCGACCGCATCCTCAAATCCGAAGCGACCAATCCGCAGCTCTACATCAGCGAATGCTCGAACGGCATCTTCTCGCTCCTCAAAAAGGAATACGACACCCCGCAAAAACGCGCCCTCGCCGCGACCGCGCGTCTCCAGCAAATGCCTGCCATGCTCAAGCAAGGCCTGAGCAATTTACAGCAGCCCGTCAAGCTCTACGCGCAGCTCGCCATCCAATCCGCCCGTTCGATCGATTCCCTCTTCACCGACAGCCTCATGACCCTCGCCGCTGACCTGCCGTTTAACGAGAAGTCAGAGCTGGTGCAAGCGCGCGACGCCGCCATCGCCGCCGCGCACAGCTACGCCGACGAACTCGAAAAACGCCTCCCGAAAATGGTCGACTTCGCGCCCATGGGCGAAGCGAACTACAACTACTACCTCAAGCACGCCCTCCTCCTCCCGCTCGACGCCACGCAGGTTGAAATGCTCGGACGCGCCGAGCTCGCGCGCTATCGCGGCCTCGAATCCATGCTCGCCGATCCCTCGATGGCCGACCCGAATCCGGCGCGCAGCAAAAACATTCCGCCCGATCAGGAGTCGTTCCTGAAAGCCTACGAAAGCCGGCAAACGGAAATGATCGCCTTCCTGAAAGAGAAAAAACTCATCACCCTCCCTGATTACCTCGGCCCCTTCCAAATCCGCCAACTCCCCGCCGCCTTCAAACCCACCAGCCCCGGTGGCTTCATGAATCCACCCGGCGTCTACGACAAAGACGACGGCGGCTTCTACTTCATCCCAACCTACAACCCCGAATCGAAGAACTTCTACATCCGCGCCGCGATCGAAGATCCGCGCCCCATCCTCGGCCACGAAGGCATCCCCGGCCATTTCCTCCAACTCTCCATCGCCAACCACGTCCCCAATGAAATCAGACGCCAGCACGACGACGGAGTCTTCATCGAAGGCTGGGCGCTCTACGGCGAAGAAATGCTCACCCGCACCGGCCTTTATCCCGACGGCTCCGCCGCGCAAGGCCAGGTCCTGCGTCTTTCACGTTACCGTTCCGCCCGCATCGGCGTCGACGTTAACCTGCACACTGGCCGCTGGACCTTCGAAGAAGCAGTCGAGTATTTCATGGAAGCCGGCGGACTCGACCGCGAAGCCGCCGAGGGCGAAGCCGCCGGCGCTGCCTCCGATCCCACGCAGAAAATTTGGTACATGACCGGCAAATGGCAGATCATGCAGTTGTTAGGGCGCTACCGCGATAAAATGGGCAAAGACTTCGACTTGGGAAAATTCCACGACGAGCTAATCAAGCACGGCAGCCTCCCCCTCTCCGTCCTGGAGTCGATCCTGCTCGATGATGACACCGTCTTAAAAGAGGCAATCGCGCCATGGCCGCAGAGACGGCGAGCGCGTTGAGCAGGAAGCTGCGAGTTTCCTGCGAAATGTGGGGGATGCAGTTCGGGACGTGAAGAGGCTATTTTTCTCGCACCGGGGTCGAGGAGAATCCGACGAGCGTTGACACCCGCACTACGCTGGGCGGGATGAATTCCACGCCAACCGCGCCGAGAAAAAAAGCGGCGGCGCCGCGCCTACCGCTTTACGCGCGCGTTCTCACCGGTGTGGCCGCGGGCATCGCGCTGGGCGTCATTTTCGGGACGGGGCCGATCTTTCCAGGACTGCGCAATGACGATCTCGGCATCCTCGGATTGCTCGTGATCCGCTTGCTGAAAGCGCTCGCGATTCCACTCATTTTCTTCGCGATCCTCGATGCGTTTCTGCAGGTGCAGATTTCGGCGCGAAGCGGGTTGCGTTTGATTTTGATTTGCCTTTGCAATGTCTCGGTCGCGTTCGCGATTGGGCTCACCCTCATGAATACGCTCCGCCCCGGCGAGCAGTGGCGGGGACGCTTGAATGAGATCGCAGGGATCGTGGAGCACGAAACGAAAGCGAGTGGCCCGGCGCGCGAGGGACCGGGCGTGACGCTCGATCCGCTCAAGAATATTGCCGGCTACGTGCCGGAAAGTTTGGTCGAGCCGTTTGCGCGGAACAATGTGATCACGGTCGTGTTGCTCGCTCTGCTCGGCGGCGCGGCGTTGCGTCATGTGAAACTGCGGCACGCTGCGGACGGTCAGAGTGCGCGATTTGGCGCCATCGAAAATGTGGTGGCGACGATTTACGAAACACTCATCCGCATGCTGCATTGGGTGGTGCAGGCCGTGCCGTTCGCGGTCTTCGGCGTGGTGGCGCAGGTGATGGGACGGTCGGGCATAACGATCTTCCACGCGCTCGGCGGTTTCCTTTTCGTGATTTTGCTCGGGCTTCTTTTGCACAGCCTGGTTTACTACCCGCTCGTGGCGTGGCTCATCGGCCGGAAATCACCGCGCGTATATCTGGGCGGCGGCGCGGACGCGATTCTCACCGGCCTTTCGTGTAACAGTAGCCTCGCCACCGTGCCGGTAACGCTGCGTTGCCTGACGGAAAAGATCGGCGTCTCGGATGCCTCGGCCCGTTTGGCGGCGTGCGTGGGAACGAATTTAAACAACGACGGCATCACGCTCTACGAAGCGATGGCCGCGCTTTTTCTCGCGCAAGCCTACGGCTTCGATCTCACGCTCGGGCAACAAGGCGTGGTCGTGCTCGCTTCCTTAATGGCGGGCATCGGCGTGGCGGGCGTGCCGGAGGCGGGGTTGATCGTGCTCCCGCTCGTGCTTGCGGCAGCGGGTTTGCCGGAGCAGCTCATCGTGGTGGCGATACCGCTCATTCTGCCAGTCGACTGGATCATCGCGCGTGCGCGCTCCGGGGTAAACGTGATGAGCGATATGCTCGTCGCGATTCTCCTCGACCGCTCTTCGAGAGCAGCCAGAGACTAGGCGCGCATCAGCCTTTCCGCTTCTTCGGCGGCGGCTTGTTCGAGAAAGCTTTTTTGAAGCTGCGACTAAACTTTTCGAAGGCGGACTCCGGCGGTTTCGGGCGGCGGCGCCTTGAGGAGGAACGCGAGGTGGTCGCGGCGCGCAGATCGAAAGCAAGCGTGACGACCGCGTCGGGCTCAACCGCGACCGATTGCGTTTTCTCCGGCCGGTCGGGATGGCGCGCGGTGAGTTGCTGTTTGCCCAGCGGCAGATCGACCGCGAGCGGCGTGCGACCGAGCGATTGCGAAGCGAGAAAGATTTCCGCGGCGTCGGGATTGCTCGTGATGTTAACGGAACCGTGCGCAAAGGTGTAATCGACCGGCAAAGTCTCACCCGCCTCCAGTGAAATCTCGGCCCGTTCCTCCGGCCAGCCTTCGCTGCGGAAGAAAAGTGTGTAACGACCGGGCGGCAGATCGCCCACCGATTCCGGCGCGATCCCGGCATGGATCGGCGGACTGCCAGGCGCGGCCTGGCCGGCCACGACGCCGGAGAAGATCGCAAAACGGGCACCGGCCGGAGCGGTCGTAAGTTGGAGCGCGCCGTTTTTTGCTAGCGCGGCCGGCGCAGTAATTGTCTCGTTAGGCTCGATTGACGGCTCGGACGGCGCGAGGATCGGCGTGGGCACCGAATCAGGCCGCCGCACTTCCATGGCGAAGGCGTTCGGGACTGGAGTGTTGGCCGCCTGTCTGATTTCGGACGCGGAACGGGAAGAGCGGTACGCGATCACGCCCGCTGCGAGAAGGGCCACGACGCCGGCCGCGGCGCCGACCACGCGCGCCTGCACGAGTGCTTGCAAGAGGGCGCGCATCTTTGATTCCTGGGTCGCCGCCGTGAGGCGAATCGTCCCGCCGAGACCCAGCCGTCGCGCAAGATCGACGGGACTTTGCGGGCGATCCGCTGGATTCTTCGAAAGACAGGCGGCGATCGCTTCTTCCCAGTTTTTTGGCACAGCTTCGCCGGCGATCCCGAGTTTCTCGCGCCGTTCCGCCACCCAGGGCGGCGTCACTTCGCGCACCTGCGCGGCGACGGCGCCGCCGAAAAACGGCGGCTTCCCGGAAAGCAATTCGTAAAGCGTGGCACCGACGGCGTAGATATCGTCGGTCGCGGCCGGATCTTCGCCCAGCAGTTGTTGCGGGCTCATGTAGTACAGCGTGCCGCTCGATTCCCGCACGCTGACGTAGCTCATCGAGTCGCGCAGGGTGCAGGCGATGCCGAAATCTGCCACCTTCAATTCCATCCGGCTGTTCACCATCAGGTTCGCCGGTTTGAGATCGCGGTGAATAATCCGCGCGGAGTCGTGCGCGTAAGCCAGCGCATCGCAGAGCGAGGTGACCCACGGGGCGAGCTCGCTCACTGCGAAACACTTCGCCCGTTTCTGCACGCGCAACGCGGAGAGCGGAGAGCCATCCACATATTCCATTGAGATCGCAGCGCCCTGCTCGTCTTCCACAAAATCAAAAATGCGAACGATGTTCGGATGCGTGAGGAGCAGGCTTTTGCGCGTTTCGCGCTTGAGCTCTTCCTGCGCCGACGGGTCGAAGCAGACCTCTTCGGGCACGAGCTTCAAGGCCACGAGCCGGTCGAGTCGATCGTCGCGCGCGAGCCAGACCACGCCCATCCCGCCACGCCCCAACACCTTCTGGAGCGTGAAGCGCTGAAAAAGCCGCGTCCCGCTGACAACGCCTCGCATTGTCTGGCCAGGATCCAATTCACCAATCACGCCCTTATCTTCTTGCATTATTCTTTTGAAAAGCAGAGGGCATGCCCTCGAAAGGCTCTAATGGCACGCGCCTCGCTTAAGATCTTTTGGCATGACGAACGCGACCTCCGCTTGGCTCGACCTGGGCGAAAAGCAGCTCCCGCTCTTCGGTCGCACTTTTTCGATGGGGCGCACGAAGGATAACAATGTCGTCTTCAGTTCTGAGAAGGTTTCGCGGCAGCATGCGATCGTGCACGCGCAGGGCAACGGCGAGTTTTCGCTCGTCGATCTCGGGAGCAGCAACGGCACCCACCTGAATGGCCGCCGCGTCATCCAGCCCGTTTCCTTGCAACCCGGCGATGTGATCCAGATCGGCGAGCAGAGTCTCGTTTTCCATCTCGAAAAAGATGGGTCCGAGGATGATGAAATCTACCTCACCCAGGCCCAGATGACGGTGCGGGACGTGCGCGAATTGACCTGCTGGTTTCTGCTCCTCGACATCGAGAATTTCATCCAATTAAGCGGCCAACTTCCGAACGACGAACTGGCCCGCACGGTGGGCGCCTGGATCGCCGAATGCCAGCGCGTGATCGAATCGCACGGCGGCACCGTAAGTAAATTTCTTGGCGACGGTCTGCTCGTGTATTGGAACGCGCAATTGACCAAGCCGCAGAACGTCGCGAACGCCGTGCAGCAACTGCAGGTCATGCAGGCACGCCGACGTCCCGCTTTCCGGTGCGGCCTGCACCACGGCAGCGCGGTCTTCGGCGCCGCCGCCGCCGCCGGAGAGCTGACCACGCTCGGCCAGGATCTGAATTTCCTCTTTCGCATGGAACGCGTCGCCGCCGCGCAAGGTTATCCCTGCGTGCTCAGTCGCGCCGCCCAGGCTGCGCTGAGCGCCTTCGGACAGAGCCAAAGTTTGGGCGCGTTCCCGCTGAAAGGTTTCGAAGGCGAGCACGAGCTCTTCGGCTGGCAGCCGGCGAAACATGCGGTGGAGACTTGCGCGGCTTAAGCGCCGCACCGGCCTCCGTCCCTCATCCCTATTTCTTCGATTTCGGGCCGAAGAATTTCTTCATGCTGCGTCCCATTTTTTCAAAAACGGACGGCTCCTCTTTTGGCCGGCTCCGGGTTGAGCGAACCGCGGGCCGCATCTCAAAAACCACCGACGCCGTCCCGCCGTTCTCGATCGTAACGGTTTGCTTTCGCTCCGGCCGGTTCGTGGCGCGCGCGATTAATACCTGCTGGCCGACTGGCAGGTCCAGGGTGATCGGGGCCGGCCCCAGCCAGCGGCCGCCATGAAAAATCTGCGCGCCGTCCGGTTTACTCGTCACCTCCACCTGCCCGTGTGGGAAAACAAAATCAACCGCCCGCGTATCGCCCGCCGCGAGCGTGAAGGTGGCCCGTTCCTCCGGCCAGCCTTCGCTTCGAAAAACCAACACGTAATCCGCTGGTGGCAGGCCATCGAGTGACCCTGGTGCCGTCCCATCACGCAAAGGCGGCGGCGGTGGATCTCCGTTGGGATCCGCCGCTGCCGGATAAAGTGCAAAACTCGCGCCGGCCGGCTGCGTCGTAATGCGCAACGCGCCAGTCGTCGCGACCGGCGGACTGATCGCTGGCACGCCCGCGTCGCCCTCAACCGATTCCACCCTTTCCGGGTCCGGTGGTGCCTGCGGGCTGATCACGCTCGTCGATGGAGTCTTGGAGCGAAACGAATCCAACCCGCGTGACGGACGAAACGTCAGCGCGGTCACGCCGACCAACGCGAGCAGGATAAGCGTGGCGACGACCACGCCGAAATTAACGGAATACTTCACGACTTATTCCGGCAGCGCGCCCGGACGCCAACCGTTCTCCTGCCAAAAGGTGCGCAGCGCGTCCGCTCCCCCGCGGAACATATTGCGCTCCGCGTTTTTAATATTCGCGATGCTCTTCGGATGTGTCGCACGCGGCAGATCGCACACGCCATCGCCCGTGTATTGCCACATCTTCCAGCTGCTCCAGGGCGGCACCCGGCCCGGCGTGTGGTGGTAATTCGCCACCCACAGCCAGCACCGGCTCAAAAGCGCGCGGTCCGCCGGTCGCACCGACGGCGCGCTCAAGACTTTTTGCAGCCGATACTCGCTTCCATACAAACCCGGATACTTTCCCGTGCGCCGATGAACGGAGGCGACAAATTCCGCGGCCTGATCGACCCGCATTGTCCCGCCCGGATAGTGGCCGTTCTTCTCAAAATCGAGCACCAGCAACACCTCGTTAGGCCGCCCTCCCGGCCGCGCCTTTCGCCAGCTTGACTCGACCACGTTCAAAAAATGCTCCGCCTGCCGCGCTGGGCTCGTCGCATCGGCGAAATGGTAGGCGCCCCAGAGTAAGCCAGCTCCGACCGCCGCGTTTTGGCGCTCCGCATATTTCGCGTCCTGCACATATTTCGGGTAACTCGACTCGTGGATGATGCCGAGGATCCCCTGCTCTTTCATGCGCGAGAAATCCGGCCGCATCAGATCGTAGTGCGAAAGATTCACCACGCTGTTGCCGGCCATCGCCACCACCTGCCACGCCAGCAGAAACCCAATTCCCAAAGAAAATTTCATCCCGCCCACGATAACCATCCTCGCCAACTCACAAAGCGGAAACGCCCTGCGCGCGAAACTCATCCAGCGCGTCGTTTAAGCGCTCCAGTCCAGCCCGCACCTGCTCGGTTTCCGCACAAACTCCAAGCCGGAAATGCTGCGGCATCTCGAAGAAACTTCCCGGCACCGCACTGGTCTCATACTTCTCGCGCAGCAGTTTCAGAAACGCGCCCGCGTCCCCTTTTCGCAAACGCGGAAACACGATCCCGCCGAACGGCGGCCGGAAACATTCGAGTGTCTCTTGCGCGTCGAGAAACGCGTCGAGTAACGGGCGATTCGCCGCCATCACCGCCGCCGCGCGCGCGCGAAAATTCGGGAGATGATCGAACGCCATCACCGACATTCGCTCCGCCGTGTGCGGCACCACCGATCCAAACAAATCGTGCAACCGCCAGATGCGTTTCGCCAACGCCGGCGCGGCCAAAATCCAACCACAGCGCAGCCCGCTCAGCCCGTAAGCCTTCGTTAGGCTGCTCGTCACGAGAAACGGATTTTCCTCCGGCTCCACCAGCGGGAATGCAGACGGCGCCCCGCCTTCGAAGATCATCTCGAGATAGACTTCATCCACCAGCACGCGCGCGCCCACTTTCTGCGCCAGGGCGCCGATCGCGCGCAACGTCTCGGTTGCAATCAAGTTCCCACTCGGGTTGTGAAAGTTCGTGAGGACGATCAACCGTGTCCGATCCGTCACCGCCCGCGCCACGTCTTCCGGATCGACCGCGAATCCATTCTCAAACCGCCGCCGAAAGCGCACCACCGTCGCGCCGAGATAATGCGCCACGTCGAGGAGCGGCCCATAAGCAGGTTGCTCGATGAGCACTTCATTTCCCGGCGCCAGCACCGCCGCCATCGCGAGATGATTCGCCAGCGAGGTGCCGATCGTCGTCACGATGCAATCCAGCGGCGCGCCCGTATGCTGCGCGATCCGTTGCAAGAGCGGTTCGTACCCATAACCGCCCTTCGGGATCGTGATCTCAAGCTCGTCCACCCGCAGCGGAAACTCGCTCAGCGGCACGTTCCCGATTCCGCTCGTCGCCAGATTAAAGCGAGCGGTCGAATGCAGCTTCGCCCACTCCATGTATTTCGATTGTCCTACGTGCCGGCTCATCCAGTTCCCTTCCGTCTGCTCCACCAATAATACGCGGGCAACCCCGCGGCCGCGATCCCCAGCCCGATGAACGCCCGCGTCGGATCGTGCGCAAACGTACTCACCACGATGAGCCACTGCGCCGCGATGAAGAGCAGCGTCGTCCACGGATGCCCCGGCACCCGAAAAGCGGGGCGCTCGGTCGAACTCCAGCGAAAAACAAAGAGACACACCGCCGTCAGCCCAAAGAAAATGCAATCCATCGCCACGACATAGTTCACCACTTGCGCATACGTGCCGGTGAGCGCGATCGCAATGGCCCACACGCCTTGCAACGCGATCGCGATGACCGGCGCGCGCGTCGTCGGATGAACCCAGGCCACGCCGCGGAAAAAGACCCCGTCCTCCGCCATCGCGAAATAAACGCGAGGCGCGGTCAGCATCGATTGCGCCAGAAATCCGAACGCGGAGAAGGCGATCCCCGCCGCGATGATTTGGGCACCGCGCGGCCCCATCAGCGCGCGCATCACTGAGGAAGCAGGCGTGGTCGTCGCGGCCAGACCCGCCGGCCCCAACGCGCGCAGATACGCGAAGTTCACCGCCGTGTAGACGACGATCACGCCGAGCACGCCGAAGATGAGTGCCCGCGGCAAAACACGCCGCGCGTCCCGCACTTCGCCCGCGAGAAAACTCGATGTCTGCCAGCCGCCATAGGCAAACAGCACCGGCGTCATCGCCGCGCCAAAAGCCAGGAAAAGATTCGCCGGCATCGGCGACACCGCGCGCACCGGCGGTGCACTGCCGGTTCCTACAAAAGCGGCGAGCACGATGACGCCGATGGCCACGATCGCGGTCAGCGTCATCGCCGATTGCACGCGACTTCCCGCGCGCACGCCGAGACAGTTAATCAACGTAAGCACCCCGAGCGCGCTCACCGCGATGATCGAATCGGGTACCGGCCAGCGCGTCAGCTCCAAAAAATACCGCGCAAAAATAACCGACACCGCCGCCATCCCGCCGGTCTGGATCACAAGCAGCAAAACCCACCCATACATGAACGCCACCGCCGGATGTAGGGCCTCGCGCAGATACGCATATTGCCCGCCCACCACCGGCAAGCGCGCCGCCAGTTCGGCGTAAATGAATCCGCCCACGAGCGCGATGAGACCACCCGCGATCCAAACCCCGAGGATCAATCCAGAAGTCGGCACAAGTTGCGCGACCAGATAAGGATTAATGAAGATCCCCGCGCCGATGATGCCGCCCATCACCGCCATCGTGGTGCCGAATAAACCGAGCTGTCGCGCCAGTCCCGTGCTCATGCGCGGGAGATCGTCCATGAGGCCACGAGTCGCACAAGATTAATCGCAAGGAGTGGCGGCTTCCCAGCCGCCGCGTTTCTGTCCACATTGAAGACGAACCTTGACGGCTCGGAGGCCGTCACTCCTCGCCCGCATATGCCTAACTTCGAAGCCGCCGATTTCTACCAACTCGACGATCTGCTCACCTCTGAAGAACGAGGTCTCCGCGACCGCATACGCGAATGGGTCGATCGCCGTTTTCTTCCCGTCATCGCGCGACATTATCGCGATGGAAGTTTCCCGCTCGATCTCGTCCCGGAGCTGGCCGATCTAGGCGTCTTCGGCCCGTCGATCAAAGGCCACGGCTGCGCCGGCCTCGGCAGCGTCGCCACCGGACTGATCATGCAAGAACTCGAACGCGGCGACAGCGGCCTGCGCACCTTCGCCTCCGTCCAAGGCTCGCTCGCGATGATGGCCATCCATCTTTTCGGTTCCGAAGAACAGAAAGAACGGTGGCTGCCCGCGATGACGCGCGGCGAAAAAATCGGCTGCTTCGCGCTTACCGAACCAGACTTCGGCTCCAATCCCGCCGGCATGCAATGCCGCGCGCGCCAAACCACGGACGGTTACGTCCTCAACGGCGCAAAGAAATGGATCGGCAACGGCACAATCGCGGACGTCGCGATCGTGTGGGCGAAACTCGACGGCGATGCAGCCAGCGCGGTACGCGGATTCCTGGTCGAGAAAGATGCGCCCGGTTTTCGGACAACGCTGATGGAAGGCAAACTCTCCTTGCGGGCCGCGTTGACCGCCGAACTCACATTCACCGATTGCGCGCTGCCGGCGAACGCCATCTTACCGAAGAGCAACGGCCTGCGTTCCCCGCTCGAATGCCTGAACCACGCGCGTTACGGAATCGCGTGGGGCGCGCTCGGCGCCGGCATGGCCTGCTACGACGAAGCACGTCAGTACGCCATGCAGCGCCAGCAATTCGATCGCCCCATCGCCAGTTTCCAACTCGTGCAGGCGAAGCTCGCGCGCATGCTGACCGAGATCACGAAAGCGCAACTACTCGCGCTCCGCCTCGCGCAGTTAAAAGACGACGGCCGCGAGAAGCATTACCACATCTCGATGGCGAAGATGAACAACGTCGAGATCGCGCTCGACGTCGCCCGCACTGCGCGCGACATCCTCGGCGCGGTCGGCATTCTCGATTCGCATCAATGCTTTCGCCACATGTGCAATCTCGAAAGCGTCAAGACCTACGAAGGCACGCACGACATTCATCTGCTCGTGCTCGGCCAGCACCTCACCGGTCTGCCCGCTTTTGCGGACTGATGCCACCCATTCTCGAACTCTCAGCTCTAGGGTCGATTCGCTAAAGTAATCCCGCGTGTCGCAAGAGCTCTTCAAGAGCGACTCGGAAATCCTGCTTCACGTTGTTCACGTCCTCTTTCTGTGCCGTGAAATGCCGACCGTGCGAGGACATGTGCCCCAGGTCGCGTAGTCGCGGAAGCGCTCGCTTCGTATTGCGAGAGAGTGACCAACCCGGCTCGGCTACAGTCTTTGCAATAAGGTCGGTGAGCTGAAAGTAATCCCCATTTTTGTTTTTGATGTTTCCGGCAACGCCTCTTGCTTCAAAGGCTTCGATTATCGCAGCCTCCAGCAGCCGCCTCATCATCGTGGACGCGGCATCAAACCAGCCTGACGTGTAACACCCGTTCATCTGTCGACCAATGGTCGACAGGTAGCCTCGACCTGTTCGCGATAGCAGACTCAGCGGAAAGACGCCATCGTCCTCGGAAGGAACGGAAGCCGAACGCCACGTAGTACGGAGACTGTGGACAAGTTCCTGAAAAGCCGCGGTCCTGCGCTTGACGTCTGTCGTCGCAGCAAAAACCGATTCGACTAGTTCGGCGAGAGCGGAAGATTCTCCAACCGACGCCGATGACAACGCTCGAAATGCATTTGTAGCATCCGCTCTCAAAGTCGCGAGCTTGTTTCCGTAGAAATTATCGCCGGTCAGATTCTGATGATGACGCCGCGCCTTCTTGGCAACGTCCAGCGCGGCACGAGCGAGTTCCTCAATAACTTCCGACGGGGAGTTCGAACTCTCCGCACCTTTTTTACCAGTTCGAATAGACAAACGTTTTCTTCTTTTCTCCGCCCTTCTGACGCCTCAGCTCTTTGGCTTGGCAGAGCTTTTGTAACGGGCCGCTCAGACTGGTCAGCGGAATATGATGGCCTCGGTTTGCTAACTCCGCCTTGACCTCCGCAATTGTCTTCTGTTTTTCGAAGAATCTGTCGTCTTTCATCTCGCAGATATAAGCACGCGGCCCCGTCGATCTTGACGCCGAAAACGCTCTCTTAGCGTTACGCTGGACCGGGCCTCGTCGACCGGACGGCGAGGCGCCGGTAACTGGACTTGATAAGAGGTCATCGAGGATCTTTTCAAACGCGGCACGACGGAGTTCGGGGTCCTTGACCGAAGCTACCGCGCTTTCCGCGCGCTTTACCAACTCGCTGTACTCTTTCGCCATCAGCAGTTAGGTATATGTGATCGGCGATTAACGGTCAACCTTGCAACTTTTACATCCAAGATTTGTTCACAGAGATTCCGCTTTTCTCGCTGTCACTCACACCTCCAACCGATACCCGAGCGTGTGCACGGTGAGCAGATGGCGCGGCTCACTCGGCTTGTCTTCGATCTTCTGCCGTAGCTTCACGATTAACTGATCAAGCGTGCGCGTCGTGCCGTAATACTCGACGCCCCACACTTCGTTCAGCAACGCGTCGCGCGAGACCGCATTCCCGCGTTCGCGAAAAAGCACCGCCAGCACTTTCATCTCACGCGGTGTCAGTTCGATCGCCGTCTTGCCCCGCTTCCCGCGCAACGCCTTGCCATCGACCCGCACTTTCCCAAACGCGATCTCCGCCGGCAATTCGCGCGCCGCCCCGGCACTCGTTTCCGCGCGCCGCAAGAGCGCCTGCACCCGCGCGAGCAGCTCGCGTAAACTGAACGGCTTCGTCACATAATCATCCGCGCCGAGTTCCAGCCCGACCACTTTGTCGATCTCCTGCCCCTTCGCCGAGAGCATCAGAATCGCTACCCGATTTTTCCCCGCCCGAATCTCGCGGCACAAATCAAAGCCGCTCTTCCCCGGCAACATGATGTCGAGGATGACGAGGTCCGGTTTGCGTTGTTTAATCAGCGGCCCCGCCTGCGCGCCATCGCGGCAATCGGTCACCTCGTACCCTTCCGCGCGGAGCGCATCGCAAAGGCCGAGCCGAATGTGAGAATCGTCTTCGACGACGAGGATATGTTTTTTCATTTGGGGAGCGCACGCGACTCGCGTGCTGGCGAATGCGACCCGCATTCGCGAACTTTTCTGTTTCGGTAGGGCAATCTCGAAGCGGCTCCATCGCGCCCAAGATGGTTTCGGCGAGTCGCCGAAACCAGCACGCGAGTCGCGCGCGCTCCCCGGAACTGTAGCTCACGCTCTTTCATGAGTTCCCCGCCTTCAACGGCAATCGCAGCGTGAAGGTACTCCCACCGCCTTCGCGCGGTTGATACGTGATCTCGCCATTGTGTTCCTTTGCGAGACGTTGCGCAAGCGTGAGGCCGAGACCGGAGCCTTGAATGCCGCTCGCGAGCGAATCGTGCGCTCGATAAAAGGCTTCGAAGATTTTTCCGTCCTCACCCGTCGGGACACCGGAGCCACGATCAAGAACGCTGACGCAGATCGAACCGTCATCAACGTAGCTGTGCAACTCCACTTCCTTCCGTTCACCGCTGTACTTCTCCGCGTTCGATAACAAATTCACGAGGATTTGCGCGAGCGCGTCTTTATCGCCCCTTACTAGGTAGGGAGGAGGGGCATCCTGCCAGCGGGTTGTGAATCCCTGCTCGCGCAGATGCAGTTCCTGCCCTTCCCACGTCCGCGCGATCACGTCGTGCAGATCGAGCGGCCGAAAATCGTAGCGCTTCTGCTTCCGCTCCATCCGCGCGAAATCGAGCACGTTGTTGATCAAACGCGTCAGCCGTTCCGCCTCCGCCATGATGATGCGCAAATATTGCGGCCGTTTCTCCTCCGCCACATTTCCCGCCTGCATCATCTCGGCAAACATCCGGATCGAAGTCAGCGGCGTCTTCAATTCATGCGACACATTGGAAACGAAATCCGTTTTCTTCTGCGCGAGCGCGAGCTGGCGGCGCGCGTCGGTAAAAACCGCCCAGCCGCCAAACGCGATCGCCGCCAAAGCCGCTCCGATGAGCAATAACAGGGTCCGCCGCACCCGGCGCGCGTTTTCCTGCATCTGATCGGGCCGCGCCAGATAGAGGGCCGCTTCCCAATGCGGCAACGCCTCCCCGATTTCCGAGGCGACAAACGGCCGGCTCCATTCCCGCGACGTTTCGTTAGGCGGCTGCGTCGCCACCGGCCGCGCTTTGTCATTTAACAACGCGAGCACAAAGTCCGGCGCCTCATTCTCCGGCAACGCATCGCGCCACGAGTCCCGCAACGCTTCGACCGTGAGCAGACAACCGAAGACCATCTGCGGAGCGCCCGGCGGTCGCAGCCAAAAAAGAATCTCCAGCCGATCCTGCGTGAAACGCGTCACCACGCCTTCCGGTTGATCGGAAGTGAGCGCCCGGAAATCCGCCGTCGCGGACACGAGCTGCGAGATCGACGGGACGTTTTCCTCCAGCACGCGCTGCGGAGCCACATTGCGCATTTGCGGCCTGCCCTCGTCCGCTTCTTTCGCCACCGGCGCAGCCGCCGGCGCGGGTGCGGCCGCTCGTTTGCGCGCGTCGGCAGATTTCTCCGCGATCGCGCCCGCGCGGTCTTCGACTTCGCTCTTTTGTTTCCGCCGGGCCTGTTCCGAACGAGTCAGCTCGTCTGCGGGCACGGAGTAAACCGTCGCGGACGCGCCACCGGAAAGGAACGAACTGTTGTTGAGCAAAAACTTCTGCCGCTCCGCATCGCTCCGCGCCTCCGCGGCGGACGGCGAGATGATATTGCCTTCCCCACTCAACGCGAAACCGATCGCCTGGCGGGACCAATCACGCGCCAACTTCGCCGCGAAATCTCGCGCCACTTCGGGAGCGGACTCCTCCCCGAGCAACCGGCGCACCGTCTCGGTAAAGGCGCGCCGCTCGTTCTCGATCAACGCCCGCGCCGCGCCTGCGACTGCGTCGGTTTCTTTCTGATAAAGCTCGGCCGTGCGGCGTTCGAGAATGATCTGTTGCTCGCTCGCACTGCGCAGGGCCAGCCAGCCGAGCGCGATGCTCGGCAGGACAATGGCGAGGAGGAATATCCAGATGCTTCGTTTCACGAGGCGAGGCGCAGGCTATCACGTTCGGGTGCGGACTGGTAGGGATGGCGCGCTGCGCCGTCCGAGACGTGAAGTAGGTCGTTTATTGAACGGTATGTTCTGAGTGTGCTTCCGCGAGCTGGACGCCGCAGCGCGGCGTCCCTACCCAGCCTTCGCGACGATGGTCGTCGCGAAGGCCAGGCACGCCCATTACCGACCCTTTTGATATTTGTCTTTGTAGTTCTCGAACTGCATCGCTTTGCGCCGCGATTTTGCGAGCGCGCCAGCGGAATCAATTTCCGACGCCGCCGCCTCCAGTTTCTGATTCTCTTCCGCCAAACCGGGCACCTGCATCGCGGCCGGCGCCGCTGCATTCGCAGCCGCTTGTTTGCGCAAGACCGCGACCGCGTCCTTCGCTTTGCCTTCATCGGCCAGCTTCACCGCCATTTCTTTCGCGAGCCGGTTTTGCACGACGTTATGCTCGCGCGCCACTTCCATCCGGATACTGGCGTCTGCCTTTTTTTCGTCATCGGTGAACGCCACCTTCACCGCCTGCCGCTGCGCAGGAGCGGCCGCGCCATCCAGGCCGGCGTAATTTAATTCCACCGCCGCCGCTTCGATCGCGTCCGTGCCCCGACCTTCCGCCACCGCGCGCACGAGAAACCGCCGTTTTTCCGAGCCAAACAATTCCGGCAGCTTGATTTCGACCACGCGATCGTGGCAGTCGATCTCCGGACGCCCGATCACTTCCTTCAAGCGCACACCGTCCGGCGCGTTGATCCGGATGACGATGCTCCGTGCGAGCAGCGAGCGCGCGGAGCCGAGCTCCTGGGCAAAAACGCCGGGGAGTTTCTCGGCGTCCTTCACATAGTAATAGTTGGCGTTGCTCGCTTCGGCCAAGGCCGTCATGAGATCTTCGTTGTAATCATCGCCCAAGCCGATCGTGCTCACCGCGATGCCGTCACCGCGCAATTCGCGTCCCAGACTCGCGAGATCCGAAGTATTGCTCGGTCCCACATTCGCGATCCCATCCGAAAGCAGGATCACACGATTGACGCGCTCCTTTTCAAAAAAACGCCGCACCTGCTTCGCGCCCATCACCACCCCCGCGTGCAACGCTGTGCTCCCGCCGGGCTGAATGCGATGGATGCGCGCCTTCAGATCTGCGCGATGATCGCGACCGCCGATACGTTCCGGCGCGATCAGCAGATTGGTTTCGTTATCGTAGGTGACGAGCGAAAAGAAATCGTCGTCGCCCAGTTTATCGACCGCCATCGCCGCCGCCTGTCGCGCCTTCTCGATCTTCGCGCCTTCCATCGAACCGCTACGATCGAGCACGATCGAGAGATTCATCGGCGCGCGCCGGGCATCGTCCGCCTGGCGGCCTTCGATCTCGACCTGCAGGATGACTTCGCGCGGGCCGGGCCGGTAAACGTAATCGCGATCCGGCGCGACGCGCAGGGTGACATCAGGAGTGGCTAAAGCCGCGGCGGTTTGGGCCAGCAGCGCGGCGAGACTAACGAGTTGGAGTTTGTTCATGACTCCAACGCTAGAACGCATCCGCGAACGCTGTGTCAGAGCGCGGTGCGAAGATTGTAAAAGAAATGTCAGCGCGGCGTCTGACCAAGGAGCGACGGCTTCCGAGCCGTCGTTTTTGGTCCCGCAACTGGCGCTACCGAGAAACTCGGCGGCTCGGAAGCCGCCCCTCCTTGGCCTGCTCAGCGCACGTAGCTCGCGCCGTTGATGTCGAGCACTGCGCCGGTCATCGAGGCCGGCGCGGTGAGAGCGAGATATGCGATCACGTTGGCCACCTCCTCCGGGTCGGCCACGCGACCGAGCGGGATATCGGCCAGCAGTTTGTCCCCTCCGCGGCTCGCGAGATATTCGTCGGCCATTCCGGTCATGGTGAAACCGGGCGCAATCGCGAATGCATAAATGCCTTCGCGCGCATATCCGCGCGCGATCGATTTCGTGACGGCGACCAACCCCGCTTTGGCCGCGGCATACGGCCAGTGCGCCGGCGAATCGCCGCGATGCGCGGCCCGGCTGGCGAGATTTACGATTCGTCCCTCGCCGCCGCGTTCCTGGAAATGTTGCACCGCCAGCCGGCATAGATCCGCTGCGCTTTGCAGATTGATCTGCAAGGTCCGCGACCAACCGGCGGACCATTCCGCATCCGTCGCGGAGATCGGAACCGGCTCGTACACGCCCGCGTTATTGATCAGCACATCGATCCGGCCGTCGAGTCGTTCGAGCGCGGCGCGCCACAATTCCTCCGCCGCGTTCGGCCGCGAGAGATCGCCGCCGAGCTGGTGCTCGCCCTGCGCGCGACTGCCGTGGCCCAGCACCCGCGCACCCTGCGCTTCCAACTCGACCCGCGTCGCCGCCCCAATTCCACGAGTGCTGCCGGTAATAAAGACGTGCGGTTTCACAGGGCGCGAGCTTAGCGCGACAGTCCCTCAGCCGCCACTCGACACCTCGCCGGTCGACAAGCCCGCCCTTCTCGTTACCGTTTCGCTCCACCTCCGCGCCTTCCCGCTCTCATGAAATATCGCCTTCTCCCTTTCGCCGCCCTCGCTCTGGCCTTCTCTCCAATTCTGCACGCTGCGCCGGCCGAGGTCGCGGGATTCACTTTTGTGAAAACCGTGGGCCCGATCTCCGAGTACCGGCTCGAGAGCAATGGCCTCCAGGTCTTGCTCCTGCCGGAGCATGCCAGCCCCACCCTCACCTTCATGGTGACGTATCGTGTTGGCTCGCGAAATGAAGTCACAGGCACGACGGGTGCGACGCATTTGCTCGAGCATTTGATGTTTAAAGGGACACCAGAATTCAATCGCGAGAAGGGCACGAGCGTCGACCAACTCCTGGAGCGAGTCGGCGGCATCTATAACGCCACCACCTGGCTCGATCGCACGAACTACTACGCCAACGTGGCGAGCGAGAATCTCGACAAATACATGGCGATCGAAGCCGACCGGATGCGCAATCTGTGGTTGCGCGAAGAAGATCGGAAGCCGGAGATGACAGTGGTGCGGAATGAATTCGAGATCGGCGAGAACGAACCGACGCAGGCGCTCGAAAAGGAACTCTACGCGACCGCCTACATGGCGCACCCCTATCATCATTCCACGATCGGATGGCGGAGCGACATCGAGAAGGTGTCGATCGAAAAGCTGCGCGAATTTTACGACACGTTCTACTGGCCGGATAACGCGACCGCGTCCGTGATCGGCGATTTTGAGCCGGCGCAGGCGCTCGAATTGATCAAGAAACATTACGGCGCGATCACGAAAGCGCCGAAGCCGATCCCGATTGTTTACACCGAGGAACCGGAGCAAACCGGCCCACGCCGCGTGGCGGTAAAGCGTGCCGGAGAACTGGGTGTGGTCGCGATTGCGCACAAGGTTCCCGCGGCTTTGCACGAAGACCAGGCCGCGCTCCGCGTGCTCAATGTCATTCTCACGGTCGGCAAAAACAGCCGCGGTTATCGTTCGTTAACCGACAAAAATTTAACCACCAGCGTGGATGGCGATGTGGGATTCTTCCACGATCCTTCGCTCTATATTCTCTACGCCAGCCTCGCGCCCGGCAGCACGCATGAGCAGGTGGAGAAGATCGTGCTGGACGAACTCGAGCGCGTGAAAAAAGAGGGCGTGACGGAGGGCGAAGTGTCGGCTGCAGTCGCGCGCATGCTCGCGGCTTCGTCCTATGCGCGCGATGGGTCGTTCAAGATCGCGAGCAAGCTCAACGAATTCATCGCCGCGGGCGATTGGACGCTTTACGTGAACGGCGATGACGCGCTCAAGAACGTGACGCCCGCCGCCGTGAAACGCGTCGCCAACACTTACCTGCTCGAAGACAAACGCACGACCGGCTGGTTCATCCCCAATGTGGCCGGCGAAACGGCCGACGCCAAAAAAACCGCCGCGCCCGCTCCCAAGAAGAAGTCATGAAACCTATCTCCCTCTCCTTCGCGCTCCTCCTGGCCGCGCTCGTCTCCACTGCGCCGGCGCAAATAGCCGACAAAGTCGTGCGCGAGAAAATCGCGGGCATCGATCTCATTGCCTACAAGACCGACGTGCAGGACGTGGTCACGTTCCGCGGTTCGCTGCCGGCGGGCGACAGCTTCGCGCCGAAAGAGAACCTCGCGGTGCCGACGCTCGTCGGGGAAATGCTCGACCAGGGCACGACGAAGCAGGACAAATTCGCGATCGCGCAAAAGCTGGATGACATCGGCGCGTCGATCAGCTTTGCGGTCAGCGGCGTGATGCTGGAATTCCGCGGCAAATGTTTGCGCAAAGATTTGCCGGTGGTGATCTCACTGTTAGCTGAGCAACTGCGCACGCCTTCGTTCCCGGAGAGCGAGTTCGCGAAGTTGAAAAAGCAACTCATCGGCGACCTGCAACGCGCACTCGAGAGCACCGATTTCCGCGCCAGCCAGGCGTTCGCCGAAACCGTCTTCCCGATCGGCCATCCGAATTATTCGCCGCCGACGAAAGCGTTCGTGGCCGCCATTGAGGCCGCGAAACTGGCGGACGTGAAGGCTTTTCATGCCGCCTATTACGGACCGGCGCAGGCGACACTCGTGGTGGTGGGCGATGTAGAGATCGATGCGTTGAAGACCGATCTGGCGAAGGCCTTTGACGGTTGGACCGGCGGCAAAGCGGTGACGGATTTTCCGAAAGCTGCTCCCGCCGAAAAGCTGCGCGAACAGACGATCGCGATGGCCGACAAACCGAACGTGACCTACATCCTCGGCCAGGCGAGCGGGCTGCGATACAAGGATGACGACTCGTTAGCCCTACGCGTCGGGACCGCGGTCCTGGGCACGGGTTTCACCGGCCGCTTGATGGCGAATGTGCGGGATAAAGAGGGGCTCACCTACGGGATCGGCGCGGGCCTTTCGAACGATTCCTTTAACGATGGCGCGTGGCAGATTAACGCAAACTTCGCGCCCAACCTGCTCGACAAAGGGATGGAATCGACGCAGCGGCAACTCGATCTTTGGTACAAGGAAGGCGTGACGGCGGCCGAGCTGGAGCGGATGAAGAGCAATCTCATCGGGACGTTCAAAGTGGGCCTCGCGACCACCGATGGGCTCGCGAGCGCGCTGCTGAGCGCGGTGCAGCGCGGCTACGACGTCACGTGGCTCGACGAGTATCCGAAGAAGGTGGAGGCGTTGTCGCTCGAAGCGGTGAATGGCGCGATCAAGAAACATCTTCAGCTTGAAAAGATGACGGTCATCAAGGCCGGGAGCGTCCCACCGCCCACCAGCCGGAATTGAGTCGGATGATTTTCGCCCGCTTCGCGCTTTGCGCGCTGTTCGGAGTTTGCGGCGTCCTGGAAACCGCGCACGCGGCG
>JBDSNB010000220.1:0-15716 GCA_039915555.1 Chthoniobacterales bacterium | reverse complement strand
TCCTCCGAGCCCGTGGCCATGGACATCGATTAAGCGCACAAGGGGTTCTTTGAGGCAAGCGTTCCTGTTTAACGGTCGGGGGATTGAGTGGAAAAATTTCGCCGAAAGGAGTTTTCGAGACCCACTTCCTCAAGTGTCGACTTCAGGGACAACAACCGGACCTGCCTCGTGCGCCACGCGACCGCCCAGGCTAGATTACTCCCACTCTTTTCGGGCGCCGCTGACGTCGCGTTGAAAAGTCCACGCCATAACTGAATCCCAAATGGAAGATTCGCGTTCAGCATCGAGCAGTTTCGCCCGTAAGGCGAGCCGGTCCCGCGTTGGGACCTGCGCGAGTTGTTGGCCGGCTGAGAAGGACAAGCCGCCGATGGCGCGGAGATAGTCGGCCAGCCAATTCGGTAGAGTTCCTGACGCGGTTGGGATGCGCCAGAGGCGCGCGACGCCGTCGTTTGTCACGGTAATCACGAGCGATCCGCTGGCGTTGGAAGTGATCTGACTTACTCCTTCCGGATGAGGCAGGGGAAGGAAAAGGCCGTCATGGGTCTTTGTGTCGTAACAACTCACTTCTGTATCTTCGACCCCGCCGACCAACAGCGAATTGCCCCCGGCCGTATAACGCACCGCGGTGGCTCTCCCGTCGAGCGCGAAGGGCTCGCCCTGTTGCTCGCCCGAATCAATTGACCAGATCCGGGCCGTGTGATCGTCGCAGCCGGTCGCGATGAATTCTCCGTCAGGGCTGTAGCTAATGGCGTGAACGGGATTCGTATGTCTGATCTTGTTTAGGAGCGCGTTCTCGCCCGTCGCGTCCCAACGGTACATGTAATCATCCCGACACCCTGTCGCGAGTTGATTGCCTGATGGAGCCACCGCCAGAGCATCCATTTTCTCCGAGTGCATAATCGCTTTTCCTATTTCTGTGCCCTCCGGAATCTTCCAGTGGCGGACGGCGCCGCGGAGATAGGCGACGAATACGGAGTGCCCTTCGGCAGAGAAGGCGAGAGCCGCGATCGCGCCGTCCTCTGCGCGGGTTTGTCCGATCTCGGCGCCGCTGGCCGCATTCCAAAAACGGACAACTCCGTCGGCTGTCGCGACCGCAAACTGTCCGCTAGCTGCATGAAAGGCGGCACCGGAAATTTCCGCCGGTGAATGAATTACGGCAGTGACGAATCGCTTCTGGCTCAATGACCACAATCCGGCTTCGCCATCCCGCGTAGCCACGAAAACCTGGTCGTCCCGATCGAACGCGATGGAGACCACTTCGCCCGGAATCGGAATGATTTCTCCGGGCCAGGCCGGTTCCGCGGTCTCCCAGAGATAGGCGGCGTTGTCCCAGCCGCCCGAAAGAATCTTTTTCGAATCGGGGCTGAAAATTGCGCTGAGAGCCACGTCATCATGACGCATCGGGGCACCGATCTGCTGGCAGGTTTTTACATCCCACAGTCGCACGGTTTTATCGCGGCTGGCCGAGACCAGGCGTTTGCCGGTTGTGTCAAAAACGACTGTGTTGACAGGGCCGTCATGGAACATCGGAACGCCCACAGGAGCTCCGGTTTCGACCGACCATAGTCGCACGGTCTTATCGTAGCCAGCGGTGGCAAACAGCTTTCCATCCGGGCTGACATCAATGTTCCAAACAAAATCACCCTGGCTCAGAGGCGGACTGAGGGCTTCGCCCGAATGCCCGTCCCAAATCCGTGCGGTCTTGTCCAGACTCGAGGTAATGATCCTGTTCCCATCCGGCGTAAAGAGCGACTTTTTAACCGTTGCCCCATGAGTCATAGGCGCGCCTATTGGCTGAAATGTGTTGGCATCCCAGAGCATCGCGCCGCCATACCAATAGGAGGTAAGAATACGGGAACCGTCTGGACTAAAGACCGCGTCAGCTACGCGATGGGGATTAACGAGCTGTGCAATCTCCTCTCCTGAGGCCGCATCCCAAATCCGCGCCGTATGATCCAATGAACCCGTGAGGATGCGCTTGCCGTCTTTGCTGAAGACAGCGCTCATGACATCGCTCAAGGAATCAAGCTCAGGCCGTCCGTGACGCATCGGTTTGGTCAAAGCCGTACCTGTTTTGACATCCCAAACTCTCGCGATGCCTTCTTTTCCGGTCGTGATTAGTTTCCGGCCATCCGAGCTAAAACGGGACATTCCTCCGGTGCGTGGAAATGCTTTACCAATGGCGTTGCCCGTATTGGTATCCCAGATCTGGGTGGTGTGATCGTAGCTATTCGTCGCGAAGTAAAGACCGTCGGGGCTGAAAGCGATATCACACACTGCTGCGTCGTGGTGAACGCCGACGATGGGAAGCTTATCGCCGTCGCCGTGGCCGAATTGAATCGCGCTGAGAAGGTAGTTCGCCGCCGCTCGATTTCCCGGCCAGAAAGTGAGAGCCCGCCCCATCAGGGCCAAGCCCTCGCGCCACGCGCCCACGCGAAAGCGCTGCCGAGCCGCCTCGTGATCGGCCAGGCTCGCGCGCTGCAACGTCAGTTGCAGTTTCTTGTTGCTCTCCAACGCCGCACCGCGTTGCCAGAGACTGACCGCCGTAGCGGTGAGGAGAATGACAAACGTGGTGGCCAGCGCCGCGAAGAGTGTCTTGTTCCGGGCCACCAGCAGCCTGAGTCTTTTTGCGGCGCCGGCTCCCTCCGCTTCGGTCGCGAAGCCTCTTTGGTAAGCGACCACGTCCGCTTGAAGTTCGAGCACCGTCGCGTAACGGTGGGTGGAATCCAGGGCCATTGACTTCAAAACAACTGCCGCTAACGAATCTGGCACCGTTCGCCCCGGCAAATGCCCTAGCCTTGGACGCTGTGATCGGCGGCCTACCAGTGGAACGACAGACGTCGCGAACTTGTCGGCCATGTCCTCTCCCGTGTCCGCTCGCTTCTTGAAGCCGTGCGCTTCCTTCTTGCCCAAGGGAACCGGCGATTCCAGCGTGAGCAGCGAGTAGAGAATTGCTCCGAGCGCGTAGATATCGGTGCGTTCATCCGCGGCCGCGGCCTCCCCCCGAGCCTGCTCGGGCGCCATGTAACCCGGCGTACCCATGGCCATTCCGGGCCGCGTGACAAGAGCGATCTCATTCATGCTGACGTTGGATGGACTTCCGTCAAAATGATCAAAATCTTCCGCATCGTCCTCGATCGACGCGGCCCCTTGCAGAACTTTGGCTGCTCCCCAGTCCATCACCAGCACCTCGCCGTACTTTCCCACCATGATGTTGTCCGGTTTTAGGTCGCGATGGATCACCGGATCGGTTTGCGCATGCGCGAAAGCCACGGCGTCGCATACTTTTTGAAACACCGTGAGCAGCGCCGGCAGCGCGTAGTTCCGCAGAGCGTCCGGTTTCTTCGTGGCTAGATCCTGCAGGATTTGACGCAGCGTCACTCCCTTAACCAGCTTCATGGTGTAGAACACGTGGCCTTCCTTGTCGACGCCGAGTTCATGCACTGGCACGACGCTGGGATGTTCCAATTGGCCAGTGATGCGTGCCTCGCGGATGAACCGCCGCTCACCTTCGCGGCGATCCAAAAGTACCTTCACCGCGACTGAGCGTTGAAGGGGTTCCGCCACCGCTTCCAAAACTCTCCCCATCCCGCCGCGGCCGATCTCTTCCAGGATCTGGTGATTGCCCAGCCGCCAATCGTTGTCGCGCACCTCGATCTCGCGCAGCGCCGCGTCGAAATCTTCGGCGCTCGCCTCTGTTTCTTCCTCCAGCCCCTCGCGCAGCAAGCAACTGACACAAGAGTCGATGTCGATCCGCGCCTCCGTTCCGCAGATCGGACACCTCAGCGTTCCTTCACCAAGACCGGAGACGGAATCGGAAAGGCCCGGAAGGTTCATCGTTTTAGTTCCCGAAAGAGGCGAACCGCGAATAAACGCGAATCGCCACTAATCGAAGAAAAACCAGCTCATCATTCGCGTTCATTCGTGTCCATTCGCGGTTCCCGCTTTCAGGTCATCATTCCGAGCCTGTCGCCAGAGCCGCGCAGAGATATCGAATCTCATCTTCGATGTCCGCATCCGTCTCGACCGTGCGCGCCACTTCTTCCCGCAAGAGCGCGCGATAACGCACCCGCAACTGATGCAAAAATCGCCTCACAGCGTCCCCAGCGACCCCGAGATTGGAGGCTAGCCTTGGGTAGGAAACGTCGCTGCGTTCGGTCGAAAGGTAGCCGCTCAACGCATCGAAGACGCGCCGCCGATTCCGCGCCACACACTCTTCTCGCAGGCGGCCTCTCGCCTGCTCGACCACCGTGGCCGCCCAGCGAATGTCAAAGAGGCGTTCCGGGGTGGCGGAAGCCAGAGCCCTCTGGGAAAGCTGAAGATGCGAAGGCGCTTCGGCCATCCAATGCTCCCATGAGACAAACTCCAGGTCGCCGCCCCGCTTCTTCGCCTGGCGCCTGTCGTGCGCATCATTCAGGAAACCCTGGAGCGACTTGAGCAGAAGCGAACGAAACCGCCCGCGCTCCGGATCGGCGCGCCGCAGCAGATCGCCCTCCAGCACTTTCACGAAGAAATCCTGGGTCAAATCCTGCGCATCCGTGGTGGAATTACCGCGGCGGCAGATAAAAGCAAAGACCGGCCGCCAATAAAGGCGGCAAAGTTCAGCGAGAGCTGTGCGCGTCGTGCTCTCGGAGCCCGCGCCCGCGGCCCGAATGACACTCCAGCGCGTGGTGGCAAACCGGCGCGGACTGTCGCTCTCCGTCGCGAGGTTCGGTTCCACGAACATCCATCGTGTCGGCGTGTCACCTTTTCCTCAAGGCTAAAATGTTAGGGACCATCCGACTCAGGGCAGTTAGGGCAAGGTGTGTCCCGAGTTGGCTTTCGCTTGTGCAATATCCGAAGCGGTGACCCCTCCGCTGGCGTTCAGGTCGGTGCGAAAGTTCGTGGCGTTGGCGGTCGCGCCGGATTGGGATTTGGTCTGGGCAATATCGGAAGCGCTGACGGTCTTGTTCCCGTTCGTGTCACCGATCAGTATGTTTACGCTCACCGCCGTGTCGGGCAGGCTCTGGGCGAAGGTGTCGGTCAGGCCGGTCAAGGTCACTGTGATCTTTTGCTCATCGCTCACGCCGGTCAGGTTCACCGTCATGGTGTTGCCGGTAAAGGTGGGACTGCCCGCGACTTTTCCCGCGCCGCTGGTCAGGTTGGCCTGGCCGCTGGCCATGGGGTTGGAGAAGGTAAACACGAGGCTGTGATTGCCCCCCGTATTTCGGCACTCGACACCGGGTTCTCCGGTCAGTGGCAGATTGATGTCGAAGTCGCCGCTGCCGCCGTGCGTTTTGCGTGAGACTGCAGTAGTGAATTGCAGCGCTGGGGCGATATTGAGGCGCGTGATCGGAAACGGAATTGGCTCTCCCGGGCGACGGAAGGTGCCGACGAGATACGCGGTGTCGCTGCCGGCGAAAACGACATCGGCGGAATCGCCGAACGAGTCATAATATTCCGCGTCCGCCAGGTGGAACGAATTGTCGAGCGTGCCGTCCGGATTCAGGCGAGCCACGCCGGGAGCTGGGCTGCCTCCGAAGGTATCGAAGCGTCCCAGTACCCAAATCTTGCCGTCTGGCGCCACGCGGGCGTTGGTGATCACGGCGGCGCGGCTGGGCTGCGCGGTGTTGGATGCGCTTGGCGGATTGAAGGAGGCGTCGAACGTGCCATCGGGATTCAATCTAGCCAGCGAGTAAGGGTCGGGCAGGCCAGCGACTTTGAAATTGCCCCCTAAGAGGACGGAGCCGTCGGAAAAGAGAGACGCACTCGAGACCGGCTGATCCGGAGAGTAATAAAATCCACCCGGCGGTTGAAGAACAAATCCGGTTACCGGATCAAATACCTGCGGGTAGTTTAGAACCGGGGACCGGGTGGAGATGATCGGAGGTGAGGTGAATCCTGGATCGGGGCTGCCATCAGCGCGCACTTTTACGAGGCGATAATTATAGGGAGCGCCCGAGTTTGAGGTGGGAAAAGGCGCGACCGAGGCGAGGATGATGAACCCGCCATCCGCAGTTTGAGCGAGCCGATGGATGGATGCGGTCGAGCCGCTTTGCAGGTTGTTCGAGCCATCCCGGATAACTTCGCCGGTGGGAAACCCAAGCGACGGCGCGTTCGTGTCTTCTGTGCCGTCGGCCCTCACCGTGAGCGGCTGCACGTTTCCATTCGCAATGACGGTCGTCTGTGCGTCACCGCTCCCAAAGAATACATACAGGCCGCCGTTCGGGCCGGGGGCGATGGGCCACACGGAGCCAAAAGGACTCTCGATCGTATCGAACGCGTCG
Organism: Chthoniobacterales bacterium; assembly: GCA_039915555.1. Lineage (GTDB taxonomy): Bacteria > Verrucomicrobiota > Verrucomicrobiia > Chthoniobacterales > UBA10450 > JACCTI01. The sequence continues at coordinate 9,450 of JBDSNB010000220.1, read as the reverse complement.
AGACGGAGTTTCACTCGCAATTCGGGCGAGGGCCGGAAGCTCGTGTCGAGTGCGCCATTGGCAGATAGACGGACGAGATTGGAAAAATAGTAGCCGTTGAATGCCCCGGAAAAGTAGCTGACATAGGCTTGGCCGTCCGGCAGGAGGGCAAGGCTAGCCGCTTGTTTGTCTGGCGCAGGCAACGAAGGGCCGAGCGAGTAGGCCGGATCTCGGTTGCCGTCCGCGCGTAAGCGGGAAATGCTCGCGTTATCGGTGTTTCCGAAGGCAGTGTGGTATCCGGAGACGTAAACTGCACCACCGAGGCCGATTTGAACTTGTGGGGCAAAATCTTCAGATTCCACCACCGGCGACCTAAACTGCTGGTCGATCATTCCATCCGAGGAGATTTTGGTGATGTTACCCGGCGCCGGCGCCCCGTTGATATTTGCATACTGCGGATAATTCGTCCGCAGGTAGATGGCACCGGTGTTGGGATGGATGTCGAACCGGAAAGCTCCACTACCAAAACCTGAAGATGTTGAAGTACTGGATAGCGCAAGAGGGCCAAAATTCGAGTCCACCGCGCCATCCGCAAGATAGCGCACCACTGGTGTCGCTCGAGGTGACAAGCTTTCCATCGGGCAACGCCCCAACGTAGCGGGTTTGCGTGCTTATACTAGGGTTTGTACTGCTTGTGACTGGAACGAGGGTGAAGGATGAGTCGAGCGTGCCATCGGAGAGCAAGCGAAGGAGGGCGTAATTCGTTGTCCCACCGGCAGAGGTACGAAGTCTGGTTCCGCCCAAAACAACCTTGCCCCCTGGTTGCAAGACCATTGCACGCCCTGTGATGAAACTCGCAAGGCCCGTCGGTACGAAGCTGGTATCCAGGGTGCCGTCGGCGTTGCAGCGCGCGATTGCTTTTCGCGCGTCTGCGGATCGATGACCGGAGAGCCGAACACGCTGCTGCTGTCACCGCCGGTAGAGGATAATTGGAAAATCGGCGACTGAAATGTGCTGTCGAGCGTTCCGTCCGTGTTCAACCGCACGGTGTGCGTGATGCTGTTGGCCGGCACGACCCCATTCGTATTCGTCCCGCCGTAACAGACGATAATCTTCCCATCCGGCTGTACCGCCAAGAAGCGCGCGATGAAAGCAAAGACGGGCGAGTTGAAGCTGCTGTCGCGCGACCCGTCCGTATTCAAACGGATCAGGCGGCAGATATAAGGGTCGGTCGAATTGGCAACTTCGCCGACGACCTGAGTGGAATAATATGTCTTCCCATCCGGCGCTTCGGCGACGCCGAGGGAACCGAAAGCGGATAAAGTGGGATCGGGGTGCCAGGTAGGATCGATCACGCCGGTATTTCCGTCCACCCGAATGAGCGCGCCAATGCGCTGACCGTTGGCGCCACTGAGGAGGCTGCCATTGATCGTGTGAATCAGAATCTTTCCGGAGCTGAGCACGTTCACTCCGGTCGCGGATTCGGAAGTGACCCGCAGCGGCGTCCGTTGGAAGGCGGGATCGAAGCTCCATGTATTTTGGGCGTGCCCAATAGTCGGAAGGAGGAGGACTCCGGCGAGCAAGAGCAGGAGGAGAGGGAGTTTTTTCATAAGCAAGGACGGTTCACCAGTTACTCCGGGAATCGGGGCGGGAAGTTTCCAAAAATCTGAATTTCTTTTCGAGCAGAGGGCCCGCCGCGGCGGGTAAACTCCATGGCGGAGGCTTTTTGAACGCGGATTACGCAGATGGCGCAGATTTTTTTCCGCAGGATTCTCCGGGTTTTGTCTCTCTCCGTGCATCCGCAGCTTACCGCCTTGGCGGGTAATCCGCGGTCCAGATTCTTCCCAAGTGCTATCGTTCCCGAGCGCGCGTCGCCTTACCGCCGTGCTTGATGCCATGCGCGCCCGCGTGCTACCATTCACCGGTGAGCTTCACTGGGGTAGTCGAGAACGACTCGATTAAGCTGCCCTCTGGGATGCATCTGCCTGATGGCACCAAGGTGCAAATCCAGCCCGAGGAGGTGGAGGTTCCGGCACCGCGCGCGGGTGAGACGTTTGCGGAGCGTTTTGCGGAGTTCATCGGCTGCGTCGATTCGAGCGTGCGGGATCGAGCGGACAATCACGATCACTCTCTCTACGGCAGGCCCAAGGGAACGCCGTGAGAGCGGCTTTCGCGGACACTTGGTTTTATCTCGCGCCGCTGGACGCCTCCGATGATCATCACCGGGCCGCGGCATGGGTGGGCGACTTCTCCGGCGGTATCGTCACGACGCGCGCTCTCCGCACCGAGGTGGGCAACGGACTGGCCGAACCGCGCCCGCGGGCGCGTGGGCGAGGGCCTGCTAAATCTCGAATACGATCCCACGACCCGCATCTGGGGCGACAGCGATGCGCTTTATGTGGGCGGCCTCGATCTTTATGCCGCACGCCCTGACAAAGAATGGTCGCTGACCGATTGCATATCCTTCGTCGTGATGGAGGAACAGGGTCTTCGCAAAGCGTTGACCGGCGATCACCATCTTCAGCAGTCCGTATTCGTCCCGCTGTTTGCGTCACGCTCGCTCCCGGAGCGCAAACCGCTTCTACGTAGCGGCGGCGCCACGTCGCCGGCAGTGTTCGGGGCGTCATCCAGATCGTAGACGTCAATCTCGCGCAGCAGGCCGTCGAAGTTTTCCGTTTCCACTACCAGCGTCTGATCGAGTCCCGCGAGCAGGAGGCAATTGACGCAGGTGCCGCCGCCGACGCGCGCTTTGGTCCCACAAGTGGGGCAGGGCGTCAGGTGCTCCGCGATGCTGGCGATCGGCTCGGAAAAACGCGGGAGGATCATGGCCTTACCGTGCGCCCGCCGCCAGCACGGCGCAGAGATGGCGGATCTCATCTTCCACATCGGCGTCGCTTTCCACGGTGCGCATGACTTCCCCCCGGAGGAGGGCGCGATACCGGACGCGCATTTGATGCAGGAGGCGCTTCACGTCGGCTTCCGCGACCCCGAGGTTGGTGGCCAACTCCGTGTAGGAAATTTCGCCGCGATCCTTCACCAGGCAGCCGCTGAGGGCATCGAAAACGCGGCGCCGCCCACGGGCTTCGCATTCCTCGCGCAGCCGGGCCATCGCCCGCTCGACCACCGTGGCCGCCCAGCGAATATCGAAAAGGCGTTCCGGAGTGGCGGAATCGAGCGCCTGTTTCGAGAGGCTCAAATGCGACGGCGCTTCCGCCATCCAGTCATCCCACGAGACAATTTCCCGCCCACCACCGCGTTTCAAGGCACGACGTTTGTCGTGCGCGTCGTTCAGGAAATTCTGCAGCGTCTTGAGTAAGAGCGAGCGAAAACGTCCGCGTTCGGGGTCGGCCCGCTGCAGGAAATCACCTTCGAGAACGGTGAGAAAAAAATCCTGGGTTAAATCCTGGGCATCCATCGCGGAGAAGCCGCGGCGACTGATGAAGGCAAAGATGGGCCGCCAGTAAAGCTGACAAAGTTGCGCGAGTGCAGACCGCGCACCGTTTTCGGAATCGGCGCCTGCTGCCAACACGACACTCCACCGCGTGGTGGTAAACCGACGCGGGCGGGTTCCCTCGGCCGGGGGGTTTTCATCCACAGCCCGTAATCGTGCGTAGGAGTCATATTTTACGCAAGATCAAAAGTTAGAACCATTTGCAGGCCGGGCGGCGTTTCGGACGGCACAGGGCGTCCTTGAGGTGAAAAGTTGGTCTCCGGGGATCGGCCACGCGCGGCGTCCGGGGGGAATACGCGTCAGGGCGTTGGATTTTCCGGGTGGGTTTTTGGTTTCCCGGAGACCGCGAGAGAGGCTGTTTCGGAATGGTGTTTCACCTTCGTGGGCCGGAGGAGGCTCGATCGGGCATAGGCGATCGACAAAGCGACGAAGGAAATGACCACCAACCAACGGAGAAAGAGAATTTCAACACGCATGTCCAGGTAGTTTTACGGAATCGCATCGGCGAAGTTTTGCGGAAACTGCTTTTTCTTCTGGACCTCGCAGGGCGGGGGGATATGGCAGGGAGGCGTATGCCATTCCCCGATACAACTCGCGACGCCATTCATCTCGAGGCGTTGGAACTGCTCGCGCATGTGGGCGTTCCCGCGGAAGAGCGGGTGCAAGCGCAACGTCTCACGGTTTCGCTCACTCTCTGGCCCCGCTCCGGGTTTGGCGCGCTCGAAGATCGGATCGAGGCGGCGGTCGATTACGCGGCGGTCGCGGATGCCGTGCGAGGATTCGTCGCCGAGCGACGGGACAAACTGATCGAAACGCTGGCCGAGGCAATCGCCGCTCATTTGCTGGCGGCGTTTCCGATCGCGCGGATTCGCGTGGAACTCCGCAAATTTATCCTGCCCGACGTGCAGCACGTCGCGGTCATCATCACCCGCGAGGGTTGAAGTCCCGACACGGCGACCCGGCGACACGGCGGTCGTCCCTCCGGAAACGTTCGCTTTTCGCAGGCTCGCTCCTACTCTTCCGCGGTGAAGTTCTGCCACCTGCCCCATTCTTCCGCCGGATGGGAGACCGTCTCGAGCGAAACGCATTTCAAGAATGCGCATCTGGCGGTGGTCACGGAAAGCGTTCGCACTCCGCATCGCCCCGAGTCGCATCCGTGGACGGTGGTGCGGCGCAAGGCGGCGGTGGTCATCGCGCCCATCACGGCCGAGGGAAAGATGGTTCTGATCCTGGAGGAACGAATCCCGATCCGCGCTGCGATTTGGGGCGTGCCGGCGGGACAGATCGACAACGACGACGCACCGATTGAAGCGGTCGCGTTGCGCGAACTGCGCGAAGAAACTGGTTACGAACTGGGACCCGACGGCGACCTGTTGCCGCTCGGTCATTTTTTCATGTCGCCGGGATTAACCGATGAACATGGATATCTTTTTCTCGCGCGCGGCGTGTGGGCGGCGCCGGGTGGGCACGCGCATGAGGGAGCGGAAGCGATTATCGATTGCCGGGAGTTTCCGCTTCCCGAAGTGGCGCGTATGATCGCTCAAAATGAAATCCGCGATGCGAATACGCTCGGCATTTGCGCGAAGTTAATGGCCGGCGAGCTGCTGAACTTTCACGGCTGAGGCGACCCCGCATGGCAATACGGAACTTTTTCAAATTCCGGGAGATTCCCGAATCGGAAACGACAAAGCCGTTTCTCGAACATCTCGAGGACTTGCGTTGGACGGTGGTGAAAATGGCGATCACGCTCTTCGTGGCGATGATCCTTTGCTTCGCCTTTCGCGCGCAGTTAACCGCGATTTTGCAGCGTCCGTTGACGCAATTGGACGAAAAAATTCGCACTCTCCAGGCGCTCGGCATCACGGATTCGCTCACCATTTCCTTTAACCTCGCCTTCTATGCGGGCATCGTGCTCTCATTCCCGCTCCTGTTGTATTTCGTGGCGCAGTTTGTTCTGCCGGCATTGAACGCGGTCGAGAAGCGTCTCCTCCTGCCCGCGATCGCGGTCAGCTTCCTGCTCTTCCTGATCGGCGTGTTCGCTTGTTACTATTGGCTGTTGCCGACGACGATCCTGTTTTTCTTCCGCGATGCCCAATCGATGGGGTGGATGCCGGCCTGGACGGTGCGCGAATATTATTCTTTCGTGACGCGCTTCACGATTGGCTTCGGGCTGGCCTTCGAGCTGCCGGTGGTGGTGCTGGCCTTGGTCCGTTTCGGCCTCATCACCTACGAGTTCATGCGCCGCACGCGGCCGTACGCGGTGGTCTTGATTTTCGTCCTCGCGGCCATCATTACGCCCACGCCGGACATCATGACTTTGATGGCGATGGCGCTTCCGATGTACGGCCTTTACGAGAGCTGCATCTGGATCGCGTGGTTCATGGCGCGCGCGAAACGGCGGCTTCCTTCCGATGGATAACCTGCTCGTATTTTACACGCAGCTTTTCGCCGGCGTGTCCTTCCTGATGGGCGCGGTGGTGGGATCGTTCTTGAATGTTTGCATCTACCGGCTGCCGCTCGATTTGTCGGTGAACGAGCCGAAGCGTTCCTACTGCCCCGCGTGCAAAAAGCAGATTCCCTGGCACCAGAACATCCCGCTCCTGAGCTGGCTCTTTTTGCGCGGCCGCTGCGCGAATTGCGGGAGCCGGATTGCATTTCGCTATTTTGCGGTCGAGCTGCTGACTGCGCTTTTGTTTTTCGCGGTCTGGCGCGCGTTTCCCTGGCAGATCGCGCTGGTTTATTGGGTGCTCGTCGCCTTGCTCATCGCGGCCACCTTCATCGATTTCGAACATTTTATCATCCCGGACGAGATCACGCTCGGGGGCACGGCGGTGGGGGTGCTCGCCTGTCTGGTGGTGCCGGAGTTGATGAGCACGGAGAGCCGGCTCGAAGCGCTTCTCACCTCGCTCGGATCCGCGGCGCTCGGCTACTTTTTGCTCTGGCTGGTGCTCGAAGCCGGGAAGCTCGCCTTTGGCAAAAAACGCATCCGGCTCGACGCGTCCACGCCGTTTTCCTGGACCCGGCAGGGCGACGATGCGGACTTCGTGGTGGGCGAGGAACGCGGACTCTGGAGCGATAATTTCGCGCGCGAAAAGGACCGGCTTATTTTGCAATGCGATTCCGCGATGATCGATGAGCGCGAGTTTGGAGCGACGCCGCTGCAGTTTCATTACAATCGAGTCGCGGTCGGGAGTGAAGAGTTTGAGCTCGACGAGGTGCGCGAGATCAAAGGCATGGTGCGCGAGTTGCAAATTCCGCGCGAAGCGATGGGACGCGGCGACCTGAAATTTCTCGCCGCGATCGGTGCCTTTCTGGGCTGGCGTGCGGTGCTCTTCAGTGTCTTTGCCGGCTCGATGCTCGGTTCGCTCGTCGGCCTCGCCACGCTCCTGATCGGGAAACGCGTCTGGTCGGCCAAGCTGCCGTTCGGTCCCTACCTCGCGGCGGGCGCGTTGGGTTGGATGTTCTTCGGCGAAGCGCTGCTCAAGTGGTACACCGGATTTCTCCAACCGTACTAAATTTTCAGGACGTGCCGTCGTCGTCCACGCTCAAGCTGCTCGCGCAGTAGGTATCGAAAGTGGCGTTGTTGATTTCGACCAGCCGCTCCTGGATCGAAGTCAGATACTCATGCAGGCCGAACTTAAAAATCTCGCGCGTCGTGACGTAATCCAAATCCGAGCGCAACCGTCCCGAGAGTCGCTCCGCTTCATTCGCATACCGCGATTCGTCCGAACCCGAAATGCAGTGCAGCGCTTCGTCCAAAAAATCGACGCAGAAGCGGATCGATCGTGGGAAGCCCGAATGCGTGATCAAAAACTCCGCCACCTTCCACGGCGCCACCTGATCCACATATGCTTTTCGATACGCCTCCAGCGCGCTGCATGATTTCAAGACCGACATCCATTGAATCGTGTCCACATTTCCGCCGACGCGTTCGCCGGTCGGGAGCAGGATGTGATACTTCACGTCGAGCAGGCGCGAAGTGCAGTCGGCGCGTTCAATTAGCCGACCGATGCGCATAAAATGCCAGCCTTCGCCATGCGTGTTCGTGGCGTGCGTGATGCCCTGGAAAAGATGGGAGCCCGCGATGATCCGCTGGAAAAATTGATACGGGCTGCTGTTCAAAAGCTTGCGCGCGGCATCGCTTTTCACAAAAAGATACAGGCGATTGACCTGCTCCCACATCTCGCTCGAGATTTGTTCGCGCGTGGTCCGCGCGTTCTCGCGCGCTTCCGTCAGGCACGAGGAGATTGAGTTCGGGTTCTTCTCTTGCAGGCTGACGAAATCAATCGCCGCCAGCCCGTCGGGATTCGCATAGAGCGAGGCGAAGAGTTCATTCTCCTCCAGCGAACTGATGATCGGCTGCCACTGTTGTTCCGGCGCGAACTCCGGCTGATTCGTGAGGTCGAGCATGAACTGCAAATTCACATCCGCGATCCGGGCGTTGTTCTCCGCCCGCTCGATATAGCGGCTCATCCAAAAGAGGGAATCGGCGACGCGACTTAACATTTACGCCCTCTCTTCGTCGTCGATCACCCAAGTGTCCTTGCTGCCGCCGCCTTGCGAGGAATTAACCACGAGCGACCCTGCGGTCAGCGCCACTCTCGTGAGGCCGCCGGGGATGATCTTCACTTTTTCGCCGTAAAGAATGTAGGGCCGCAAATCAACGTGCCGGCCTTGCATCGTGGCATCGCAGAACGAAGGCGAGCGCGAGAGCGGCACGACGGGTTGCGCGATGTAGTTGCGTGGATTCGCACGCACCTTCTCGCGGAACTCGTCGCACTCCGCTTTCGTCGCCGCGGGACCGATCAGCATGCCGTAGCCGCCGCTTTCGTTCGCTGCTTTCACGACCAATTCCGGGATGTGCTCGAGGATGTAGGCGAGGTCTTCTTTCACTGACGCGAGATAGGTTTGGACGTTCGGCAGGATGGGATCTTGATCGAGATAGTAGCGGATCATTTTCGGGACAAAATGGTAGACCACCTTGTCGTCCGCCACGCCCGTGCCGATCGCGTTCGCCAGGCTCACGTTGCCCTTGCGATATGCGTCCACCAGTCCCGCCACGCCGAGCGCGGAATCTCTCCGGAAAACGTGCGGATCAAGAAAATCGTCATCGATTCGGCGATAGATCACGTCCACCCGTTTCAAGCCTTTGGTGGTGCGCATGAAAACCTTCCCGTCGCGCGTTTCCAAATCGCGTCCCTCCACGATCTCGGTGCCCATCGAGCGCGCGAGAAACGAGTGCTCGAAGTAAGCCGAGTTGTAAGTGCCCGGTGTCAGCAGAGCGACCGTCGGGTCCGCCCGGCCCGCGGGTGCGATATGGCGCAGCACGTTGAGCAATTCCTGGCTGTAATCCTCCACCGGCCGCACTCGATATTGCCCCAGCAGTGCCGGAAACACGCGCTTCATCGCCTGCCGATTTTCCAGCACGTAGGAAACGCCGGACGGACAACGCGCGTTATCCTCCAGCACGAGATAATTCCCGTCGCCGTCGCGAATCAGATCCGTCCCGCAAATGTGCACGTAGATATTTTTCGGCACATCGAAGTGCATAAACTCCGGTCGAAAATGCGCCGCCTCCCACACGATCTGCTTCGGGATTGTGCCGTCGCGCAGAATGTTTTGGTGATGATAAACATCGTGCAAAAACATGTTCAGCGCGGTGATCCGTTGCACCAGTCCGCGCTCCACCGTTTCCCATTCCTTGGCCGGAATAATGCGCGGCACGAGGTCGAACGGGAAAATGCGTTCCGTTCCCTGTTCGTCGTTATAAACCGTGAAGGTGATTCCCTGGGTGAGGAAAGTGGAAGCGGCCAGCGCGCGTTTCTTCTCAAACGCTTCGCGTTCCATATCCTTGAATCGCGCCAGCAACTTGCTGTAATGCGGCCGCGCCCTTCCCGGCCCCGCGAACATCTCATCAAAGAACTCCCCGACATTGTATTCGGAGAAAAAATCGCTCACCACCCAGTCTGGCAGTCCGAAAATCCGAAGCAAATGGAAAACCAAACGACCCCCGCGCTCAC
>JBDSNB010000227.1:0-2021 GCA_039915555.1 Chthoniobacterales bacterium | reverse complement strand
AGCATGATCGTCCACTCGTCCGCGCCCGGCATGGTGAAGACGCCGTATTCGCCGGCGGGGACTTCCTTGTCGCCGAGCTTGATCGCGCCACTGAGCTTGATCGTGGTGGTGGCGTTGGCGCCGGTGCGCCAGACCTGGCCGTAGGGGACGAGGCTGCCGTAGATTTCGCGATCGTTTTTGTTCGGGCGCGAGTAATCGACTTCGATGTCCGTGAGGGCGACACGCTGCTTCACCATCCCGCGCTGACTGGTAGCCGGGAATTCAATTTTCTCCTCTGCGGCGCGCAAACCGGAGACAAGCGCGAGGGCGCAGGCGAATGGAAGGGTGAAGCGAAAGAGACGTGGAGCGTAAGACATAGCGAGAAATTCCTTGGTTGAGGTGAACCGCAACATACAACAGAGGGCGGCGAGTCAACCGCTCTGCGCCGAGAAACAGTCTCGCACGAGTGGCAAAAGGAGGCGATTCGCCTACAGTGGGGGCGATTCGCTCGCGGGCGCGTCACATTTTTATGAAAAGCATGCACTACAGCTGGCACCAGCGTTTTCGGGAACTTTACGACAAGGCGCTGGTGAAATATCGGAACGAGCATCGCGGCGTGGCGACGTTCTTCACCACGCGCGAGGTGGGCGTGCTGGCGGCGTTGGGCGCGAAGCCGATGGAGCTGTTCGATTACGCGGAGGATTCATCCGATCTCGATCCGGAGACGGCGTTGCTGATTACGGCGGCGCGGCGGGATTATTTTCTCATCATGCAGGACGGGCAGTGGTCGGAGAAAGTGGTGAAGGTGGAGAACCTGCCGCCGAAAGACGCGAAGCTACAGGGGATCGTGTGGCTGCCGCGCGCGATCGCGAAAGCGCAGGCGCGTCTGCGGGGCGAATTGCCGGACGAGATCATGTACGCCTGCGGGGGCGACCGGAAATTCTTCCGCACGCACGATGTGCATCCGGCGGATTTTATGCGTGCGGTTTGGGCGGCGAAGGGAAACGAGGAGAAGATCGTCGCTTACCTGAAGGGGAAGAAGTAGGGCGGGGGCAGTGGAGACAGCGCGCCTCTCAGATTACCTTGCCGCGCCCGCGTTCCATTCGACCGCGAGCGAACTCGCACCGCCCGAAGCGGTCTTCACGATGCTGACAGGCGTTGAGCGTGCCGGTGAGGTTAAAGTCGGAGCGGAAGTTGGCTGAAGTAAGGGTAGCGCCTGCGTTCGCCTTGGTCTGACTCACGTCCGTCCCGCGGTGACCGCTCCATTTCCATTTGTGTCACCGACCAGAACTCCCAGCGGCGCCATGATGCTCCCGAGATTGACTCCATCGGTCACGTTCGCCAGCGTCACGCTGATTCTCTGCCTGTCTGCTGCGCCCGCGAGATTGATGGTCACGGCGGGACTGGAGACCTTAGCCGTCCGCCTCAGCGCGCATCCTGTGCTGACGGACATCCTGCACGGCTTCGGGCAACCGGTGGCGGCGCCGAGCGCCAACCGCTTTGGCCGCATCAGCCCGACCGCGGCCGCACATGTGCTGGAGAAACTCGCGCAGGCCTTCCGCGCGGCGGCGAGGTAGCACGCAGAGGTCTTCGTTCGATCTTAGCACTCAATCTGGAGGCGCCTCTTTTGCGTACGCCGACCAAGCGTGCTGGTTTCGGCATTCTGCCGAAGCAGGCTTCCCGGCTGCTAGGCGTCGGGTGGATGAAGAGTGCGGAGGCCCAACTCCCCCAATTCCCGAGCGAAGTTCGTCATCGCAGAATGCGAAGACCAGCACGCCACAAGAGTGCGCTACCCAGAAGGAGACCTCGATCCATTCTCTAGCTGCGCTCCGTGGAACTCCGGGGAGAGCGGGATGCCAACCCGCGGTTGCCGAATCCTTTCGGCAACAGGTGCGCGCCAGCGCTGCGGCGCTCAGCCGTGGCGGGCTCCTTTATTCTTTCAGCGACTTGCCGAAGATCTTCGGACTCTTCTTCGGGTCCGAAGAGTGCGACTGCCAATACTTCACCAGCGCCGCGTCCTTGGCGTCGAACGGCGCCTTCTT
>JBDSNB010000223.1:0-8020 GCA_039915555.1 Chthoniobacterales bacterium | reverse complement strand
TTGGCATTTTGTTATTCCCGGATCGCTCCGGGCTCCTCTTTCAGCGAATCGTTCTTTTTATTAATGATCGGCCCGACCTCATTCGCTGAGTTGGCGGAAAATAAACACCGCCAGGTGGGACGATCGTCTGCCGCACGGTTGCGACAGGGCCGGGAAAGTAGGCGCGAGGAGGGGATTGGCAACCTCTTTTCCGCGATCCGGAGATGGATCGTTGCTGCAGCGTTCACCGCCCGAACTGTCATCCCGAGCCGCGAAGACGGCCGAGGCTCTCTCCGATGGCTGATGGCGAACGGTAGCCGGGGTCTCCGGATGGGGGAGACCGATCTGCCGATCAAAGCTGAGGACCTTTGCGTGGTCGGATACCGACGGGGAGATCCCTCGGCCGTCTGCGCGGCTCGGGATGACAGGCTGCGACGGAGGGTGACAGGTTCGAGAATTCCAACTGCGCGCGGCGATTTTGCTTTCGCCGCGTGCGGCGCGCTTTCATAGAATGGCGCGATGCATTGGATGGCTCGTCATCGGTTGGTCGTGATCGCGCTGCTTTGCGTGGTGTGCACCGGTGGCGTGTCGCTCGGGCACCTTTTTAGCGGGTTGCCGTTTCTCTCCGGCATTTGGACGAGCGAGCAGACCTTTGAGGATTTCGTCCAACGCGAGGGCCGCAAAACGGCCACCCGGCCGGATTTCGTTTTCCTTGGGATAGATCAGAGCACGCTCGAGTTGCCGCCCTTCCTGCCGGAGGAGATCGCGGATAATCGTGCGCTGCAGCTGATGACTGAGCGGCCTTTTCCGTGGTCGCGCGAGGTCTGGGCGATCATGCTGGATCAACTCTTCGCGGCCGGCGCGCGGCTCGTGATTTTCGATTTAATCTTTAGCCCGCCGAATGACGGTGATCCGGCGTTTCGTGCGGCGCTGGACCGGCATCGCGAGCGCGTCGTCCTGGGCGGGAACTTTGATTTTTCCGCGGTGGATCAGGGCGGCGGTGGGGGGTTTGCACAGAACATTCCGCCGAATCCTGCGCTGATTCCTGCGCCCGCGATGTACGACGATCGTGTCGGCTATGTGGCGATGTTCCCGGACCCGATCGATGGAAAGATCCGTGCGGTCCGTTACACGATCACGGATTTGCAACTGGCGTTTCAGCCGGCGCGGCAGGGCGAAGTGCCCTATGCCGCGCTCTCTGCGCGGGCTTTGGAAAAAATGGGGGCAGGCGATCGGGTGCCGCGCGATTTGCAAGCCCACCTGATTCGTTTCAGCGATCCGAACGCGTATCAGCCGTTGCCTCTTTGGCAGATTTTTGATCGCAAATTTTGGCGGCTAAATTTTGGCGATGGGGCTTTTTTCAAAGACAAAGTGGTCATGATCGGCTCCTCCGCGCAGATTGCGCATGACGTTTTCCCGACGCCGATGGGGCCGGAAACGCCGGGACCCTTGCTGCACGTGAACGCGGTGGCGGCAGCCTTGGACGGCGAGTTTCTGAGGGTGACGAGCGCGCGGGCGAATTGGTGGATGGTGGGAGGGGCGGGGACGTTGGCCGGATTGCTGGTGGGGTTCGTCCGGCGGCCGCTCATCACGGTGGTCCTTTTGTTAGGCGTGGCGGCGGCTTACCTGGGCCTGGCGCGCCTGTGCTATGACCAGACGGGTCTACTGCTCCTCGTCGTGCCCGTGCTGGTGGCGTTCCTCCTCAGCGGCTCACTCGCGCTGGGCTTCGATTACGCTCTTGAGCGAATGGAAAAACTGCGCACGCGCCGGACGCTGGAGCGTTACGTCTCGAAGAATCTGGTAAAGGATATCCTCGATAATCCGGCCAGTTTCTACAGCACGATGAAGGGCGCGCGCATTCCCGTGACGGTGCTCTTTACGGATCTGATCGGCTTCACCACGCTCAGCGAGCGGGCTAATCCGGAGGAACTCGTTAGGCAATTGAACGAATATCTGAGCAAGATGGTCAGCGTCGTTTTCGCCAATCAGGGGACGCTCGATAAGTTCATCGGCGACGCGATTATGGCGGTGTGGGGGAATGTGCAGAGCAGTGGCCCGGTGAAGGATGCGAAGGAGTGTGCGCGCGCCGCGCTCGGGATGCGGTCCGCGCTGAAGGAGCTGAACGAAGGCTGGCGCAAGGAGGGCCGGATGACGCTGGGCATGGGGGTGGGATTGAATTCCGGCGATGTGCTCGCAGGGAACATCGGCTCGGGCGAGCGAGCGGACCTGACGGTGATCGGCGATGCGGTCAACCTGGCTTCGCGTTTGGAAGCGTTGACGCGTACCTATGGGGTCGATTTGCTCGTGGGAGAAGCGACGGCGGAATTGATCCGCGATGAGTTCCATCTCCGGAGCGTGGCGCGAGTGCAGGTGAAGGGGAAAACGATTCCGGTGACGGTTTCGACTTTGCTGTGCGAGAAGGGGGCGCCGTACGACGCCGACTTTCTTAAGCAGGTCGAGACGTACGAGGAAGGGATCGTGAAATTCCGCGGACGCGAGTTCACGGAGGCGAAGACTTTGTTCGAGCGCTTTCTGGAATTTTATCCGAACGATTATTTGGCGAAGATGTATTTCGACCGCGCCTTGGAATACGAGAACGCGCCACCGGATGAATCGTGGACCGCGGCGGAGGTTTTCACGAAGAAGTGACTCCCGCGCGAAAACTTGCGGACGGCGCTTCTTTGTTCGTAGCCAAAGCGGTTGTCCGCGCTTAAAGAAGCCCGCGTGACTGGCGAACCGCGCAGCTTTCATTTTCTCGGCATCTGTGGCACCGCGATGGGCGCGGTGGCCGCGGCGTTGCGCGAGCGGGGGTTTACCGTCACCGGCTCTGACGAAAATGTTTATCCTCCGATGTCGACGTTTCTGGAGAAGCGCGGCGTCACTTTGAACTCTGGTTTCCGTGCGGAAAATATCCCGGCGGACGCCGATGTGGTCGTGATCGGCAATGCGATGACGCGGGGAAATCCGGAGGTGGAAGCGGTCCTGAACCGCAAGCTTTACTACCTCTCGCTGCCGGCAGTGCTGCAGCAATTTTTCTTGCGCGGCCGGCATAATCTGGTCGTGAGCGGGACGCACGGGAAAACGACGACGACCGCGTTGCTGACCTGGCTCATGAGTGAGGCGGGGCTGGACCCGGCTTACATGATCGGCGGTCTTCCGAAGAATCTCGGGCAAGGCGCGCGCCTGCATGACTCGAAGTATTTCGTGATCGAGGGGGACGAGTACGACAGCGCGTTTTTTGATAAGCGTTCGAAGTTCATCCACTACCTCCCCGAGCTCTTGATCGTGAACAATATTGAGTTCGATCACGCGGATATTTTTCAAAACCTCGAGCAGATTAAAACCAGCTTCCGCCATCTGCTGCGGATCGTGCCGCAGAACGGCATGGTGCTCCTGAATGGCGACGACCCGAACTGCGTGGAGGTGGCGAAAGAAGCGTTCGCGCCCATCGTGGAGATTGGTTTTTCGGAGAATTGCGCGCAACGCATCCGGGACGTGAGCTACTCGTCACATGGCTCGCATTTTCGCTTGGGCGACGAGAATTTCGATGTGCCGTTGATCGGCGAGTTCAACGTGCGGAATGCCGCGATGGCGATCGCGGCCGCGCGTTTCTATGGTGCGCCGCTCGAGAAAATTCGCGCAGCGCTGGGCAGCTTCGAAGGCATCGCGCGCCGGCAGGAAGTGCGCGGCGAAGAACGTGGGGTGAAGGTGATCGACGATTTCGGGCATCACCCGACGGCGATCCGGCAGACGCTCACGGCGTTGCGCCATCGTTATCCGGGGCATCGGCTGTGGGCGATTTTTGAGCCGCGTTCGAACACGACGCGACGCGCGGTTTTCCAGCAGCAATTACCGGAGGCGCTCGCGCTCGCGGATGGCGTTTTTATCGCGGAGGTCGCGAAGCTGGAGCAAATCGACGAGGAAGATCGGCTGCATCCGGAAGCCGTGGTGCAGGCGATCGCGGATGCGGGACGGGTGTCGTTTTACGAGCCGGATGCGGCGCACATCGTGAATCGGTTGGTGCCGCTTTTGCAGGCTGACGATGTGGTGGTGGTTTTTAGCAACGGCGGTTTTGATGGCATCCACGAGAGAATTCTTGCGAGGCTGCGAGCGTAGGGCGACGGCAGAGGCGTCCGTCAATTTTCCGCCGCCGAGCTGTGATCGTGCACGATGCGCCAGCCCTCTGGGCGTTTGCGAAAGAGGAGTGTGAAACGGCCGTGCGGCTGGTCCTTCTTGCGCGCTAATTGCCAGCGACCGGTCACGAGGGCGGCGTCCGAGCTGAGGAGCGTGATTTTTGTCTCGGCGAACTTCAGATTCCCCATCTTCTCGCGGGTGTTGTATTTCTTTGTGTAGCGATCGCGCACCGTCTGCCAGCCGCGTGTGAGGGTGTCGCCTCCGACGAATTCCGTGCCTTTAGCGCGCGCGTAGCCGTTCATGTAGCCGTCGATGTCGCCGCGATTCCAGGCGTCGGCTTGGGCTTTTAGGACGGCTTGGATTGACGCGACGTCGCCGCTTGCCGCGAAACTGACGGACGACGACACGCAAAGAAGCGCGAGGAAAACAGGGAGGACGCGGTGCAGGGATTGCTTCATTGGATGTTCGGCGTTCGGCGTTTTGCCGGCCCCGGCCGAAAAGTCGAACGCGGAACGCCGAACGTCCAACGCCGAATGGAAGAACCCCTCACCCTGGAGAGTTGACCCCGGACATCCCGCCCGCTACATAAGAAACCGTGCTCCGCCCCTTGTATCTCGCGGCCCTTGCCCTGACCCTGGCTGGCTCTGTTTTTGGACAGGTGCCCACGCCTGCCATGCCGCCGGCCTCCGCCACGACTGCCAACGCGACGCCGCCCCCGGGCGCGCCGGACATGGTCACGCTCCAATATCCCAACAGCGACGTAGTCGATGTCCTCCGCCTTTACGAGACGCTGACCGGCAAAAAGCTCATCATGGACAACTTCGTCCAAGGCAAGGTGAACATCTTCATCGCGAAACCGATCCCGCGCGAAGAGGCGATTAAGATCATCGAGATCAATCTCCTCCTGAATAAATACTCCCTCGTCCCCGCCGGCGGCGATCTCGTGAAAGTCATTGGCACCGGCCAGAATCCGCGCGGCGCCGGCGTCCCGATCATCTCGGATGAAGATCTGATCCCGACCGGCGATCACGTTATCAGTTTCCTCTTTAAGCTTCGCTTCGCAGATCCGACTGAGCTGCAACAAGTGCTCGGCCAATATCTCTCGCCGCCGCAGGCTTACACGTCGTTCCTGGCGCTCCCGAAATCGTCCAGCATCCTGGTCACAGAAAACTCGAGCGTCATCCGTAGTTTGGTCAACATCATCAACCAGGTGGACATCCCGCCAGCCGAAGTGGTGAGCGAGTTCATCAAGCTCGAGCGGGCCGACGCGAGCAAGGTGGTCGACATGTTGAAGGAAGTGTTCGACAAGGGCAATCAGCCGCCGGGGATTCCGGGCGTGCCCGGCGTCCGCAACGTCCGTCCCGGGGTCCCGGTCCCGCCGCAGCAGCAGAACGGTCAGTTTGAGGTGAACGATTTCGGGCTGACGGCGCTGTCGGAGGATTCGATCGTGGTCGGCAAAATAAAGATGGCGGCCGATGTGCGCACGAACCGCATCCACGTCATCACGCGTCCGGTGAACATGCCGTTTGTGAAGCGACTCATCGCCGAGTTCGATGCCAACATCGATTTCGCGAAACCGGTCACGCGGCCGCTGCGTTACATCTCGGCGGCGGACGTGCTGCCGGTGATCGTGCAAACGCTGACCGAGCCGGGCGAAGACGCGGCGGGCGTGCCGCAGGCCGGCGGAGCGCCGAATCCGAACCAGCAACCGCAACAGAACCGGAACGTGTCGAATCGTTCGTCTAGTGGCGGCGACTTTGGATCGAGTGGCGGCGGAGGGGGTCAGAATTTCTCGGAAGAGCTTTCGACGCAAGCCGTCGATACGGCCCCGCAAGCGGTTACGATCGGGAACGCCAAGATCATCGCTGATCAGCGCGCGAACACGATCATCATCCTGGGGAACCGTGAGATTGTAGTGAAAGTGCAGAAGCTGCTCGACGAGATGGATGTGAAGGCGCCGCAGGTGACTCTGAGCACGGTCATCGGCACATTGACCTTGAACAACAATGAGGAGTTTGGCGTCGATTTCTTGCAACGTTTTACCAAATTTGATCCTTCAAATCCGGGCGCGCGAGGTGGCGCTGGCGGATTCTCGAGTAACAATCCGAGAAGCTCTGTGCCGCTGCTGGAGCCGAACAGTCTGGTGAACTTCACGCAGTTGGCGACGGCCGCGGCCACCGGGGGGTCGAGCGTTTACTTGAATGCAGCATTCGGACTCTCTGCCATCGTCCGCGCGCTCGATTCTACGGGCCGCTTCAAGACGATTTCGCGTCCGACGGTTTTCACCACCAACAATAAGAAGGCGATCATTGCTTCCGGCACGGAAATCCCGGTCCCAGTCAGCACGATCAGCAGCGGGACCGGCGGCATCACCGGTGGGCTTGCACAGCAATCGAACATCCAATTTAAGAAAGTCGCACTGCAACTTGAAGTCGTTCCCCTGATCAACTCTGAAAAAGAAGTCACGCTCGATATCTTGCAAAAACTTGATGAGGTCGCGGGCACGACGCGGGTGGATAGCAATGACATCCCGAACATCGCGACTCGTTATATCAAGACCACGGTGTCGGCTCCCAATTGCGCGACTTTAGTGCTCGGCGGATTGGTTACCGACCGTAACAGTCGCTCCCAGAGCGGCCTTCCGGTTTTGAGTCGATTGCCCCTGGTGGGCGGGCTGTTTCGACAGACCGGGAAGACGAAATCGCGCGAAGAATTGATCATCTTAATGCGGCCCGAAGTGAGCCTGACCTCGGCTGACCTCCAGCGTTTGCGTCGGAAGACCGAAGACAAAACACATTTTGGTCCGGAGATAAATCAGGACGATTGTCCGGATTGCCCGCCGGGTTACGACGGCAAGCAGCTCACGCCGCCGGATCTGCCCGACCTTCCTGAGAACAAGTGACCTAATTATGAGGAATTTTCGCGCAGGCAGTCTGGTGTTGGTGGCGTGGCTTGCTGTGAGCACGGCCGCTTCTGCTGGTTATCCGTTCGTTTATCGAGACGGGCTCGCTCCGCGCGATGAATGGGGGAAACTGCACCAAAGTCGAACGGTGCTTCCGACCGATTTCGAGCCGCGCCCTTCCGTCCGGTTTCACTATTACTTCAAAGGTGCGCGGACGTTGCAGAACGATCCGGCGTATGTGGCCGCGTTGCAGACCGCGTTGCAACGTCTCGGTTATTCCTGCGGCGAGATCGATGGCGTCTACGGAGACGAGACCAGCAGCGCGATCGCGCGTTTGCAGAAAAACCACGGCATGCGCGTAACGGGCAATCTGAGCGTGGCCGTGCGTCGCGTTCTGTATCTGCCGTAGCGGAGGTGTGGCGGTTTCACGCGGTCGCCGCAAGAAGCGACGTTGGAATCTCCCTGCTCTGATGCGATAATCGCCCGAGATGAATTCTTCGTTCGGTCAGTCGTTGATTGATTTGCTCCTCGCGAGCGGCGTGCCCACTCACGAAGAGGCGGTCCAGCTTTCCTCGAATCTCAACGGCGGCTCGTGGACGACTCAGGTGCTCGATTCCGGGAAGGTGGATGAGAGCCGCTTCCTGGCCGCGATCGGGAATCTGTTTCACGTGCCGGTGGTGGCGATCGATGCCAAGACGATCGATCGGCAGACGCTCCGCATTCTCCCGAGCCGTTTTGTCTTCCAGCATCAGATCCTGCCGATCGAGCTGAAGGAGAACGCGGTCGTGCTCGCGACCTACGATCTTTTTAATTCGGTGGCGCGGCAGTTGGCGTCGCAGTTACTGAAGAAGCCGGTGGAGTGGGTGCTGGTGCCGCGCGGGCAAATCCTGCGCGCGATGAAGACGCTCTATGGCGTGGGCGCGGAGACGTTCGACGAAATCCTGAAAACGAATCGTTCGTTCGAGGGCGATCAGGATATCGAGACGAGCACGGATTTGAACGCGG
>JBDSNB010000244.1:0-12990 GCA_039915555.1 Chthoniobacterales bacterium | reverse complement strand
CTGATTCGCGTTTTTCGGCAGATAACAGTGCGTGCAATGGAAAGAGCAATAGCTCGCGCCGAGCGTAAAACCGCAATGCGTCAGGTGCCGGCCGGAAATCTGATTGTCGGTCTGCAGTTCGCGCGGGAGCGAATCCCAACGCTCCCGCAAGACACGCGCCTTTTCCTCGACGATCGGGTTGCGGAACGCGTGCCAGCGTTGCCGCCAGCGTGATGGACGCTCCACCTTTTCGTCAGTCGCGAGAGAAACCATGCGCAGAGTTTACTTCGCCTCGTTCAGCGACCAATCATATTTTTGGTAGCTAATTTTCGCGTCTTTCGGAATCGGTTTGGAGCGGCGCTGATTGATGAACGCGACCGGCCCGCCATTTTTAAAGTCGCCCTCGTACCACTCGAAAATCTGCGAGAGCTGCGCCGTCTTACCGTCCGCGGAAAGCTTTACACCTCTCTCCGAGTTGACGTAGCCCTTGGCCAGGTTTTCGAGTTGCGCCTCCAGTTTACTCGCCTCGAAGGCCTCTCGCTGAAGCGGCGGACAACTGCCGCTCGCGCAGTTGAGCGCGAAGTGGATGCGCGGCTCGCCGAACTTCGCGCGGATGACATCGTCCTCGAAAGCTTTGAAGCTGGTTTGCTGGCCAGCCACCTTGATGCGCTTGCTGGTGAAGAAGGTGAAGAGCAAATCCTTCACGCTGCTGGTCGGATATTTCTCCAGCGCCTCGTGGAGGATCCAGGCGTTGTAGGCGTTGAGGTAAAACGCGAGCTGCTCTTTCTTGCTTCCGGAAACTTTTTCCGTCGCGATCGCGTCCACCACGCCCTGCAAGGCCTGCATGTCCGCGCCGTTCTTTTTCCAAGCGCCATACTTCACCCCGGACGGCGTGGCATATTTCGCCAGCAATTGATTGTAGTCCGCGACCCAACCGGACGTTGCACCCGAAACCATTTGCGCTGCAGCCACCCACGCGCAGAAGAACACCAGAAGACGACTGAGCATTTTCATAAGAAAGAGGTCGCACCTCGCTGCGGTTTTGAACACGAGTATTTTCCCATGTCGGGTTATCCGCCTCGCGGGCTCGCCCGGATTCAGAGCCGCTGGAGAATCTCCCGCAGCGCCATCACGTTCGGCTCGATGGAGAATTTCTCCGCCGCACGCTCCCTTCCGCGCGCTCCAAATCGCCGGGCGCGCGCCGGTTCGGTCAGCAGCGCGGTGATGGCGTCGGCCAGTGCGATGGGGTCATCCGGCGGAACCAGCGCCCCGGTCACGTCCGCTTCCACCATCTCGGGGACGCCGGCGATCGGGGTCGAAATCACGGGAAGCCCGCTCGCCATCGCTTCCATGATGACGGTCGGGAGATTATCCATCCCACCATCCAGTTCGCGAGTGCAGGGCAGGACGAATAATGTTGCGGCCGCCATGCGCGCGGCGACATCCGCTTGCGCGAGCGGTCCTGCCAGAACCACGTTTTCCCTTAGCCCGTGCGCTTGGATTTGAGCAGACAGCTCTTCATGGAGCGGCCCATCGCCAATGATTTCGCAGTGGAAAGCACGACCCATCCGGCGCAAACGCGCGCAGGCCGCGATCAACGTCCGGAAACCCTTCTTCTCGATCAACCGACCGACGGAGATGATGCGCGGCGGATCGGCGTCGAAGGTCGCCGGCTGAAAGCGACTCAGATCGAGTCCGTTGTAAACCCGATGAACCCTGGCCGCTTCCGCCGGGAAGTGCGATCGGACATAATCGGCGGCGAAATCGCTTTCCGTCACGATCGCCACCGCGCGTTCCATGATCATCGGGAGGCTTACCGCAAAATCGCGCGGTGCGAAAATATCGTTCGCGTGCGCGGTCAGGCTGTAGTCGATCCCGAAGAACTCGCGGATCCAATATGCTGTCCGCGCCGCCATTCCCGCGAAATGAGCGTGGACCCGCTCGATCCCCAATTCTCGAAGCCGCGGACCAATCACGGCTGCCTGAGCGAGGCGCAGAAAATCCGTTCGTCTCCCCCACTCCTCCATCGCGCGGACGGCCTCTTGAGGCAATTTCCCCTGGCGTGTGAGTTGCGTAACTTCTGCTAAAAGCGCCGCTTCCTCAGGCAGATACGAAATCCGTTCGACGATTTCCATCGCCCAATCCGCCGGCGGTTCGCTAGTCGGCCGCCGGATTGAAAATACCGTCAGATCGCAACCCTGGCGGAGGAGCTCCGCGACCTCCCGATAGCAGAAAGTCTGACCGAACGACGGGAAGCGCTCAAAGAGGTAGGCGACACGGCGCATCGCCCTATTAAACGACGCCGGATGACCTTGAAAAGCGCTCTTCCGGGAAAACATCGTAGGAGGCCCGTCTCCCGCACGAGTCCTGCTATCAAGGGACGCGGCATGCCCACCCGGGATTTCTTTGTCTTTTGCACATCACTTCCACCCATCGAGCTGCGCTCTCTCGGCGGGTTGTCGAAAGTGCGACACATTCCCGAAGGCCAAATCATCTACCGCCCGGGGGATCCGTCCGACGCCTTGTTCATCATCAACCGGGGAACTGTGGATCTCTCGCCCGCGAAAGCGAAGGGCGGCAGCAGCGTCACCACCCTCCTCTCTCGAGGCGACATCTTCGGCGATCTGGAAGTGCTCACTGATGGCCCGCGCCGCGGGTCGGCGCGGGCGCGGCAGGCCGTCAGCCTGCAATGTTTCGAGCGCGACAACCTGCCGGAAATGCTGCGGCGCGTCCCCTCGTTCTACCGTTTCCTCTGTGAGCATCTCGCCCACCGTTTGCTGTTGATGCGCGAAGCCGCCCTCGTCCGGGCGAACGAACTCGAGCTCAGCGGCAATCTGGCCAATTTCGACCTCGTCACCGTGTATCAAACTATCGTGCAGTCCTCACAAACCGGCGCGCTCTCGGTCATGGATGAGGATGGCGAATTGGTGGCCGGTTTTCGGTTTTCCGCGGGGCAGCCACTCGGCGGCCATTTCCTGCACCTCACCGGCGAAGAAGCGTTCTGGCAGCTCTTCCTCGCGCACAATCTGCGTGGCACGTTTTCCTTCGCCTCGGGGACGAAAGACTCGGAGGATTTCCTCGGGCCCGCCATCGCCCGCTCCGCCAACGACATGCTCTTCGCGGCCGTGCAATACCGCGACGAGATTCAGGAACTCAAAGCGGAGATGCCGCCCGACTCCGTTTACGAAACCCAACAGACCGACCTGGACCTCGGCCTGCTCGATCTTGCCATCTCCGAGTTTGTGATGGAGGAAGTCTGGCGTTGTGCTTCCGAGGCCCACACGCCGATCTCCGGTTTCTTTGCGCGCTGCACGGTTTGCGAGCTCAAGATTTACCAGGCCGTCCGCGAACTGGTGCGCACGGGACATCTGGCTCTGGCCATGACCGAGGAAGCCCAGCAGGTCGCCTAACAAATGAAATCCATCGCACTCGCCCTTGTCTTCGCCCTCGCTCTGGGTTCCAGCGGCTGTTCCTTTTCGAAAGAGGGCCGGCAGCAGCGCGCCTACCAGAAGTACATTCGCAAGTCCACCGCCGCCCGGCAGAAGCAACGTTCCAAGTTCCGGAGCGACAAGCCGGCCATGCCCATCACCCCAATGCCGAGCGAGCCCACGCAAAGCACCGCAAGCGGTCCGGAAGCGATGCCCGCCGACAGCTGAGTCCTGCCGGGCCACGTGGCTACACCGCGCGCTGCACTGGGATCGGGCGGCCAGTCTCGTCCACCGACACGTAGATAAAAACAGCACGCGTCACGCGAATCTGGCGACCGTCCATGAAACGCTGCACCCACACTTCCACCGGAATCGTCATCGAAGTGCGCCCGATCTTTTCCACCCACGCATAACAGGCCACCGTGTCCCCTACGCGCACCGGCTCGAGAAAAGACATCCCCTCCATCGCCACCGTCACGACGCGCGCGTGCGCGGTTTTGGCGGCCAAAATTCCGCTCCCCAAATCCATTTGCGACATCAGCCAGCCGCCGAAAATATCGCCGTTCGGATTTGTATCCTTCGGCATCGCGATGGTTTGAATGACGAGCTCGCCCTGCGGTTGATCCGGCACGCGGAAGACTCTAGCCACGCGTCGTCACAAGACGAGCATGCAATCGCCGTAGCTGTAAAAACGATACCGCTCCCGAATCGCTTCCGCGTAAGCGCGCAGGATAAATTTCCGGCCCGCAAACGCGCTCACGAGCATGAGCAAAGTGGAACGCGGGAGATGAAAATTCGTCAGCAACGCATCGACGTGCGCGATCGGCCGCGGCGGATGCAGGAAAATGCGCGTCGCACCGTCTTGCGCGAGGAGCTTTCCGGCGCCATCGCGCTTCGCCGCTTCCAGCACGCGCACGGTCGTGGTGCCGACCGCGATGACGCGCTGCGCAGGATTGATGGCGCGCACCGCTTCGTCGGAAATCGAGAACCGCTCTTCGTGCATCGCGTGCTCGGCGATGTTCTCCGTTTTTACCGGCGCGAAAGTGCCCGTTCCCACGTGCAGGGTCACGAACGTATGCGGCCAACGCTCGAGCAATTCCGGCGTGAAATGCAGACCCGCGGTCGGCGCCGCCACCGCTCCGGACACTTTCGCGAAGACGGTCTGGTAACGTTCGGCGTCCTGCGTGTCTGCCGCGCGCCGCATGTAAGGCGGTAACGGAACCGCCCCGCCGGTTTCCAAATTTATTTCCCGCGCGAGCGCGACAAGGCGGCTGCCGTCCTCGCAGATCTCCTCCACCCGCGCCGCAATGCCTTCCACCGAAGTCGTCGCACCCACCCGCATCTTGCGCCCCGGCTTCACGAGGCAACGCCAGCGATTTTCGCCGATCGGTTCGACGAATAAAAACTCGATCGCGCCATCGTCCGAGAAACGCCGCGCGTTGAGCACCCGGGTATCGTTCAAAACCAGCAGGTCGTCCGCGGCGAGATATTTTCCCAGCTCGAAAAATGAGCAGTGCTCGATCCGCTCCGTCGCACGATGCAGCACCATCATGCGGGAGTCCTCTCGGCGCGCGAGCGGCCGCTGCGCGATGAGTTCCTCCGGCAGCGTGTAGTCGTAATCAGAAAGGCGCGAACTCACGGCCGCACCATCAAAGAAATTGCCGCTGCGCGCAAAACCTCTGATCATCTTCCCGCATGGACGCCTTCCAATCCGCTCTCGACGTCGTCCTCGATCGTCTCGCGCAACTGCGCGACGGCGGCGGACGATGGCCCCGCGCCTCGCGCCAGGCCCTTGATCTTCTCCTGCAAATTCCCGGCCGCCCTTCGGCCCCGTGCCACAAGATGGAACGGCTGGCGGAAGTGCGTCGCCGCGTCGAGGTCTGCGATCTGTGCCCGCATCTCGCGAAGTCGCGGACCCAAACCGTCTTCGGCGTGGGCAATCCCGACGCCGAGATCATGTTCATCGGCGAAGCCCCCGGCGCGGATGAAGATCGAAAAGGCGAACCGTTTGTCGGTCCCGCCGGGCAACTGCTAACCAAAATAATCGCCGCCATGGGCTTTGAGCGCGACGACATCTACATCGCCAACGTTCTAAAATCGCGTCCCGACCTCCCTCCGGGCGAGCCCGGTAACCGGCCACCATCGCCGGAAGAGATGCAGCACTGCCTTCCGTTTTTGATCGAGCAGATCAAGATCGTACAGCCCAAAGTGCTGGTCGCGCTCGGCGCCACCGCCGTCGAGGGACTTCTCGGTGAGCGCAGCACCATGCGCGACATGCGCGGCAGATGGCATGCGTTCGAAGACACGCCGCTCATGATCACGTATCACCCGTCGTATTTGCTGCGGAACCAGGCGCCCACGGAGAAGCGGAAAGTCTGGGAAGACATGATGCTCGTGCTCGAGAAAATCGGCCGCCCGATCAGCGAAAAACAGCGCCGCTATTTCTTGTGATTGTCATCCCGAGCCGCGCAGACGGCCGGGGGATCTCCCAAGCGCTCTCACACCTCCAGGCAGCGATACCCGCGCTCCGCCCGCGCGACGCTTAGGACGACAAGCGCGCGTGCAGCGCGCGAATCGCCGACACCGAGGCCAGCCGGCTAACGAGCGAAAAAAGAATCCGACGCACCTCCGCGCGTTCCACTTTAACCCGCCGTTCGAACACCTCCGGCCCTGCGTCGCGCAAGAGCGCCAGCGTCCGCGCACCGATCAACGCCGGCAACACGGTCGCCAACCGCACCCGCCACGGCTCAATCGCGCACGCATACTCCACTCCCTCCTAGATCCCCTCTTCCGCGTGCTCGAGCCATGCGCGCAAGACCGGCTCCGTCCGCGCCGCGTTCCAGCGCAAATCCATCGGCTTCACTCCCACGACCTCGAGTTCATCCTCTGGCAAATAGCAACGCCCCATCCGCAGGTCCGCGCCCGCATCGCGCAGAATGTTCACGAGTTGCAACGCCTCGCCGTAAGCCACGCCCCACTGCAGCATCATCTCCCGCGTTTCACTCGTGAACCGCGCCAGCTTGCGCCAGCAAATCCGCGTCCAAAATTCCCCCACGCATCCCGCCACGAGGAACGTGTAACGCTCCAGATCATCAGTCGTCGCCAGCGCCACTACCTGTGCGGGATTCTGAAAGCGAGTCACGTCGAGCGTCTGTCCTTCGTTAATCCGACCCAGCACCGCGCGCACATCCTCGCGATCGTCCTCCGACAACGCGCTCAGCCACTCCAGGCACTCTGGCAGACGCTCGATCAACGCCCGCTCCGCCTCGTTCTTCTGCAACGCAGCAAATGCCCGCAGTGATTGAACCGCGTCCGGCGGCGCTTCACCCTGAATCAATCCCGTCAATTCTCTCAACCGCTCCAGGCGCAACGCGGTCCCGATCTCCGTCGTGTCGGCGATGGTGTCAGTCGCACGCGCCAGCAGGTACGCGAGTGCGATCGGATCGCGCACCGGCGCCGGGAGCAGGCGGATGGAAAGATAAAACGAACGCGAGACGTCCCGCAGAATGGCGCCTCGGAGATGCTTGCTGGATTTGGGAACAACAGCGTTCAAGGGGAAAAAATCAAGCGCCCGGTCCCGATCACTGGATATTGCGGCGTGGCACTCGCGCCAAACGTTCAACGTCCCACCCGCCTTCGCAAGACTACGGCGCGAGAGGCGTCCCACGCTCCAAGTCCAGGTTCGACGAAGGTGCCCGTTCGTCATCTCTACGTTCACATTCCCTTTTGCGCACGCATTTGCCCCTACTGCGCCTTCTACAAAGAACGCGCCGATCCCGCGCAAACCGAACGCTTCTGCCACGCGCTCCTCGTCGAACTCCAGTCGTTAGCCGACACCTTCGATCTCCGCCCGCAGACCATCTTCTTCGGCGGCGGCACTCCGACCGCGCTCTCGACCGCGCAACTCGATCTCGTCCTCAGCGGTTTCCGCGATCACCTCGATCTCACCCAGCTCATCGACTGGACCATGGAAGCCAACCCCGGCAGCGTGTCCCCGCGCAAGGCCGCGTTACTCAAAACGCGCGGCGTCACACGCGTCAGCCTCGGCGTGCAATCGTGGGATGACGGCCTGCTTAAAGTCCTCGGCCGCGAACACAACTCCGCCCAAGCGGAAGAATCCTTCCGCACCCTCCGCACGGCCGGCCTCGGCAGCGTGAACATCGATCTCATGTTTGGCCTCCCGGGCCAGACGCTCGCGCAATGGGAAGCCACCCTCGCGAAAACGATCGCGCTTCAGCCCGACCACGTCTCCGCCTACTGCCTCACCTACGAAGAGGACACCGAGTTTTTCCTCCGGCGCGCCCGCGGCCAGTACCGCCCCGACATCGAAACCGACGCGCGCTTCTTTGAAACCACCATGCGCATGCTCGAAGCCGGCGGCTTCCGGCAGTACGAGATTTCGAACTACGCGCGGCCCGGCCACGAGTCCGCGCACAACCGCGGCTACTGGTCCGGCGCCGACTATCTCGGGATCGGACCGAGTGCATTTTCTACCCTGGGCCCGGAGCGCTGGCAGAACATCGCCGACTACCGCATCTACAGCGACCGCGTGCTGGCTGGCGAATCACCGATCGCGTCCATCGAACCCCTGTCTGCCGCCATGAAACGCGCCGAGCAAATTGCCCTCTCGCTTCGCACGCGCTGGGGTGTATCGGCCATATGGCTGGAACCGTGGCCCGCAGAACGCGCCGAGTTTATCGATTTGGAAATGTTGCGTCCGGAAGGCGATCACTTTGTCCTCACGGCAAAAGGAAAGATGCTCGCCGACACAGTCGCAGCCGCCTTCGTCTAACGACAAACAAGGCAGTCGTTCCGAGTCGAGAATACGATCGAGGGATCTCACTCCCGCTCGTGATCGCACCGCCACGAGGCGCGAACCGGCAGCGCAATTGCGAGATCCCTTGTCCGCCGCATGCGGCGCGCCCCCTGCCACGTCTCGCGCGCAAAATCGGCGGGACTACACCAGTCCGTAGCGACGTTGCCGTTGGCCGAATTCCTCCACCGCGGCGAAGAGATCCGTTTTCGTGAAGTCCGGCCAGAGCTTCGGCGTCACGTACATTTCGGTGTAGGAAAGTTGCCAGAGGAGAAAGTTCGACAGCCGCATCTCGCCGGAGGTGCGGATGAGTAAATCCGGGTCGGGATAATAGCGCGTGTAGAGATGCTTGCTGAACATCTCCACATCAATCATTGCGCTGTCGATGTGCCCTTCTTCCACCTGTCTCAGCAGACTTTTGATTCCATCGATGATCTCAAGCCGCGCGCCGTAGCTGAGCGCGAGGATGAGCGTGAGGCCGTTGTTGCCCGCGGTTGTCTCGATCGATTTGTGCAGCTGCCGCTGGCAACTCGCGGGCAAATCCGTGAGACGGCCGATCGCCTGTAGCCGCACATTCTTCTCGAGCAGCTCCGCGGTTTTTTCTTTCAGGAAGCGCTCGAGCAAATGCATCAATGCCATGATTTCCGCCTTCGGCCGTTGCCAGTTTTCGGCCGAGAACGCGTAGAGGGTGAGGAATTCGATACCGAGATCGCCGCATCCTTCCACACATTCGCGCACCGCTTCCGCGCCGCGCTCGTGGCCTTTGATGCGGGACAGGCCGCGGTTCTTCGCCCAGCGTCCGTTGCCGTCCATGATGATGGCGACATGTCGGGGAATCGAGGTCGCAGGCTTGGCCATCACCTCAGAGAATAATCGTCTGGCTGCGTGACGGTCCCACGCTCACGATCGTCAGTTTCGCGCCTGCCAGTTCGGAAATCCGGCGCACATAGGCGCGCGCTGCGGGTGGCAGATCGGAAAATTTCTTCGCGGCATGCGTCGGTTTTTTCCAGCCTTTCATTTCCTCGTAAACCGGTTCGCACTTTTCCAATTGCGCCGCATCGGAGGGCGGAACCGCAAGCCGCTTGCCCGCGAGCCGATAGCCGACACAAATCCGAATCGGGTCCACCCCGTCCAGTCCATCCAGATTCGTGATCGCAAGTTCATCGATCCCATTGATCATGGTCGCGTAACGCGCCGCCACCGCATCGAACCAGCCACAACGGCGCGGCCGTCCCGTCACCGCGCCAAATTCCCGCCCCATCGCGTGCAACATATCGGCCAGCACCGCGTCTTCGGAAGGGAGCGAGCCTTCGCCCACGCGCGTGGTATACGCTTTCACCACGCCCATCACGAGATCCATCCGATGCGGCGGCACACCAGAACCCGTGCACGCACCGCCGGCCGTGGTATTCGAGGAAGTCACATACGGATAGGTCCCGTGATCGATATCGAGAAACGTCCCCTGCGCGCCTTCGAAGAGAATTCCCTTCCCGCGCTGCAAAGCCTGGTGCAACCAGACGACGGTGTTCGTCACAAAGGGCCGGAGGCGTTCGCCGGCCTCGAGATATTTGTCGTTGATCCGACGAAAATTCAGCGGCTTCGCACCATAGGTTTTGAGCACGCGGTTGTTTTCCAGAATCTTCGCGCGCAATTTTTCCGAGAATAACTTCGGTTGCATCAAATCCGAGATGCGAAGTCCAGTGCGCGCGGCTTTGTCGCCATAGGCGGGACCGATGCCGCGTTTCGTGGTGCCGATCTTGGCGCGGCCTTTCCGAATCTCGCGCTGTTCGTCGAGCACCCGGTGATACGGCAAAACCAAATGCGCGCAGTCGCTGATCAGCAGATTCTTGCCGACCGCCACGTCCATCTTCAACAAGCCGTCGATCTCGGTCACGAGCGCGATCGGATCAATCACAACGCCGTTGCCGATCACGCACACTTTCCCGCGGCGCAGAATTCCGGACGGAATTAAATGCAGCACATATTTCGTCCCCCGGTGGATGACGGTATGGCCGGCATTATTCCCGCCCTGACTGCGGACCACGATGTCCATCTTCGAGGTCAGGAAATCGATGATCTTGCCTTTGCCTTCGTCGCCCCACTGCGCGCCGATCAGGATTGTGTTAGCCATGAAATTGAAAAAGAAATCGACAACAAATTGTCCCGACGCATCCGGAGCGGACACATGCGGGACTGCGCGATGATGATAAGAGGCCGCGATTCCGCCGCAAGTTTTTCCGCTTCCCGGCCAGGAGCGGCGGTTTGTAACCGCCGCCGTGGGCGCTTGCCAATCGCCCCTCCATGGAGCCGGCGCTAGCTCCGGCCGAAGTCCGCCACACCTAGGCGCCGCGCCCTTCGTTTGACCTCCCTCACCCTCTCCCGAACAGGGAATTGTTTTACGAAAGGAAAAGATATTGTCAGCCGACTAACGAGCCACCTACGCTCCCGCCCATGCGTACAATCCTGCTCGTTATCCTCATCCTGCTCCTGCTCGGTGCGTTGCCGCTTTGGCCTTACAGCTCCGGCTGGGGTTACTTCCCTGGCGGTGGTCTTCTCTTGCTCATCATCATCGTCCTTTTCCTGGTCAAAGCCTGACCGGACCCGATTGAAACAAAAGAGCCGGAGCATGGGCGCACGCCTGTGCTCCGGCTTTCTTTTTGTTCGCGTGCGCGCGCCGCTTAACCCAACCCGCGCGAAATCAGCACCAGCACCACGATCCCGGCCGCGATCCGGTAGATCGCAAACGTCACAAAACCCCGTGCCCGCACCCAGTGCATAAACCAGGCGACCACCGCCAACGCCACGATGAACGACACCACGAAGCCGATCCCGAGCACGATCCAGCTGTGCGAAGTCATCACCACCGGCGCCAGCTCCGCGTCCGTCGCACCATGACCGGGCCGGATCGCCTTGAGCAAATCGTAACCTGTCGCCACCACCATCGTGGGCATCGAGAGAAAGAAGGAAAACTCCAGCGCCGCTGAGCGTGAGAGTCCTGCTACTTGACCGGCCGCGATCGTGGACATCGAGCGCGACGTCCCCGGAAAAACCGCCGACAGAATTTGCGCCGCCCCGATCCAGATCGCGCGCGGCACGTTCATCCCCTCCAGCCGATCGATCGTCGGCCGCCGGCACAGTACGTCCACCACCCACATCACCACGCCGCCGATGATCAAAGCCCAAGCCATCACCCCGAGATTTTCGAGGTTATGACCGATCTGCTTTTTCAAGAGAAACGCCGGAATCGCCGTCACCACAAACGCGATCATCGTGAGACCGAGCGGGTGCGTGAAAACATTGCGATCCCCGCGTTCCCCGCGCGGGAAGGTGGAAATGAAGTCGATGATGCGGCGGCGAAAATAAACCGGCAACGCCAGAATCGCGCCCAGTTGAATCACCACGCTGTACATCTTCCAGAAGCTATCCTGCAAATCGAGATGCAGGAGCGCCTCCGCGATCCGTAAATGCGCCGTCGAACTGACCGGCAAAAACTCCGTCACGCCCTCGATGATGCCGAGCAAAACCGAAATCAAATAATCGTTCATAGAGAATTCTTCTGCTCCCCCGCCCCGTCGATCGCCGCCAGCTCCGCGGCCACCATCTCGCGCACCAGCTCTGCGACCGAAATTTCCGCCCGCCAGCCCAGCGCACCTGCGATCTTCTCCGGCGAACCGACCAGATGCACCGGTTCCGCCGGCCGATCGAACGCCCCGTTGTGTTTCACGTATTGCTCGGGCTGCAAATTCACCGTCGCAAAAGCTGCCTCCACAAAATCACGCACGGAATGGGTCCGTCCCGTCGCCACGATGTAATCGTCCGGCGCGTGGTGTTGCATCATCCGCCACATCGCCTCCACATACTCGCGCGCGTGTCCCCAATCCCGCCGGCTCTCCAGGCTGCCCAGCACCAGCTCCCGATCCAGCCCGCGCGCAATCCGCGCCGCCGCGCGCGTAATCTTCCGCGTCACAAAATTCTCACCACGCCGCGGCGACTCGTGATTGTAAAGAATGCCATTGCAAACAAAGAGCCCGTAGGAATCGCGATAGACCCGCGCCAGTTGCGTCGCGAACGCCTTCGCGCAGCCATAGGGGTTCGCCGGGCGAAACGGTGTCTGCTCCGTCTGCGGCTCCTCCTCCGCCTTCCCGAAAATTTCCGAACTCGAAGCGTGATAAAAACGCACCGGTTGTTTCTGATCGCGGCAAATTTCCAGTAACCGCAACGTCGCCATTCCCACCTCTTCGCAAGTCGATTCCGGAATCTCGAAGCTCAACCCCACGTGGCTCTGCCCCGCCAGATGGTAGACCTCCGCCGGTTCCACCTCCGCGAAAATACGGCGCAAGGTCGTCCCATCGCTCAGATCGCCGTAGTGGAGGAAAAGATGCTTGCCCCCGATCTCTGGGTCGGCGCGCAGATGCTCGATGCGCGAGCGCAGCAGATTGCTCGTCCGCCGGACCACGCCGTGCACTGCGTATCCCTTTTCCAACAGAAGCTCCGTCAAATAGGAGCCGTCCTGCCCGGTGATGCCGGTGATGAGCGCGATCTTCTGCGGGTCAGCCATCGATGCCCGCTATTGTTCCGCCGGAGCGGTTACGCGCAAGTCCCAATCACTCCCCTCGCCTGCGCCCCGGGAAGCTGCTACGCTCCGCGCGTGAAGCTGGACGATGTCCGCGCAATTCTGCAGGCCTTGAACGACGCCGAGGCGCGCTACCTCATCGTCGGCGGAATCGCGGTCGTCGCGCACGGCTACGTTCGCTACACCGCTGATCTCGA
>JBDSNB010000062.1:0-2536 GCA_039915555.1 Chthoniobacterales bacterium | reverse complement strand
GAATCCGTCAGAATGGGCCCATCCCAATTCATGAACTTGTGCAGCCCGCCAAAATGCCGCATCGCCTCCATGCCCGGCCTAACGAAAAGATGATAGGTGTTTCCGAGGATGATCTGCGCTTTGAGTTCGCGCAGTTCCCGCGGGCTGACCGCTTTCACGCTCCCTTGCGTTCCTACCGGCATGAAGGCCGGCGTCTCGATCACGCCGTGCGCCGTGGCGAGGCGCCCGCGGCGCGCTTTGGATCCCGGATCACCGCTGAGCAACTCGAACATTTGCGCTCACGTTCCAATGCTCAGAACGATTGGCAACCACGCCTTCGCGCGAGATCAATTGCGCCGCCGGCCGCAGCATTTGATGGTAATCGAGATTTGTACGGAAGCAGTATTCCCACCACCACGGATGGCCGCGTGAACGCCGGACACTGGTCACTCGTGTCATGAGCAATGCCGCGCGCCTGCTCGCGGCGCTGGATGCGAAATGCGGGCGCCTGTCGGGTTCGTGCGCGGGCAATTCCGAGCCTGCGCAGCGCGGATTCTGGGAGAAAAATAGCGATGGCTAAACGTCTCGGCTGCAAGGAAGGCGTTGATCCGCGTTTCCTGGCGCAGATTTCGCGTTCGCGAAAACTGACAACCGTGCGAGTCAGTGCCCTTGATTAGCCCAATTCCGCGCGTGCCGCATCTCGTTTCGGGAAGGTGGAGACGCCATTTTGCGGCGTGCAGATGCGGAAAGATCGCGCCGAACACTTCCCAGCGAGTTTCCTGCGCAAAATATTCTTGCGGCCTCAGATTCCTTTCCTATATTGCGCGCTCCCCGCATCAGGTGTGTGAGGGATGCAAGCACCGCCTGAGCGGTTTTTTTGTCGCCCGAATCCTGAGATCGGGCGGCTCTTATTTTAACGACGATGCCCACTATTAATCAGCTCATTCGCAAAGGACGAAAAAAGGTTTCGGTGAAATCAAAATCACCGGCGCTGAAGAATTGTCCGCAACGCCGCGGCGTGTGCACGCAGGTCATGACGCGCACCCCGAAGAAGCCGAACTCTGCTTTGCGCAAAGTGGCGAAAGTGCGTCTAACGAATGGTCAGGAAATCATCGCCTACATTCCGGGCGAGGGTCACAATTTGCAGGAACACTCCATCGTGCTTGTGCGCGGTGGTCGGGTGAAAGATTTGCCGGGGGTGCGTTATCACATCGTGCGCGGCACGCTCGACAGTCTCGGAGTGGACGGACGTCGGCGCAGTCGTTCGAAATACGGCGCGAAGCGTCCGAAAGCCGGTGCCGAAGCTGATGCCAAGGCCAAGGGCGGCAAGAAGAAGTAATTTCTCAACCAACTAATCCCCATGTCGCGCAGACGTAAAGTTTACAAAAAAGACGAGAAGATCGATTCGCGTTACGGCAGCGTCGCGGTCGCGCGTTTGATTTCCACCGTGATGAAGAACGGGAAGAAGTCGCTCGCGGAACGGATCGTTTACACCGCGATCGATAAATCGCACGAAGGCTCCGATGCGGTGGATCCGCTCGAAGTCGTGAACAAGGCGCTGGAGAATGTGCGCCCGCGTCTCGAAGTGAAATCACGCCGCGTGGGCGGTGCGACTTACCAAGTGCCAATGGAAGTGACTCCGGCGCGTCAGGTGTCGCTCGCGATGCGTTGGATCGTGACTTACGCTGACAACCGCCGCGGATTGCCGATGGCGGACGCGCTCGCCGCAGAATTAAAAGACGCCGCCGCCGGTCAAGGTAGCGCGATCAAGAAGCGCGACGACACCCACAAGATGGCGCAAGCGAACCGCGCCTTTGCACATTTCCGTTGGTAAACATTTTTTGGTCATGGCTACAGCGACTCTAGACAAACCTAAATCGACGAATCCCAATTCGCCGGACCGCAAGTTCCCGCTCGAGAAGACGCGGAACATCGGGATCGCTGCGCACATTGATGCCGGCAAAACGACGCTCACGGAGCGCATTCTTTTTTACACCGGCATGATCCACAAGATCGGCGAAGTGCATGAAGGCACGACCGTGACGGATTGGATGGAGCAGGAACGCGAGCGCGGCATCACGATTACGTCCGCGGCGACGACTTGCGCATGGATGCAGAAGCCGGAGCCAGGTGTTTACAAGATGTATGACGGCATCAAAATGCGCGTCAACATCATCGACACGCCGGGTCACGTGGATTTCACCGCGGAAGTGGAGCGTTCGCTCCGCGTGCTCGACGGTGCGATTGCGGTCTTTGATGCCGTTGCCGGGGTGCAGCCGCAGTCCGAGACCGTCTGGCGTCAGGCGAACAAGTATCTCGTCCCGCGCATCGCGTTCATTAACAAGATGGACCGCGTTGGCGCCGACTTTGATGCGGCGATCGATTCAATGCACAAGAAGCTGGCCGCGAATGCGTGGCCGATTTTGATCCCGCTGGGCAAGGAAGATTACCTCAAGGGCCAGCTCGACGTCGTGAACCGCAAGGCGGTTTTTTATCTCGACGACGACTCGATGGGTTCCATCTACGAAGTGCGCGAGGTTCCGGAAGAGAACAAGGA
>JBDSNB010000106.1:0-6091 GCA_039915555.1 Chthoniobacterales bacterium | reverse complement strand
CCACATTTTGGCGCGACGTGAAAACGCTCACCACTTCGGCGGGCCGCAGCGGCACCATCGGCCGCAGGACCGCGCCGTTGATGATGGCGAAGATGGCGGAGTTGACCCCGATGGCGAGCGCGAGCGTAAGGACCGCGATGGCGGTGAAGCCCGGCGCCTTGCAGAGTTGACGGAAAGCGAAGCGGAAATCCTGGATCATGCCTTTCCCGTGAGATGCCGCGGAGGCGCGTTTCGGATTCAGAATCTTTTCCGTGCCCAAGACCCGCTCTCTCTGTTAGACCAGAGGGCGCCATGGAACCCGCTGCCCAACCCGCCGTCCCGCCCACCCAGATTCCGAAGAGCAAAGGCGGCTGCGCCTGTTGCGCAATGGGTTGCACGAGCATGTTCGTGCTTTTGCTCGTTGGGATGGCCATGATCATCGGCCTCCTCTGGTGGGGGCTCGGCGAGGTGGTGAAGGAATATACCGCCAGCGGACCGATCGCGATCGCGACGGAGACAACCGACGCCGAATACGCCGCCGCGGAGCAAAAATATAACGCGCTCGCAGCCGCCGCCCGGGCCCGGCAAACCGTCACGGTGCAGTTAAACGCGAGCGAAGTGAACGCGCTCATCGCGCGGCATCCGGAGTTTGCGGATATGCGCGGGAAGTTCCGGGTCGCGATGGCGGATTCCCTGATGACACTCGAGATGAGCGTGCCGCTGCGCGAGATCAATCTGCCGCGGATTCGCGACCGCTGGCTCAATGGCTCGGCCCGTTTCGGGCTCCTCTATCACGACGGCAACTTCAATTTCTCGCTCCGCGGCCTG
Source organism: Chthoniobacterales bacterium (assembly GCA_039915555.1). Taxonomy (GTDB): domain Bacteria; phylum Verrucomicrobiota; class Verrucomicrobiia; order Chthoniobacterales; family UBA10450; genus JACCTI01. The sequence goes on along the minus strand of JBDSNB010000106.1, from coordinate 5,284 downwards.
AGCGCGAACGAGCGCGAACTGTCGATGCAATTCCTGCAAAACTTCGCCGGCGCCTTTAACGAAAAGTTTAACGAGCGCTTCCACGAGAAGCGCCGGGAGCGCGACCGGACCCATGATTTCTGGGAGATCATCCGGACGCTCGCGATCGTCGACGACCAACTTGTGATCACGACCAAGGGACCGGAGGCACCGGAGCCGCCGGAAGCGGACCGTGACGCCGCCGACGAAGAAGCAGAGCCCAGCCCGACCCCAGGGACCACGATTTAGTCGCGACAGAAGACTGCGCGCTTTTCTCCCTCGTTCGAGGGATACCGCTTCGCGCGTCGGGACGCCAAGCTCGGCTCGTTGAACGCCGGGAAAAAGATCGCACCAGCCTCGAACGCCGCGCCGCGCGCGCCTGCCATTCCGTTTCCGCCCGACCTCTCCGTCATTGTCGCGGAGGAGGCGCGTCCCACGCCGCACTTCACGCCGCGCGAACTGCAGGTCGCGGGCTGGATGGCTGAAGGCAAGACCGATTCGGAAATCGCGCGCATTCTCACGCTGGGTCTGCAGACGGTGAAAACCCACGTGAAAAGCGTCCTGCACAAGACCGACCTCGAAAACCGGAACGCCTTCATCGCGTGGGCATGGCGCGATCGAATGGCAGCAGCTATGCAGGGCGAGACACGGCCGGGGCCCGTCAAATATGGATGAAACCCGGCTCCCCTTTGGTTCGCTCGCGTCCCGCAACGATTTCCCGGTGTGGCTGGGCCAGCCAACCACGCGGTTAAGTCATCCAGCCACGTGGTTGAACCGTTCAGCCACGCCCCGGAGCCGTTCCACCACACCGGAAACCCGGCCAGCCACGTGGCTGGATCATTTCCCGGGCCCAGGAAATCGCTCAGCCACACCCGGAAACCGTCCAGCCAGACCGGCAAACCGCTCAGCCACGCCCGGAACCGCGCCAGCCACACCTAGGAATGAGTCCGGGACGCCGCGGCTCCCCCTTTCCCCACGCAGAAAACAGCCCAGTAAACCACAGAACCCCAGCTAAATATGCCAAAACAAGACTACATTAAACAAATCGACGCGGCTTTCTCCGCGCAGCTCACCACGTTCAAAAACGTCATCGCCGACTACGCCGGCATCCTCGATGTCACCCCCGCGCAAGTCACCGCGCAGGCGGCCGACGCCGATTACTTCGCCTACTGCCTCCAGCTCCAGGAACTCCTGCGCAACACCGGCCAGCAATCCAGCAGTTGGAAAACCCTCATCCGCCACGGCGGCACCCCGCCCGCCACCGGCGAGCCCGTGGTGCCGAAATTCCCGCCCGGCCCCACCGCCGTCGAGCCTGGAATCGAGCCCCGCTTCCGCGCCCTCGCCCAGCAGATCAAAGCCGACTCCGATTACAACGAGGGCATCGGCGAAGCCCTCGGCATCGTCGGCCCGGAGCAAGCCGGCCCCGATTACGCCACCCTCAAACCGGCCATCAAAGCCATCATCAACGGCACCGCGGTGGACATCGATTGGAACTGGGGCGGCTACCGCACCTTCCTCAGCATGTGCGAAATCCAGGTGGACCGCGACGACACCGCCGGCTGGGTCCTCCTCGCCATGGACACCACCCCCGGCAACACCGACACCCACGACTTCCCGGCCAAACCCGCGAAATGGCAATACCGCGCCATCTACCACGCCGGCGACAGCCGCGTGGGGGAATGGAGTAATCCGGTCAGCGTCACCGTCGGCGGCTAACGAATGGATCTGTAGCTACGGCGCTCCATCGCGGTGCTCAAAGCGAGAGAATCAGAACGGCCGGATGCGACAGCGTCCGGCCGTTTTCGTGCCCGGGCGAAGCGCGACGCTACACCGCCAGATCAAGTGGCAAGTCACTGATATCTTTCAGCCGCTTGCCCTCAATCATTGTCTCAAGCAGATCGGTTCCGATCGCGTGATGCGTCGCTTGCAGAGCGCGAACTAGCTCAGGCAGTGCGAAGTGATATACGCAGTCAATGTCGCCTGTTCCCAATGCGATTGATGCAATTCGACTCGGAAGCGGCTCGCCCGTGACAACCATGATGTGTGGCAAACGACCTTTCCGGTTGCGGATTAAGTTCAGCGCCTCCGACCGCGAGTTCTGAGCTCGGTCGCTTCGCATCGTCCATTTGCACGAGATGCTGGCGTGCAGGAGCGGGTCCGCATGATTGCTCCTCCGCAGGTCAGCATGATTCGCGACAGAGCTATCGACGATTGGCAGCGGCGTGTTTATCGCGGCATCGTCTTCCGGTTCGCGCGCAATGATTATGTCAGGAGTAATCGTGTAGTCGCTACCGAGGGCCGCCGCGAGCTGCCTATCTTTCTTCGCCGCTTCAAACAGTGCGACGACATGCTTGTACTGCTGGTACTTCGCGATTGTCAGCCGATTGCGTGAGCGCGTTGCCTTGATGTCCCATTTGCCGGGGCGCAGGTGCCCCAGTTGCTTGAACGTATCGGACAAAAAGTTCGCGCATATCTCTTCAAACGCGCCGCCTGATGTCTGACCGGCTAATCGCGCAGTGATAGTTGATGAGCCCAACTCCTTACAAATTTCGACCGCGATCGAGACACTTGCGGCGTTGTTGCCATCCGCGTTGGAAGGAATCCCCGCTGAATTGGTTGTGAGCACGCGCGCAAGCAGCGCGGCGTGAAAACGCTTTCTATGATCCGCGAGAAGTGCTGCGCTGGTCTTTGCCATTGTTCACGCCACGGTAGCAGCAGTTGAACCGACACGCTCACCAACGAGGGCGGTGTTCAGCAACTGATCGGTTCTGCGGTTTTGATGCACATCAAAACCGCTCAACGCGTGGCGAATCGCGGCTCCAACGGCGGCTGCCACTGGAGGTGGAAACGCGTTTCCAACCTGTCGGTATGCCGCCGTCTTTCGACCCGCGAACATCCAGCGATCAGGAAAGCCCTGAAGCCGGGCTACCATCCGCACGGTCAGTTTCGGAGACGCGTGCTCCGGGAATTCTGCGCTGGGGGCCGCGTCTGCGATACCTAATCCGTCTACGCCGAGTTCACGCCAACGCAGCTTCGCGCGCGTAGGCCCCAAATCGGGCCCCCCATGCTTCTTGGAGCCGCCGACTACTGTCGGAGCGATGTTGTTAGCCCGCCTCGCCCAAGCTTCCGCCCCGGGCCACCCGTTCTCTGCCATGAGATCCTGAAGGCACTCGCCGACGGTCAGAGGCGTTGATCGGTCGATGGGCCAAGAAAACGACTCGGCAAATGGCTTCCGAACCCCGACGAGAACAAATCGGGGCCGCAGTTGAGGCACGCCGAAATGGGACGCGTTCAGCACACCAAATCCAACCTCAAACCCGAGTTTTCTCAGCGTCTGGAGCAACTCGTTTCTATAGACGCTGAACTTTGCCGAGGCGAAACCCGGGACGTTTTCAAGCATCACTGCCTTAGGTCGGACCTTTGCGATAATCCGGAGCACTTCCGGGAAAAGATCGCGATCGTCTTCCTTGCCCAGTTGCTTTCCTGCGACTGAAAATGGAGGACAAGGGACGCCAGCCGTTACGACATCGGTTTCGGCAAAGCGATCACCGTCGAAGTGGCGGATGTCTTCATTCAATACTTGGAGCATTGGCCGATTGCTCTTCAGCGTCTCGCAAGCGATTGGCTCTATCTCAACAGCAGCAACGCACTCAAAACCCGCGTCTTCCAAGCCAATCGTCTGGCCGCCGCCGCCCGCGCAGAGCTCTAGCACAGTCGGTCGATTTCGGGTTTCACCAGCCATCAGTTGATTTAATCACGCCCTGATGGATGGAACAACGCGGCGTTTGGGAATTTTCTCTTTCATACGCGCACTGAGAGTATCGAGATTTCGTGTTTCGCATTCCCACACCGTGATCACTGTCCAACCATCTCGGCGAAGAGCGCCGATATTCCGGCGATCGCGCGCGACGTTGCCCTTCAACTTCGCAGTCCAATATTCACTGTTGGTACCGGGGCGAGAGCAGTCGACGCAGCCGCGGTGCTGATGCCAGAAGCACCCGTGAACAAGAACGACACACTTACGAGAAGAGAGGACCACGTCCGGGCGCCCCGGAAGCTCTCGCCGATGGAGCCGAAAGCGATACCCCAACCGGTGAAGCATCGAACGGACGGACATCTCGGGCTTTGTGTCGCGGCTCCGAATTCGCGCCATGTTCCAGCTCCGCCGAGACCTGCTCAAATTGTCGCCCATGAAGCAGTATAGCGGCGCGCAGTGATTTCATCACTGGGCGTCTCAAGTTGCGTTATCGCGAGGCTGCGCCGCGTTGGGCAGCAGCGGCGCGGCGCCGGAACAAACACTTCGAACTGAGTGCGATCATCGTCGGGGCGGCATGCGCGACGATCGCGGGGAGCATAGGGATGAGCCACGCAATCAGTTTGGTGGGAACGCCAAAAGAAGGTGCGAATCGTCGGCGTCAGCAGCTGTCTCCCCGGCCGAGTCGAGGAAAGTGAACCCGCATTTTTGCAGAACCGGGATCGAGGCGGCGTTGTGCTTCGCGACTCCGGCGTAAAGCGGGCGCGCCCGTTCTAGTTGAAGAAAAGCGGAGAGCGCAGCGGTGGCGACGCCGTGCGGACGCTCGATTGGACCGTAGCGCTAAAGCGCATACGGAACGTGAACGCCCGGGTGATCGCGCGGAAAATCTTTCGTGTTTCGAGAGATCAAAATCGCGCGATGGACGAGTGCCGGCGCCCAGACGATCGCATCGGGTAGACGGAGTCGATGTTCCTGCCGCAGACTGATGGCACGGCGCGCGACGGCTGCATCCAATTCGACGAGCTTAAAGCTGCGCAGGAAGTTTTCGCGCAGGTGGCGTTGTTCGGCGGCGCGGGCTCCAACCAGGACTTCCATCCAACTGATGCGGCTGATGAGCAGTTTATCGTAGCGGCCCAGCTCTTCGGCGGACGCTGGGATGCCATCGAAGTAGTCGATCAGAACGTCGGAGTCGATGCAGGCGATCATCGCCATTCTGCGCGCAGTCGGCGGACCGTCTTCACGCTGTCTTCTTTGCAGTCTGACTTGCTGCTGCCAAAAGCTGGATGAGCTGCAAAATCGATGCCGCCTTTGCCGCCGACCGGCACGAACGCCTCCACCGCGCGCCGGACGGCTTCCGCACGAGAAATGCCTTCGCGTTTCCGATAGAATCGAGCGCTTTGATTTGCGTCTCGGGCAGATCGACGATCGTTCTCACTCCGTCATCATGCGATTGATGATGCGGTGGAGTCAATTATGCCGGGACAGATTCGTCGAGAGCCGAAGTCAGTAGCC
>JBDSNB010000144.1:0-35002 GCA_039915555.1 Chthoniobacterales bacterium | reverse complement strand
TTTCAGCCGCGCCCACCGTGCCCGGCCGCGCGAAATGGCAGGACGACCCGGAAGCGAACGCCATCATGTCGCTGATGTTGAAGGAAGGCGAAGAGCGCGGCGTCTGCGTGTTGCCAGTTTACGCCGTAAGTGAAGATGCTTCCGCCACGATTCTCGATCTCTCCGCCACGATGGGTGTCGATTATCTCCTCATCGGCGCATCGCAACGTTCCACCCTCACCCATCTCCTGCGCGGCAGCGTCGTGACCAACGTCGCCGCGCAATTGCCGGAAGACATCCGGCTCGTCATCTACGGGTAATCCCCCCGGACGAAGACAATCGCACAGCAGAAGCGCGCCCTTTAGCCCGTTCCCGCCTGAGCCAGCCCGCCCAGGGTTTCTGCCGGGAGGGAAAAAGCGAATGTGCTCCCCTCTGCCGGCGCGCTTTCCAATTCCAACTGGCTCTCATATTGTTCCAGCACACTTTTGCAAAAAGCGAGGCCGATCCCGCTGGATTGCTCCGAATCAGCCGTCTCATCCACCCGGACACCTTCGCTAAAAATTCGCTCTTGATCCGCCGGCGCAATCCCGATCCCCGTATCGCGAATAACGAATCGCACCATCACGCCGCCGGCCACATTTTCGATGGACACACCGGCCTGCACCTCGCCTCCGCGCGGCGTAAATTTGACCCCGTTGGCGATCAAGTTCACCAGCACCCGCGTCAGCTCCTCCGGGATCGCCCGGACCGGCGGGAGGCGCGGTGCGACCTGGCTTTGCAAGCGGATGCCTGCTTTCTCCGCCAGCGCCGCCACTTGCTCGAGAGCGCGGTCGATCAACTCGTGTGGTGAGCACCGCACACGCGAAATTATTTTCCTCGAGCCCGGCCTCTCGATTTCGATCAAGCGATTGACCAGGTTGCGCAAGACGTTGGCGTTCCTGCGGACCATCTCCAGACACGCTTGCTGCTCTGCCTCGAGCGGACCCATCACCTCGATCCCATCGATGCCGAGTTTGAGTGCATTCAGAGGCGTGCGCAGGTCATGCACGATGTGCCGCATCGAGACGCGCAGCGCGTCCCGCGAGGCCCGCGAGGCATCGCGCTCCTTCGTCAGGCGGTAGAGGCGCGTGCGCACATTGATCTCCGCGATCATCTGCTCGGAGAAATCCTTCAGCGTGGCCAGCTCCGCGCCCGTCCAGCGCCGCGGTATCGTATCGATCGCGCAAAGCGAACCGAGGGTGTATCCCTCGTCCGTGATCAAGGGGATGCCCGCATAGGCGACCACGCCGAGTTCCGGCACTGCCAGGTTCTCCTGCACGAGCGGGTGCGCGCGAGCGTCCTCCACCACAAACGCCTCCCCGACCGCCGAGACATACTGGCAAAACGAATGCGAAAGCGGCGTCTCCCGCCGTTCCGCCCAAGGCGCCGGCAAACCACACTGGCTCTTGAAAAACTGGCGATCGGAATCCACCAGCGACATCAGCACCACCGGCACCTTCAGGGCCTTGGCCGCCAGCGTGGTCATCAGATCGAAGAAATGCTCCGGTGCGCTATCCAGCAGACCGGTCGCGCGCAAGGCCGCGAGCCGCTTCTCTTCCGTCGCCTGAATGTCCAGCACTCCCTCCATTGAAGAGTTGATCATAACATCGAGCCATCTCGAAGCGAGCCCCTCGCACCAGATGAAGCGGCGGCTGCTGGCGGACGCGTTCCGAACAGCGCCACCGACGACTTCGAGTTCGGTTGGACAACCCAAAAATCCAATCTTACCAACCTCCCACGCGACGGACGCGCCCGGAGAGACTAAAGTCACGGGCGTATGTCGAATGCCGCCGCCGCCTCCCACGACCTGAGCTTCCTGCACGACCTCGCGATGGTCATGCTCGCGGCCGGGCTGGTCACCATTCTCTTCCATCGGCTCAAGCAGCCGGTCGTTCTCGGTTACATTCTCGCCGGCGTAATCCTTGGCCCGCACACGCCGTGGTTGCCGGGCATCGATAACGAGCAAACCATCCACACGCTCTCGCAGCTCGGTATCATCTTTTTGCTCTTCTCGCTCGGGCTCGAGTTCAGCCTGCGCAAATTGCACGACGTCGGCGCGACCGCCTTCATCGCCGCCACCCTCGCCATTCTCATGATGGCGATCGCCGGTTACTCGCTCGGTCAGGTCTTCGGCTGGCGCACAATGGACAGCGTCTTCCTTGGCGCCATTCTCTCCATCTCTTCCACCACCATCATCATCAAAGCCTTGAGCGAGCTCGGCTTGAAAAAGGAAAAATTCGCCGAGCTCATCTTCGGCATCCTGATCGTGGAAGACATCCTCGCGATCATCATGATCGCGCTCCTTTCCGGCTTCGCCACCACCGGCTCTTTTTCCACGCGCGATATCGCCGTCACCGTGGCGAAACTCGTTTCCTTCCTCGGCATTCTACTCGTCGCCGGCTTGATCATCGTCCCGCGTCTCTTGAATTACGTCGCGCGTTTCAAGAGCAACGAGATGCTCCTCACCACCGTCCTCGGGCTCTGCTTCGGCGTTTCGCTCCTCGCCGTGCAGCTCGAGTACAGCGTCGCGCTCGGCGCGTTCTTGATCGGCGCCATTATCGCGGAAGCGCGCCAGATTGTGCGCATCGAAACCCTCCTCGAACCGATCCGCGACATGTTCAGCGCGGTCTTCTTTGTTTCCATCGGGCTTCTCATCGATCCGTCGCTCCTCGTGAAATACGCAGGGCCGATTTTCATCATCACGGGTGTCGTCATCTTCGGGCAAATTTTTTCCTGCACGCTCGGCACGTTCGTCGCCGGACACGATCGGCGGGTTTCGCTGCGCGTCGGGATGGGCCTCGCGCAGATCGGCGAGTTCTCTTTCATCATCGCTTCGCTCGGCCTCACGCTCGGGGTAACGAGTGGTTTCCTCTATCCCATCGCAGTCGCTGTTTCCGCCATCACCGCGCTCACGGCGCCGTATTTGATCCGCAACTCGGACGCGCTCGTGAGCTACTTCGATCGTGCGGCGCCCGCCGGATTAAAGAACTGGCTCGATCTCTACACGGAATGGGTCGGCGGCTTGAACCAACGGCAAGGCGGCTTCGCCATGGGACTCGTGCGCAAATGGGCCTGGCAGATCGCGCTCAATCTCGTCCTCATCTCCGGCATCTTCATCGCTGCCGCCTCCGTCCGCCGTTACGGCCTCGATTGGTGGCCAAAAATCCCCTACGGCTACGATGGCTTGAAAGCCGGCCTCTGGCTCAGCGCCATGCTGCTGTGCCTGCCACTCCTCATCGCCGTCTTCCGCAAAATGCGCGCCCTCGCCATGCTCCTCTCCGAGTTGAGCGTCACGCGGAAAGCCGGTGGCGCCGACACGCCCGCGCTCCGCTCCGTCGTGGCCAACACCATTCTCACCGTCGGCTGTCTCGCCCTCATGCTCCTCCTGCTTCTCCTCAGCTCCGCGATTTTGCCCTCGTGGAAATTACTCATCGCGCAGGCGCTCATCGTCACCGCTAGCGCCATCCTCCTCCAGCGCTCCTTCACCCGACTCTACTCGCGCGCCCAATTCGCCTTGCAACAAACGCTCAACGAACCCGCCATCCCCCGCCACGAGACGCCCCCGCGCGCCATGCCTTCCATGTTGCGCGAAGCCAGCCTCCTCACCGTTCGCCTCCCCGAAAACACCCTCGCCGCCGGGCGACTCATTGGCGAACTCGGCCTCCGCACGAAGACTGGCGCCAGCATCGTCGGCATCCAACGCGACGGTGCCAGCATCATCAATCCCGGACCCGACGAAGAACTGCGCGCCGGCGACGAAATCCTCCTCCTCGGGAGCGACGAGCATCTCAAAGCCGCGCAAGAACATTTGCAGCAAGCCGAGACGGTATCCAAGCCGGGCCAACGTTGACCTCGGAAAACACTCCACCTAAGCTGCCCTCATGATCGCCGAACGGATTCCCGCGCTGGGAGATCTCACTCCAGCGGAGAAGCTCCTTCTAGTGAGCGAACTATGGGATCAAGCCACTTCGCACCCATCGGATATTCCCGTTTCGCAGGCTTTGCTCGATGAACTGGACCGTAGCCTCGACGAGTTCCGGCGCGATCCGGCCAGCGCCTCCACCTCGGACGAAACGAAGCAGCGCATCCGAGCTTCGCGTGGATGATTGAACTGAACGTTCTGCTCCGGGCCGAGGCTGATATTCAACACATCTACGGTGAACTGGAGGATTACCAGGTAGGGCGAGGCGAGGAATTCCTGCGCCGCATCGATCTCGCTTTTGCGCGCCTCCAGCACTTCCCCGAACTAGGAGCGATCTATCACGCCGCCTACCGGCGCTTCCTGCTAGGGCAGCTTCCGTTCGGGGGTCTTCTACTGCGTCGAAGGGAACCGGCTGATTATTGTTACCCTGCCCAGTTTGCGTCAGGATCCTTCCGCCGTTCGCGCCATCCTGGACGATCCGAGCCGATGAACCAGCGCGCATGTCCCATCTCTCATGAAAGCACCGAAAGTACTAGTAGCTGACCCCATTTCGCAGAGCGGTCTCGACGAATTCACCCGCGATGACGCGATCAATCTCACCGTCAAAACAGGCCTGACGGAGGCCGAGCTGATCGAGCTCATCCCCGACTTCAGCGCGGTCGTGGTGCGCAGCGAAACGAAAATCACCGCCGCCGTCTTGCAGGCCGCCACGCAATTGCGCGCGGTCGGTCGCGCCGGTGTCGGCATCGATAACGTAGACGTCGAGATGGCCACCAAACGCGGCGTGATCGTGATGAACGCCCCCGGCGGCAACACCGTCTCCACCGCCGAACACGCCTTCTCCCTTCTGCTTTGCGCCGCGCGCAAAATCCCGCAAGCCGACGCCACCGTCCGAAGTGGAAAATGGAGCCGGAAGGATTTCCAGGGCGTCGAGCTGCACAACAAAACGCTCGGCATCATCGGCATGGGTCGCATCGGGAGCGAGTTGAGCCGGCGCGCCATTGCCTTCGGCATGCGCGTGCTCGCCTTCGATCCCTACCTTTCCGCCACGCGCGCACGCGTCCTGCAAGTCGAGCTGGTCGACGATCTGGGCGATCTCCTGAAAGACGCCGACTTCATCACCTTGCACACGCCGCTCACACCCGAGACGCATCATTTGCTCGATACCGCCCGTCTCAGCCAGACGAAACGCGGCGTGCGTCTCATTAACTGCGCGCGCGGCGGCTTGATCGATGAAGCTGCCCTCGCCGAAGCATTGCAAAGCGGCCAGGTCGCCGCGGCCGCGCTCGATGTTTTCGAACAAGAACCGCTCCCCGCGGATTCACCACTGCGTCAGGCGCCGAATCTTGTCCTTACCCCGCATCTCGGCGCCTCCACCGCAGAAGCGCAAGAAAGCGTCGGAATCGAAATCGCGCAATCCATCCGCGCCGCGCTTCTCGAAGGAACCATCCGCAACGCCGTCAACATGCCGAACCTCGACGCGAAAACGCTCGCCGTGATCGGCCCGCATTTGCGCTTCGGCGAGAAGCTCGGCCGTTTCCTTTCGCAGCTCGCGCCCCGTCACGTCGAGCAGCTAAACATCAACTACAGCGGCAAGGTCAACGAAGTCGATACCACCGCAATCACGCGCTCCGTCTTGAAAGGCTTTCTGCAAAAAGCCGGCGGCAACGAGGTGAACGAAGTGAACGCGCTCGCCTACGCGCGCAGCCTCGGTTTGAAGATCAACGAAACGCGCCTCAGCGCCGTCGGCGATTACACTGATCTGCTCGAGCTCTCCGTCGCCGCCGAAGGCAAAAGCGTCTCCGTGGCCGGCGCATTTTTCGGCGCCACCCCGCGCATCGTCAGCATCAATAGCCGTCCCGTGGAAGCGCGCCCGCACGGCGTGGTCCTCGTCCTGGAAAACACCGACCGTCCCGGCATGGTCGGCCGCATCGGCACGCTCCTCGGCGATCACGGCGTCAACATCGCCACCATGTCGCTGAGCCGAAATCAGGCTGGCGGCACGGCGCTCACCGTTTTGAATCTCGACACCGTGATGGATGACGAAATCCTGGAACGGATTCGCGCCAGCGAAGACATCAAGAGCGCTCAAATCATCCAACTGTAGCCAGAACACGCCCCCGCGAAAAAACGATTCCGCAAACGCCCGGAATCCGCTAGCCTCCTCCACTTATGACCGCACTTCTCTGGACCATCATCATCGGCGCCGTGATCGGCATCGTAGCAAAACTTCTCATGCCGGGTCGCGATCCAGGCGGTTGCATCATCACCATCCTGCTCGGCATCGCCGGTGCCTTCCTCGCTGGATATCTCGGGCGTGCGATGGGCTGGTATCAGGAAGGGCAGCCGGCCGGATTTATCTTCTCCGTGATCGGCGCGATGATTCTGCTCCTGCTCTACCGCATCATCTTCGGAAAACGGGCGTAACCCGCGCACCGTTTAGCGCGTCGGCCGCGCCACCAGAATGCCGGTGTGGCTGCCGTAGCGGTAAAGGTATTTCGAGAGCTGCGAGTCGATCATTACCTTGCCGTAGTTCCGCGGTGAGGAGGCGTGCATGAAATGCAGCACGCCATCCGACCCGCGGAGCGCCAGCCCCACGTGCGACGTGCCCACCATCCGGCCATCGCGCGAGACGATCCCGATGATATCGCCGCTGCGTAGTTTCGATTCGATCGCCGCCACCTTGCTCTTCGGAATCTGATAGAGCGTGCGACTCGACACCCGCTCTTCCATCCGCCGGAGCGGCGCGAGGAGCGCGCGATTGTTTTTCAAGTAGCGATAATTCCGCCAGCCGATCGTCATTTCCCGCGCGGCGTGTGGGGCAGGCACGCCACCGAGGCTGCGAGTCAGATCGTTGACCAGGCCGCGCTTGTCATTATCCGCCAGCCAGTCTTCCAAATAATGGAGGCGCGAAAGATAGTCGCCCGTGCATTGCCCGCCGCGATAGCGATCCAGTTCGATATAGTGCAAAAGGCGCTCCGGCGACCAATTGCTCTCCGGCTCGCCGATCATGCGCGCGAAAGCGAGCGAGATCTCGAAAAACGTCCAGCAATCCTGGCCATCGAAATTTACCGACGGCGCCTCGATCTGGTCGTCAATCTCCAGGGTGTAGCCGCGGTAACGTGTCCCCACCATCGCCTGCCCCACCGTTGCCGTCCGCTCCCCGATCGGCAGCGCCGCCCAATTGCCCGCGCGCGCTTCTTGGAGCAGTTGGTCAAACTTGGCGCGCCCTTTGAAGACAGTGGAGAACGGCAGGGCCGCCTCCGCCCAGTTCGTGCTGAAAATGACAAGGAAAACGAGGAGAAATATTTTTGCAGAGCGCATGGCGATGACCTTTCGGGCGGGATGATTGATGCGCAAGTCGCGTACCCCCGGATGCGGCATTTTTTTACCCCGGTGGCTTCCGGTCGGGCTCTGCACTAGCGTTTCCGCGTGTCCGATCTCTTCTCCGCCCTTGAGGAAACCCCTATCGCGAAACTCGACGCGGATGCTCCTCTGGCGGCGCGAATGCGGCCGCGTTCCCTGGAGGAATATGCCGGCCAGCAGCACATCCTAGCGCCGGGAAAGCTTTTGCGCCGCGCGATCGAGGCCGATCGGTTGCCATCTGTCATCCTCTCCGGCCCGCCCGGGACTGGGAAGACGACCTTGGCACAGATCATCGCCGAAATGACGCAGGCGAAATTTGAGAGACTCAGCGGCGTGGAAAGCAATGTCGCCGAGATGCGGAAGGTCGTGGCCGCAGCGCAAAATCGTCGCCGCACTTCGGGCCGGCGTACTATTCTTTTCGTGGATGAGATTCACCACTTTAATAAAGCGCAGCAGGACATTCTGCTGCCCGATGTCGAGAGCGGGAATCTGCGGCTCATCGGCGCTACGACTTACAATCCTTTTTTCTACGTCAACAGTGCGCTGGTCTCGCGCTCGCAAGTCTTCCAATTGGAAGCGTTGCGCGTGGAAGATCTCGAGGCGCTGATCGAGCGCGCCTTAGCCGACAAAGAGCGGGGCCTCGGCCAGCACAAGGTCCGGATGGACCCCGAAGCGAAACGGCATCTCGCAAAATTAAGCGACGGCGACGCGCGGAAATGTTTAAGCGCGCTCGAAATCGGCGTGCTCACGACGCCGCCTGGAGGGACGGGCGCCGTCCCGTCCACGAAAAAAGAGATGACGCCGGACGGCACGGCGGCCGTCCCTCCATGGGAAGGCGTCATCCATTTCACGCTCCAGGTCGCCGAAGAGAGCATCCAACAGAAAGCAGTCGTCTACGATCGCGCCGGCGACGCGCATTACGACACCATCAGCGCTTTCATCAAAAGCATGCGCGCGTCCGACGAGAAGAGCGCCATCTATTGGCTCGCGAAAATGTTGCACGCAGGCGAGGACATCCGCTTCATCGCGCGCCGCCTCGTCATCTTTGCCAGCGAAGACGTTGGCCTGGCCGACGCCCAGGCTTTGCCCCTCGCAGTCGCTACGCAACAGGCGGTCGAGTTCGTCGGCTTGCCGGAAGCGCGGATTCCACTCGCCCATACTGTCTGCTATTTGGCGCGGGCGCCAAAGAGCCGCGCCGCGTATGAAGCGATCGGCGCCGCCGCCGAGGAGATCGAGAGTGAGCACACCCAGCGGGTGCCCGAGAAACTGAAGAACAAACACTTTCCGTTAAACCCAGATTGAGCCGCCTCACTCGTCGCCGCAGACCGTCGTCAGGGCGCGCAGGCTGGCCAGCTTTTCCAAAAGAGCGCGCGTCAACTTTTGACTCTCCCGCACCGGAACTCTCTCTCCGCGATTCAGCCGCGATCAATGGCACGTGGGAGAGGCACTGGGCGGGCTGGCATCCGTGGTACGACAAGTGCGCTATTTTGGAAAAGTGCTGGCTTGCTGGCGTTTTGCGATTGAGCGCAGCGCCGGATCTCAGCCCCTGGTCCGGCACTGTCTCGTATCCGCATCCCTGGTTGAACCCAAACCGCTAGACTTCGCGTGGCAGAACCGGCGCCCTTCGCGGAGATTGCGCCGATGCCGCCGCCGAAGGAGATCACAGGGAAGGAACTCTTCCAGCGGCTGCATCCCCGGCTGCGGCGCTGGTTTCGCAAGACTTACTCCGCCTTCACTCACGCGCAGTTGCTCTGCGTGCCGGCTATTCTGGAAGGAAAATCCATCCTCCTCACTTCGCCCACGGGGAGCGGCAAGACGTTGGCAGGGTTTCTCGGGATCTTCGATTTCCTGCTGCGAAAGCTGGATGCGGGCACGTTGGAGCGCACGGTGCAGTGCATCTACGTCTCGCCGCTACGCGCGCTGGCTTACGATATCGGGAAGAATCTTAATGCGCCGATCGTGGCGATGGACTTGGAAAACGAGATCAGCGTGCACGCGCGCACCGGCGACACCAAGGCCTCGGAACGCGCAAAATTTCGTCGTAGCGCCGCGCATATTCTAGTCACGACGCCGGAAAGTTTGGCGGTGATGCTGGCGCAGGAAAGCTACGCGCAGCGACTGGCGAGTTGTGAGTTTGTGATCGTGGATGAGCTCCACTCCTTCGCCGGGAACAAGCGCGGGGCGGACCTGACCCTTTCGCTGGAGCGTCTGGAACGCTTGCGAAAGCAAGCAACCCCGCAGGCGGCTCCACTTTGCCGGGTCGGTCTCTCGGCCACGGCCGCGCCGCTCGATCGGCTGGCGCGTTTCCTCGCGGGCACGGATCGGCCGTGCTTGATCGCCGAAGCGCGGATGGAGAAGCGACAGATCGTGGAAGTGTTCTCACCCATCCGGCGTAATCCCTACCCTGCTGCCGGCTATACGGGCGCGCGGCTTTATGAGGAACTGGCGGAGCTGATCCGCAGCCGGCACTCCGTCCTCGTGTTTACGAATGTGCGCTCGGCAGCGGAGCTGACCGGGCTTCGCTTAAAGGAGTTGCTGCCCGAGCTGGCGGAGCAAATCGAGATTCACCACGCCTCGTTAGACCGGAGCGTACGGTTGGAAGTGGAGGACCGCTTAAAGAACGGTGAGCTGCGCGCGGTGGTGTGCTCGACCAGTCTGGAGATGGGGATCGATATCGGCGCGGTGGACCTGGTGGTGATGGTGGCGACGCCGAAGGGCGTTTCGCGCACGATCCAGCGGATCGGGCGTTCGGGACATTCCTTGAATCGCACCAGTCACGGAATCCTGGTCGCGACGAACATCAACGATCTGGTGGAGGCGACCGTAACGGCCCAGCGCGTGCGCGACCATGCGCTGGATCCGGTGCGCATCCAGGAGAAGCCCGTGGACGTGATCGCCCAACACATCGTGGGCCTGGCCGCGTTGGCGCCGATCTCGGCCGATGAAGTGTTCGATCTCATCCGCCGCGCCGCGCCGTTCTCCGAGCTGGAGCGGGTCGAGTTCGACCGAATCGTGCAATACCTGGAGGGCGGCGGGGCCTCGTTGCAAAAGCAGTATGCGGATTTGTTCGGCAAGATTCGCCTGGACGAGGACGGAGTGATCTCGCTCGCGCACCCGAAAATCGCGCGGGAGTTCCTGGTCAATATCGGCACGATTATCTCGGAGAGTTTCGTGGACGTTCTCCTGCGCCGCCGTCGCCTCGGGTCGGTCGAAGAGAATTTTATCAAGCAACTGCAGATCGGGGATCTCTTTGTGCTCGGCGGTCGGATCGTGCGTTTGGTCGAGACCGGGCTGCAGGCGGCCTACGTGGAGCGCGCGGATGGACATTTGCCGACCGTCCCACGCTGGAATGCGTCGAAGATGCCGCTCACTTCAGGTCTGGCGGAAGGAGTGCGTGAGCTGCGCGCGGATTTGGCTGAACGTCTCGCGCACGAAACAGACGACACTGCGACGCTGGATTGGCTGGTCGAGAATTACCTGATCTCGATCTCCAATGGGGAAGCGATTCTGAAGCAATTCCGCGCGCAGCTGACCGTTTCGGAGATTCCGGCGGGCGAGAAAATGCTGATCGAGCTTTATCGCGAGGCGGAGCACTCGCATTACTTTTTTCACTCGCTCATCGGTCGGAGCGCGAATGACGCGCTCTCGCGGATCGTGGCCTGGCGGGTGAAAAATCGACTTGGCGGCAACGCGCTCGTCACGATCGACGACTACGGTTTTCTCCTGACGCTGCGGCCCTTCCAGGAAATGCCACTGGAGGATTGGCGGCTCTGCTTTGAGCGGGAAGGCGCGGAGGAAGATTTATTCGCGGCGCTGCGCGGATCGGAGTTGGTGAAGTGGCAATTCCGGGGCGTGGCACAGACGGGGTTAATGGTGCCGCGCCATCTCCCCGGGCGCGAGCGGCGGCCGAAGCAGTTGACCTGGAGTTCGGAGGTGTTGTTTCGGGTGCTGGAGCAGCATGAGCCGGAGCATCCGTTGCTGAATGAAGCTTACCGCCAGGCGATGCACACGTTTCTGGATGATGAGGAAGCCTACGCGCACTTGGATCGGGTCCAGAAATTCCGATGGAAGCTGCGCGAGCTGCCGGTAGTCTCGCCTTTTTCCTTCGCGATCTACGCGAGCAAGATCAAGGAAAGCATGATGCTGGAGGACCCGGGCGCGGCGATCGAGCGCATCTACGCGGAGATGTATGCGCGGGTGGAGGCGCTCGAAAATTCAAATCGCACTTCCACAAACTCTTCCTCTTCATCTTAATCTCTCCCCCAGAAAAGATTCAGAGGAAGAGGAGGAGCGAGAGGAAGCGGGGAAAAACCAAAAAGGGGCAGGTCTTGCGACCCACCCCTTCCGGTTACCGAGCTCAGCTTCTCCCTAGCTTTTGCTCTGTGAAACTTACTTCGCCTGCGAAACCACTTCGTTGAGCTTGAAGATGGGCAGGAACATCGCGATCACGATGCCGCCAACGATGACGCCGAGGAACACAATCAGGAGCGGTTCGATGAGAGACGTGAGCGCGTCGAGCATGGCCTCGATTTCTTCGTCCCAGAAATCGGCCATCTTCTCGAGCATGGTGTCGATCTTGCCGGTCGCTTCGCCGGCCGAGACCATGCGCAACATCATCGGCGGAAAGATCGGCTTCTTGGACAGGGCAACGGAGAGGTTGTCGCCGCGTTCCACGTCTTCCGCGACGCCTTTGATGCTGGTCTCGACGACGTGGTTGCCTGAGGCGCCGGCCACGATGTCGAGCACTTCCAGGATCGGCACGCCGCTGCGGATGAGCTGCGCAAAGGTGCGGGCAAAGCGCGACATACAGATCTTGTGCAGGAGCGGTCCGAAAACGGGCAGCTTGAGCTTGTAGCGATCCCAGAGCTGGCGCCCTTTGGTCGAGCGCAGGAAGGCGCGAATCCCGAAGATGGCGCCGACGAGACCGCCGATCAGGAAGTACCATTCGTTCCGCATGAAGTTGCTCACGTCGATCAGGAATTGCGTCGGTGCCGGCAACTTCGCGCCGAAGTCGGCGAAAATTTCACCGAAGATCGGGACCACCTTCACGATCAGGAAGGTGGTGATCAGGAATGCGATGCAAATCACGATGACCGGGTAGGTCATGGCCGATTTCACTTTCTTGCGCAGGCGGGCGCTGGCTTCGAGGAAGCCGGCCAGCCGGTCCAGAATCTCGGAGAGCAATCCGCCGTGTTCGCCTGCTTTCACCATGCTGACAAACAGTCGGTCGAACACGCGCGGATGCTTCGCGATAGCTTCATTAAAAGTTTCGCCGCCCTGCACCCGCGTGGTCACATCACTGATGACTTCGCGGAGGGACTTCTGGCGCTTCGGATCGCATTGATCGTAGAGCGCGGTCAGAGCCTGGACGAGCGAGATACCAGCTTCGATCATGGTCGCAAGCTGCCGGGTGAAAAGCACAAGGTCGGTCTCTTTAACCGTCCACGCTTTCTTGCGTATCTTGGTCGCGGCCGATTTCTTTTGCAGTGAAAGGACCATTAGGCCACGACTCATCAGACTGGTCATGGCATTGTCCTCGTTAATGGCGTCCTGAATTCCGGAAACGATCTTTCCGGCAGAATCACGGGCTTGGTAGGAGAAGGTGATCATACTATGGTAATTATATTCCGTATAGCAGCTCCGGTGCCAAACTCCCCTTCCCATGTCGCTTGAGATTGCTTATCATCGCCTTTCTCCCGGCCTTGCCATCTGGCAGCGCTACGATCACACGGTGAAGGCCGACCTCTTCGCCACCAAGCTTTCGACTGAGGCGGGCGTTTATCTCATTGATCCTTTCTCCTTGCCGCCGAATACGATGGCGGACCTGTGCGCCGACGAACGCGTCACCGGGGTGGTCATCACGAATGACAATCATCACCGCGCCGCGGCTGACTTTGCCGCGCAGTTCGACGTCCCGATCTACGCTCATCGTGGCGCGAGCGGAGAGCGGGTCGGTCCCCAACTTCGGGAATTGGGCGACGGCACCGTGATCGCTCCCGGCTTTCAGGCCATTACGATCGACGGCGCAGCGTCGGGTGAAATCGCGCTCCACGTCGAAGCCGAGGGCGGCACGCTCATCTTGGGAGACGCGCTGATCAATATGGGTTCGTTCGGTTTCAATTTCCTCCCCGCAAAATACTGCCAAGACTCGAAACTGATGCGCCAATCGCTTCGCAAGCTCCTCGATTACCCCTGTAAACGAATCCTCTTCTCCCACGGAACGCCGATCGTTTCCAAAGCCCAGAGCAGGCTCGCGGCACTCCTCGCCCCATGAATTCGAGTCGCGCGCAAGAAAGCGGCCACCCTGTCGCGCGTTTTCTCCAGCTCATCCGCTTCTCCCACACCATTTTCGCTCTCCCGTTCGCGCTCGGCGCGCTCTTCGTCGCCGCGCGCGGATGGCCGCCAATGCGGATGCTCCTCCTCGTGGTGCTGTGCATGGTCCTCGCCCGGACCGCCGCCATGCTCTTCAACCGGCTCGCTGATTGGTCGGTCGATCAGCGCAATCCGCGGACCGCGAATCGCCATCGCCTCGTCTCGCGCAGCGTGGCCATCATTCTCCTCGTTGTCTGCTCGTTGGGCTTCATCGCCGCCGCGTCAGCCATCAACCGCCTCACCGCCATCCTCTCCCCGGTCGCCCTCGCCATCATCTTTCTCTACTCGCTCACGAAACGCTTCACCGACGCCACTCACTTTTTCCTCGGCTGCGCGCTCGCCGTCGCACCCGCCGGCGCCTGGATCGCGCAAACCGGCCGGCTCGATCTCCCGCCGCTCATCCTCGGGTTCGGCGTCGTCTGCTGGGTGGCCGGGTTCGACCTCATCTACGCCACGCAGGATTACGAATTCGATCGCCGGGAGGGCCTGCGTTCGCTCGTGGTAAAAATGGGCATCGCCCCTTCGCTTCGGCTCGCGCAGTGGTTGCACCTCGCCATGCTCGGCGCGCTCCTCGCCTTCGGCCTCAGCGCGCGACTCGGGCTCCCCTACTTCGCTGCCATGCCCCTCATCGCCGCCGCCCTCTTCTATGAACATCGGGCCGCGCGCCAGCTCGATCTCGCAGCCATCAATCGCGCCTTCTTTCAGAGCAACGCCTTCGTCAGCGCCATCTTCCTGCTCGCGATCTGCGCCGATCTCGCCCTGCGCTACTGATCGAGCTGCGCAATCCGGTTCGCGTGTCGGCCGCCTTCGAAATCCGTCGTCAACCACACGCGCAACAGCGCCAGCGCCGTCTCCTGCGGGATCACCCGCTCGCCTAACGAAAGGACGTTGGCGTCATTATGCTGGCGCGAAAGCCGGGCCACCTCCTCATTCCAGCAGAGTGCACAGCGCACCCCGCGCACCTTGTTCGCGGCCATCGCCTCCCCGTTGCCCGAGCCTCCGAAGACGACCCCGCGTTCGCACTCGCCCCGCGCCACCGCTTCCGCTGCCGGACGCACAAACTTCGGATAATCCACCGGCTCCTCATCGAAGGTCCCGAAATCCACCGGCTCATGCCCGAGCTCGACGAGCAGCGCCTTGACCGCCTCCTTGAGTTTGTAGCCTGCGTGGTCCGTGCCGAGGGCGATTTTCATGCTCTCGTGCTACCCGCGCGCCCGGCGTTTGTCGAGGGAAACGCTCAGCCGCCAGCCGCCTGCGAGAGCTGCGTCCAGATTTCGCGTTCCTTTTCCGTCAGTTCTTTTGGAATCCGGAGCCCGATCACCACGTAGAGATCGCCCCGGCTGCCGGACGCATTCGGCAACCCGCGCGCGCGCAAACGAAAACGCTGCCCCGCTTGCGTTCCGGCCGGGATCTTCAACCGGCCCGCTGCTTCCAACGTCGGCACTTGCAATTCCGTTCCCAACACCGCCTGCCACGGCTCCAGTTGCACCTCGTGGAGCAGGTCGCTTCCTTCGACGGAAAAATCCGGATGCCGCGCCAGCCGCACGCGCAAAAACAAATCGCCGCTCTTTCCGCCACCTGCGCCCGCCTCACCCTGCCCAGCCAGTCGGATGCGCTGTCCCTCATGCACGCCCACCGGGATCTTCACCTGATACGACTCCACCTTGCTCGTGGAACTCCGCCGCAACGAAACCGTCCGCTTCGAGCCATGAAGCGCTTCCTCCAGCGTGACCATGATGTCCGCTTCCACATCGCTGCCCCGCTCCGCCGACTGCGGCCGTTGCCCGAACCCGCTCCCGCCGCCGAAAGCCGATTGTCCGCGTCCGCCGCCGAAGAACGCTTCAAAAAAATCGCTAAAGCCAGTGCCGCCAAATTCGAACTCAACGCCCCCGCCATTTCCGCCCCCATACCCCTGTCCGCCCCGCTGGCCGCCCCAACCCGGCGGAGGCTGAAACCCGCCCGGCTGGTTCCAATCCGATCCGAGTTGATCGTACTTCTGGCGCTTCGTCGGATCGCTCAGCACTTCGTAGGCTTCATTGATCTGCTTGAACTTCTCCTCCGAGGCCTCCTTGTCGCGCGCCTTCGCCATGTCGGGGTGATGCTGCCGCGCCAGCTTGCGGAAAGCGCTCTTGATCTCGGCCTCGGTCGCAGTCTTCGCCACGCCCAGGGTTTCGTAATAATCTCGGAATTGGACAGCCATTTTGCGTACGCGAATTCTCTCCGCTTCCCGCGCTACGTGCAACCCATGAGGGACGCCTTCAGTTGCGTCCGTCCGCTGCCTGCCAGAAAATTCGAGCCATGCCCGAAATCGGCAAACTCCTCGTCATTGTTGGAATCGTGATCGCGCTCCTCGGCCTCGCGCTCTGGAGCGGCTTCGGCGCCGGCTGGCTCGGGCGTTTACCCGGCGACATTCGGATCGCACGCGGGAACTCCAGCTTCTACTTCCCCATCGTCACCTGCATCATCCTCAGCATCCTGCTGAGCGTGCTCGTTTCGTTCTTCCGTCGTTAACCCCGAGCCATGTCGCGGACGTCGCTGCGCCAGGAAACACTCGCGTCCCACATCGCCGCTCTGCGCGAGTGCCGCCGCTGTCCGCGCATGATCCCACCGCCGGTTTCCGGCGGACCAGTCGTTAGCCGGATCATGCTCATCGGCCAGGCTCCGGGCGTGAAAGAGCCCGTCCTGGGCCGCCCCTTCGCCTGGACGGCTGGCCGCACCCTCTTCGGTTGGTTCCAGCAATTCTGCGACTGGGACGAAACCGAAACCCGCGCCCTCATCCACTTCGCGGCCGTCTGCCGCTGCTTCCCGGGCAAAACGGCTGCGGGCGGCGATCGTGTTCCCGCTCCCGATGAAATCCGCAACTGCGCCGATTGGATGAACGCCGAGATGGAAATTCTCCGGCCACGCCTCGTTATCCCGGTCGGCAAACTGGCCATCGCCCAATTTCTTCCGGTCGAAAAACTCGACCAAATCATCGGCCGCCGTTTCGAACTGAAACGCGGGCGCCTCCGCTACGATCTCATCCCGCTCCCCCACCCCTCCGGTGCTTCGCCCTGGCACCGCATCCCGCCCGGGAAAGCGCTCCTCGCACAAGCGATGAGACTCATCGCCCAGCATCCGGCTGTGCGGAAGAGCGGTCGGTAATTTCTCCTTCGTTAGACTTTCGCGCCCCGCTCCGTGAGGCGTTTCGTGAGGAAAACCAAGCCTGCCATCTGCACCCATTCCGACACCAGATTGCCCACCACCTGTCCCCACTTGCTGTCCGTGCTCAGGCGCAAGGAAAGCACCAGCCAGCCAATGCCCGTCACCCCGATCAAGATCAGGAGCGAGTGACACCAGAGAAAATCGAGGATCGGATTGGCCTGGTGTTTCCGAACGGGGCGGCTCTCCGCGGAATTCACCTCGTAGAAAAACTTCGTTCCCAGAATAATCACGACCGACCCGCTCCAATCCGCGATCGCGTTTCCGCAGAACGCGCCGAGATGAGTCGACGGATCGAGCCGGTAATACGCAAAAATCCAGGTCAGCAATGCCACGATACTGACCAAGCTTAACGAGTGCGCCACATACCAGGGCTTCTCGGTCCGTCGTTTCGTTCGCGCCATAGTAGCGAATCGCTTCTGCCTGGCTCTCCGCGCCTGCGACCACGCGAGATCGAGCTCCTACGCGAGCGAAGCGGGCCGGCGTCCGCGCGGCGATCGAAGATTACCGAACCACGCGTTGACGTGATCTGAGTGGCCCGATAAGACCGTGACGATGCAAAAACAATCGGCCCCACGCGCCAGCTACGGCCCCTGGTTGGTGGGGCTCGGCGCGGCCTTATGGGGCACGGAAAGCGCGTGGCGCATTCCGCTCAACGATCTTTTCGACGCGCCGGTCATCGTCTTTTGGGAGCATGTGCTCATCCTCCTCCTGTTCCTGCCCATCCTCTTGCCGCAGCTGGGTGAGATCAGGAAAATCGATCGCCGCAGTTGGGGTTATCTCGGCTTCTCCGCCTTCGCTGGTTCCGCCGTCGGCACCATTTTCTTCACCCTCGCGCTCAAGAACGGCAACCCCACCGTCGTCAACGTCATCCTCAATCTTCAGCCCGTCGTTTCCACCCTCGGCGCCTTCCTCCTTTTCCGCGACCGACTCACTCCACGCTTCTTCCTTTTCGCCGGCATTGCCATCGTCGCCGGCATTTTCCTCTCCGTCGAACACCCCACCTTGATCGGCGTCTCCTTCGAACAAGCCGGTCTCAATCTCGGCACCGGTTACGCCCTCATCTGCGCCCTCTTTTGGGGACTCTCCACCGTTGCGGGTCGCGGCGTCATGCTCGGCATCCCCCTGCGTCTCGCCGCCAGCCTGCGCATCGTCATCGGTCTCCTCTGCATGACGGTGATCCTTTTCGCTTTTGGCAAACTCCGCGGCCCATCGCTGTGGCCCGCGGAAGCGCAAGCCCACGCCGGCACCGCGATCGTTGCGTTCCTCCTGCTCGCCTCTATTTCAGGCGGCATCCCGCTCCTCATCTATTTCCAAGGCCTGCGCCTCACCCGCGCCTCCACCGCCGGCTATTTTGAAATGATGCAGACCCTCGCGGCCGTCGCCATCACCTGGGGCTTCTTCCATGCCGCGCTCCGCCCGCACCAGGTCGTAGCCGCGATCGTCTTGATGCTCGCCGTTTTTATGGTGCAGAAAGCGCAGGCTGCGGTCGAACAAACGCCGGAAAACTAGCAGCCAGCGCTCTTCCTCCGCGGCTTGCCGCACGCCGTGCCGCTGGGAGAATCCCACATGCAAAAGATCACTCCATTTTTGTGGTTCGACGGGCAGGCAGAGGAAGCGGCGAAGTTCTACGTCTCCGTTTTCAAGAGCGCCCAGATCAAAAGCACCACGCATTACGGCGAGCACGGGCCCGGCGCCAAGGGCTCGGTCATGACGGTGCACTTCGAGTTGAACGATCAAGAATTCATCGCGTTAAATGGCGGGCCAAACTTCAAGTTCACCGAAGCGATTTCATTCCTGATCCACTGCGAGACGCAGGACGAGATCGACTCCTACTGGGAGAAACTCACCGCCGATGGCGGCGAGGAAATCCAGTGCGGCTGGTTAAAGGACAAATACGGCCTCGCCTGGCAAATCGTCCCCGCAAAATTTCGCGATTGGACCGCGTCGAACGACGCCGCCGGCATGGAGCGCATGATGAATGCGCTCATCCAAATGCGGAAGCTGGACGCGGCCAAGCTGCAAGCCGCCTTCGAAGGAAAATAACAGTCGTCAACGCATCAAGGAGGGGCGCGCTCCAGGCCGCCCCGTTTCTTGAGCGTTCTACTTGGCGGCAATTTTCCTACTCCCAACAGCCTCTCATGCCTTCATCCCCTCCCTCAGATCACCCCGGCGTCATCGCCTTCCCGCCGCTCATCTGGTTGGTGGGCGCCGCGCTGAGCGGTCTGGTCCACTACTTTTTCCCAAACCGAATGACGCATCCCGCCTTCGCGCTTGCGCTTGGGATTGCCCTCGCCCTCGCCGCCCCCGCGTTCGCCTTCTGGGCCGCCCGCACCATGAAAGCCGCTGGCACGAACGTGAACCCCAGCGAACCCGCGCTCACGATTGTGCGCGGCGGACCCTATCGTTTCACGCGGAACCCGATGTATCTCGCACTCTCCGTTCTCCAAGTGGCCCTCGGATTTCTCCTCAACGATTGGATCACGCTCCTCTTCGTCATCCCACTCGTCCTCATCCTGCACTACGGCGTGATCCTGCGAGAAGAGCGCTACCTCGAGCAGAAATTCGGCGGCCAATATCTGGCCTTGAAGCGAACCGTGCGCCGCTGGATCTAAGCCGGACTCGTGCGCTCTTTCGCGTTCAACCAGAACGCGTCCCCGAGAAATTTCCGGAGCGCCGCCGGATCGCGCAGCCGGTAACGCGCGCGCGAAGTCTCCCGGCCCACCTTGATCGAGATCAAATTCTTCCCCGCGATTTCAAACATGCTTTCATCCGTGGCATCGTCGCCCGCGCAGACGATGAGCGCGTAAGACTTCTCTTCCATTAATAAACGCACCGCCGCGCCTTTCGAGATTTGCGCCGCGGTCGCTTCCACGATTTTGCGGCCATGCCGGATGTGGACCGGCTGATTCGCCATCAGGGCCCCAAGTTCCTCCACCAGCTGATGCGCCTTCCACGCGCCAAACTCCGGATCGGTCTTTCGATAATGCCAGACGAGCGATGTCGTCTTTTCCTCCACCGCACTGCCGGGCGTCGATTGCTCATATTGCTCCAGCACCCGCCGCAATTCATACTTCCATCTCAAATTGAGCGCGCGCACCATTGGCGTCCACTCCCGCTGCCCGCGCCGCCGAATCGACGCGCCATGTTCCGCCACGAGATGGAACGGTAATTCGCCAAACCAGGCCTCCAACGACTCGCTCTTCCGGCCGCTGATGATTGTGACGTCCACGTCAGGCAACCCGCTGAGCTGCTGCAGCAAGGCCTGGATTTCCTCCGTTGGCTTGGCCGCGTCCGCGTCGCGCTCGATCTCGCTCAAGGTCCCGTCGTAATCAAGAAAGAGCGCGACCGGCTGGCCATGCGCAGCGCGCAATTGCTCCATCATCTCGCCGATTTCGTGCGAAGCGAGCGGCGTGGCTTCGGTCGTTGCCGTCAGCTCTTGAATAAAGAGACGCGCCCAGTGTTGCGCATCGTAACGCAGCACCCGCGCGCGCATCGGCTCATTCGCGGCGCGGCGGTCTTCTTTCGGCAGCGCGAGCGCGTCCGCCAAACTCTGTGCCACCGCACGCGTGTCGTAAGGGTTCACCAGCACCGCATTAGACAGTTCCTCCGCCGCGCCCGCGAACTCGCTCAAGATCAGCACGCCCTCATTCTCCCGTTGGCAGGCGATGTATTCCTTCGCCACCAGATTCATCCCATCGACCAACGGTGTCACCAGTCCCACGTCCGCCGTCGCGTAAAGTGCGCACAGATCCACAAAATCCACCGAGCCGTGAATAAACCGAATCGGGCTGCTGCTCAGCGTGGCGTATGCGCCATTGATCCGGCCCACCCGCGCCTCCACCTCCGCGCGCAGGTTCTGGTATTCCTCCACTTCCTCGCGCGACGGCACGCTCACGAAAATAAATTTTACCGCATCGCGATCCTCCGCCTGCGCGAGAAAATGCTCGATCGCATCCAACCGATGGAGAATCCCTTTCGTGTAATCCATCCGCTCCACCGAAAGCACGACGCGCTTCTCCGAATCCGAGGCCAACAACTCCGCACGTCGTTTCTCAAACGCGGGTGAGTCGAGCGTCTCGTTAAACTTCCGCGCATTAATCCCGATCGGAAAAACGCCCATCGCACTGACGTGTCCGTCCTCGCTCCGAATACGCGAAATCTCCGACTCCAGCCCGAGCAAACGCAGCACCGTACTGCGAAAATGCCGCATGTAACCAAAGGTGTGGAACCCAATCAGATCCGCGCCTAACAAGCCAGCGACCAGCTCGCGTCGCTTCGGATGGCAACGGAACGTTTCAAAAGACGGAAACGGCGTGTGGAGAAAGAAGCCGATTTTCAATTCCGGCATCTGTTCGTGCAACATCCCGGGGACGAGCATGAGCTGGTAATCGTGCACCCAGACGAGATCCTCGGGCTGCGCCAGCGCCAGCGCCTTATCCGCGAAGCGCTGATTCACCGTGCGATACGCCTCCCACCACGCCGGGTCGTAGCGCATAAAGTTCGGCATGTAGTGCAGCAGCGGCCACACGCTCGAATTGGAAAACCCTTCGTAATGCCCGGCCACCTCCTCCTCGCTGAGAAAGACCGGGATGCAGCCATGCTCTTCCACGAGCAACTTTTCCACCTCAGCACGCCGCGCCGGATCACCAAACGTCCCGCCCGGCCAGCCGATCCACTTCAAGTCGTATTCCGTCGGCGATAATCCATCGAGCGCCGCCACCAACCCGCCCGACGACTTCGTGATCTCCTCCGCCACCGTCACCGGCAGGCGGTTCGAGATATTGACGATGTTCGTAGCCATAACGTGTGCGACGCGCGCTCCACCCTTCTTCGCACGCCCGCGGCTCGTGCGCTGGCAAAAGTACGCGAACGCCGGCCTCCCCCGTCACCCCCCCAGCGCGTTTTTACACTCGTCCCCGCCGCGGTCTTGCGCCAGACTGCCCGCTTCGCTTCACCGATGGAGAGCAAAAACACCAACTGCACGCAAAACCCCAGCCCCGCGCTCGTGGAGCTGATCGCGGCCGTGCGCCAGCTCGTCCGCGCGGAACCCGATCCCGCGCGCGCCGGCCCCGCCGTGGCCGAATTACTCAAACCCTATCTTCACCGGCCCGATTTCCTCACCCCGCGGCAGATGGAACCCGACGAATGCGCCTACTGCCGTCACCTCCTGCACGTGGAACCGGATGGCAGCTTTTCCATCGTCGCGCTCGTCTGGTTGCCCGGACAGGAAACCGCCGTCCACGATCACGTCTCCTGGTGCGTGGTGGGCGTGCATCGCGGTGAAGAAGACGAAATCACCTACCGTCTCGCGGGCAACGAATCCGATCCGCACCTCCTCGTCCACGAACACACTCTCTATCCGCCCGGCACCGTCGCCGCGCTCGTCCCGCCGGGCGACATCCATAAAGTGAAAAACTCCGGCCACGAAGTCGCCGTCTCGCTCCATATCTACGGTGCCGATGTCCAGAAACTCGGCTCCAGCATCCTGCGTTGCTACGAACACCAGGTTCGCGCAGAACCCGCGCCAGTCCCTCAGCTCGCCTGATCCGCCGCCGCCGCGCTTGGTTGCGTCCGTTCGATAAACGCCGCGACCGCCTTCCGGATTTCGCCCGCCACATCGGCTTCCGGTTTCACAAACTTCGGCACGAACCACGGAAACAACCCGATCAAATCGTGCGTCACCAGGATCTGCCCATCGCAGCTCTCGCCGGACCCAATTCCGATCGTCGGTATCCCGATCGCTTCGGTGATTTGCCGCGACGTTTCCGCCGCCACGATTTCCAGCACCACCGAAAACGCGCCTGCCTCCTCGACCGCGCGCGCGTCCGCCATCAGCACCTCGGCTTCGGCCGGCGTGCGGCCCTTCAATTTGTAGCCGCCCTCTTCGCGCACACTCTGCGGCAGCATCCCGATGTGGCCCATCAGCGGAATGCCCGCCTCCACAATCGCGCGAATTTGTTCCGCGTGACTCGCGCCGCCTTCCAGCTTCACCGCCTGCGCGCCGGCCTCCACGAGCGCGCGCGCATTCTGCACCGCCTCGGCCGGCGTGTCGTAAGTGTGAAAAGGCAGATCAGCCACCAGCAATGCGCGTTTCACCGCTCGCGCCACCGCCCGCGTGTGATGCCGCATCGCATCCAGCGTCACCTCGGTCGTGTCTTCATAACCGAGCACCACCATCCCGAGCGAATCGCCCACCAGGATGATGTCGATCCCCGCCTCATCGAGCAGGCGCGCGGTCGGATAATCGTAAGCCGTCAGCGAAGTGATCCGCTCGCCGCGTCGCTTTTTCTCCCGGAAATCTTGCATGCGCGAGGACGCTACCACTCGCGAGCCGTTCGCACCAAGGGCGAAGCATCCGGCAAGGCCGCTAGCAAATCGGTCACGTTTTTCTTCTGCGCCGGCAGGACCAATTCCGGCCGGATTTCCACCAGAGGTTCGAGGACAAAACGCCGGGCCTGCATCCGCGGATGCGGCAATTCAAGCTCCGGCGTGGAGAGGATAAGTTCGCCGAAATAGAGCAGATCGAGATCGAGCGTGCGCGACGCGTTGCGTTCGTGGCGCGGCGGACGGCCGAGGCTCGCTTCGATTTGCCGGAGATGATGCAGCAACTCCATCGCATCGCCCGCGTAGCCGACTTCGAGCACGGCGTTAAGAAACTTTCCGGCATCGGGTTCGCAATCGACCGGCTCCGTTTCATAAATTGCGGAAGCGAGCAAAGGGCCTGCGACTTCGGGCAGCGCTTCAATCCGCGCGCGAGCGGCCCGCAAGTTCGCGAGCCGATCGCCAAGATTCGAACCGAGCGCGATCCCCGCTCTCATCTGTCATCCCGAGCCGCGCAGACGGCCGAGGGATCTCTCAACCGCGAGCCATGCGCGCAAACCATATCAGGCAGGTTCGACAGCCACGGCGAGATCCCTCGACCGTCTTCGCGGCTCGGGATGACAACCTGTGTGCGCATCGTTTCCCGGCTGCACTAAGCCGTGAGCCCAAGCACGTCCTCCATGCTGTAGAGCTTCGCCGGTTTGCCAAAAATCCACCGTGCTGCGCGCAACGCGCCGACCGCAAACGTTTCCCGGCTCGAGGCCTTGTGGATCAGTTCCAGTCGCTCGCCTGACGTCGCGAAGACAACCGTGTGCTCACCCACCACATCGCCGACGCGGATCGAGTGCATTCCGATTTCCGCTCCCGGCCGTTCGCCGATCATGCCTTCCCGTCCGTGCGCCACATTCTTCTCGTAATCCAGCCCGCGGGCCTCACACAGAATCTCGGCGAGCCGTTTCGCCGTTCCGCTCGGCGCATCCTTCTTCAGGCGATGATGTGTTTCGAGAATCTCCAGGTCGAAATCGTCGCCTAACAACTCCGCCGCCTTGCGCGTGAGCCAGAACAGCGTGTTCACCCCCACGCTGAAGTTTGAAGCCAGGACCACCGGCACACTCGTCGCCGCCTTCTGGATCAGATCACGTTGGGCGGCCGAGTGACCGGTCGTCCCGATCACGAGCGCTTTCCGCGCGGTCACGCATGCCTCGGTGATTTCCTTGGTGGCATCCGGATGGCTGAAATCGATCACCACGTCGCAGTCTCCGATCGCTTTCTCGATCGAATCGCCCACATCGCAACGTCCTGCGATTTCAATCTCCGGCTGGGTCGCCACCGCATTGGCGATGGCGTGGCCCATGCGTCCCGTCGCGCCCACCAGAGCTATGCGAACCACACTCATATCAAGCGCCAGAGTCACTCCGGCGAGCGCGGGCGACTCGCCCGCTGTTTTTGGCGACTCGCCAAAAACATTCCCACGGTGCGCGTCGCCTCCGAAATTGCCGTCGAGAGACGCAGAGGTGTCGCGCGGGTCGCACGACACCGCGGGCGAGTCGCCTGCGCTCCCCGGAAGGAAAGAGATCGCTCCCGCTTTTCATCCACGATCGCTCTCAAACGCCGCCAGCGTTTTGCGTAAACGCGATGCGTTTTCGCTCGTCATCTCGCAAAGCGGCAGGCGCACCTCGTTCGACATCATCCCGCGCCAGGCGAGCGCGGTCTTCACCGGCACCGGATTCGGTTCGATGAACAAATCGGTGAACAACCCCGCGAGACGGCGATGCCACTGTTGCGCGGAAGCGACGTCGCCTTTGCGAAACGCCTCCACCAGCGCGACCACTTCCGCCGGAATTAGATTCGACGCCACGCTCACCACGCCGACCGCGCCCACCGCCATGAACGGAAGGGTTAAGCCATCGTCGCCGCTCAGGATCGTGAACTCCGTCGGCATCCGTGCCGCCAGTTCACTCACGCGTTGCACGCTTCCGCTCGCTTCCTTGATCGCAATGATGTTCCCGCTATCGAGCGCCAATCGCTCCACGGTCGCAGCATTGATGTCCACGCCGCAACGGCCCGGAATGTTGTAAAGCATGATCGGCAACTTGGTGGCCTGCGCGATCGCTTGGAAATGACGAAAGAGCCCTTCCTGGCTCGGTTTGTTGTAATAGGGCGAGACCACCAGCGCGCCATCCACGCCCAACTTTTCCGCCGCCACCGTCGCCGCGATCGCCTCGCTCGTGGAATAGGATCCGGTGCCCGCCATCACCTGACAGCGGCCCTTCGCAATCGTGATCGCCAACCGGATGACTTGCTCGCGTTCGTCGTGCGAAAGGGTGGGGCTTTCGCCCGTCGTGCCGATCGCGACGATGCCGGTAATGCCGGCCGCGATCTGTGCTTCGATCAATTTTTCAAACTCCGCCGCATCGATCTTCCCGTCGCGAAACGGAGTGACGAGCGCTGTGTAGGTGCCGCGAAACATTAGATGTTGGAGCCGGCCCGCCCTCGGGCCGAAGGATGGTTTTGGGCTTGAGACTTCGGCGCGAGGGCGCGCCGGCTCCACGTCTTCATAGCTCGACCGTGCCCTCGAACACAAAATCAGCCGGACCGCTCAACGTCACTCCGGTGAAACGATCGCCCTCGCGTCGAAATCCCACTGCGAGATCGTCCCCGCCTTTGACCCGCACCGTGATCGGTCCGTCCACATTTTCGACCGCCGCAAAGATCAGCGCACTCGCCACCACGCCCGTGCCGCAGGCCAGCGTCTCATCCTCCACCCCGCGCTCATAAGTGCGGATGGCCACGTTTTGCGCTCCGCGCTTTTCAAGGAAATTCACGTTCACTCCGCGCGGCGAAAATTTTTCGTGCTGCCGAATAGCCGCGCCAACTTCCCGCACCTTGATCTGCGCGATATCGGCGACGGGAACAACCACATGCGGCACACCGCTATCGACGTAGTGACAGAGCACCGTTTCGTCCAGGACCGTGATGCGAAGCTCAAGCTGCAAATCCTTAGGCTCGCTCATTTGCAGGGCGACATTCTCGCCGTGTAACGCGGCCGCAATCACGCCCGCCGGCGTCTCAAACGACAGCTGCGGCATCGGCCCCGCAATCCGATCCGTGTAGCGCGCAAAACAACGCGCCCCGTTGCCGCACATTTCCGCTTCGCCACCGTCCGCGTTGTAGTAGCGCATCCGGAAATCCGCGCCGTTCGCGGGTCGCTCCAACACGAGCACGCCATCAGCACCGATGCCGCGATGCCGATCGCAGAGACGGGTGATTTGCGCAGGCGCGAGCTCTAGATCTCCGAGCCGGTTATCGAGCATGACGAAGTCATTCCCCGCGCCGTTCATTTTTGTGAAACGCAGCCTGGCCATTCCCGTTTCTAACACACGCGATGCGGCAATCAAATTGCCGGTCGTCCCGTGGCTTTCGTCGCCCGCACCAGCGGCTCGACGTACGCCGCGAGATCCGCCGCTGCACCGTGCTCCGCGATCTGATTCACGATCACACTGCCGACCACGACCGCGTCCGCATACCGCGCGACTTCGGCCGCTTGCTCCGGATTTGAAACACCGAAACCCACCGCGATCGGCAACTCCGTGCACTCGCGAATTTCCCGGACGCGTTCGCCGAGCGATGCCGCGACGGAAGTTTGCGCGCCGGTCACGCCTTCGCGCGAGACGTAGTAGATGAAGCCGGCGCCTCGTGCGCAGATTTGCTCGAGCCGTTTTCGCGGCGTCGTCGGCGCGACGAGGCGGATGTGCACGAGCGTTTCCGTTTGTCCGTCGAGATGTTCATCCGGCGGAAGATCGAGAATGAGCAAGCCGTCCACGCCGGCCGTTTCCGCGGCGCGATAAAATTCCGCGACGCCGAATTGCACGATCGGATTTAGGTAGGTGTAAAGAACGATCGGCATCTGCGAGACACGCCGGATTTCCGCCACACAATCGAGCACCCCGCACACGGTCGCCCCAGCTTCGAGCGCGCGTTGCGCCGCCATTTGATTTACGATTCCGTCCGCCAGCGGATCGGAAAACGGAACACCGAGCTCGAGAATATCCGTGCCGGCTTTTTCGAGCGCGAGCGCGAAGTCGACCGTGGCCGCGAGCGAAGGATCGCCCGCGCCGATGTAAGCAATGAAGGCTTTTTCGCCTCGCGCGCGCAGGTCGGTAAAGCAGTGGTCAATTCGGTGAGGCACGGGAAAGGCTTGAAGGTAACACCGGCACCGTAGCACGGTCGTCCGACTGTGCTGCCAGCGTGCCTCTCGCGCCAGGCCCGTGGCTCTCCGGAAGTTGCTGCCGCAACGCTTTCCGTCGCCCGTGCGCGACTACGACAAGCGCACATCCCTGGCGCGCTCCGCTTGCTAATGCTTCGGCGCGCGCACGGTGCCGGTTTCGACCGCGCGCCGTTGCCGCACATCTCCGCTTCTCCGCCGTCCGCATTGTAGTATCTCATCCGGAAGTCCGCTCCGTTGGCCGGCCGTTCGAGCACGAGTATTCCAACGGCCCCGATTCCGCGGTGCCGATCGCAGAGCTGCACAATCTGCGCGGGCTCCAGCCGCAAATCCCCTAACCGGTTGTCGAGCAGGACGAGGTCATTCCCCGCGCCATTCATTTTTGCGAAACGCAGCCCCGACTTGGGCGATCTCTTAGCACACGCCTGGCGTGCCGTAAACTTGCGAACCGGCGTCGGTCGCGCGCTCCCGTCTTAGGGGAGCGCGGTGCCGCTTTGGCTCTTCACGAGTGAAACATCGGAGGCGTTGATCGAGTCCGAGGCCGTTACGTCCTTGCGGAAATTTGCGGCCGAGACCGCTTGACCGACCGCCGCTTTTGTCTCGCCGACATCAGTCCCATTGACGACGCCGTTCCCAGAGGTGTCGCCGAGCAGGACGCCAAACGTCACCGTGGCGGTGCCATTGCCATTTACATTGTTCAAGGTGGCGGTCACGTATTGACCGGATTCAACGCCCGAGAGTTGCACGACATATTCATTCGGATTCGAAGGATTGGCCTGGCGAGACGTCACCGTGCCATCCGAAACCGCGATATCGCCAACCGTCAGGACAGGATTGTTGAAGGTGAAGACGAGCGTGTGCTGATCTCCAGTGCCACCAGTCCGACACTCAATGCCATACGGCGGACCTACGAGCGGCAGATTGACGTTAAACGCGCCGGTGCCGTGCACCTTGCGGGATGACGCGCTGATGAGCTGCGGCGGCGGCGCCGTGATCGTGAAGTTCTCGTCCGAGATATCGAAGTAGATGTTGCCGACTGCCTGCACCATGACGCGCGCCTTGCTCGTGCCGATC
The DNA here is from genome assembly GCA_039915555.1 of Chthoniobacterales bacterium. GTDB lineage: Bacteria > Verrucomicrobiota > Verrucomicrobiia > Chthoniobacterales > UBA10450 > JACCTI01. The sequence continues at coordinate 6,500 of JBDSNB010000144.1, read as the reverse complement.
ATTGGGATCGTGACCATCTCGGAGCCGTCATTCGGGGTGTTCGCGGCGAGGACGATGGAGAGCGCGGGATCGCCCTGCGCCGGGTTGGCATCGGCCGTGAGGAGGATATTGACGTTCGCCGTGCTGATCGGGGGCACGGTGGTGTTGGCGACATCCCACGTCACCGTCTGCTGCGAACCGCCGGCGTAGGTGACCGCCGTGTTGGGCGAAGTCACCGCAAAGCCGGCGCCGCTGTCGATCACGTCGATCTTCATTTCGTCCATGCCAAATCCGCCGAAGCGGTTGTCGCGTGCTGTCACGTTGAACTTCAGTTCGCGGTTGGTGGTGGGGAGTTTCTCGGCGCGTGTTTGCGTCTGGTTCGCGAGCAGCTCGGTCCAGCGCGGGATCACGCGCGTGGGGCTGGTTCTCGGCAGGTAAGACCGCACGATCGGGCTGACTCCGTCGTCCGGCGTATTCGCATCCTTCGCTCCCGGGCCAAGATCGGCCTGTTCCCAACAATAGGTGAGCGGATCGCTCTCGAGGTCTGTCCCGACCGCGGTCAATGCATACGGCGTGCGACCGGGAATTTTATAGTCTGCGCCGGCATTCACCGTGGGCGGATTGTTACCGGTCGCCGTCACCACCGCACAGGTTGGGGCGGGGCCTTGGTTGGATTGATCGATCACCTCCGCGACCGCAGTGTACTGATACAACTCGGGCAACGGGAGCGGAACGACCGCGAAATAAACGGCGCGCGCCGCGAAATCCCCGGTCCCAACGTTGGTCGCCGAAGGTTCGATGTTCACGATCTCCGGCCGATCCCCGGAGGGCGACTCGTCGACAATCGGGCCGGTGATCGAGCCTTTGCGGACGTAAATGTCGTAGTCGTCGGTCGCGTTCGGCCAGTTGTAAGTGATCTTAACGGTCTTCTCCTGCCAATCAGCCGCGGTGCCGGTGAGGGTGAGAGTATACGTGTCGCAATTGACGCCCTCGGTGCAGGTCTCATCATCCGGTGCTGGCACAGCGCCTGTCGCGGTGCCGGTCCAGGTGAGGGTCTGGCCCGCGACCGGGTCCAGCGTTCCGGAACCCGGTGACGCGTCAGGGGCCTCCATTGGCGGAGCTCCCGCGCCTTTACCGAGAAGGATTCCAGCGGGCCGTGACGAGATGCCGCTGGTGATGTAGCCGAACATTTCGTTCAGGCTCGCGAAGTGGAAATAAGGGTCGCTGTTATTCTGGATATTCTGGTCTCCACAAATTCCGGCGTAAGCCTGGATCGTGGAACCACTGCCGGGTTCATACGCGGTGCTTTCGTTTTGGTTCACGCCGCAGTTGGTCCCCGTGCCGTCGAAAGTATGATTGCCGCCGTACTGGTGCCCCATTTCGTGCGCGACGAAATCGATCCAGAAAGGGTCGCCCTCCGGCGGGTTGATGCCGGTAGTGCCGCGCGCCTTGGAACTGCCGCCTGAAGTAGGATTAAACCCGCGGCAGACCACTCCCAGACCTGCCACTCCACCGCTGCCGGTCGTGACCACGTGGCCGATGTCGTAGTTCGCCTCGCCGATCTTCAGATCGAGGTAGGCAGGATTCGACTGGATGTCGCCCGGCGTGTCGCTGTAGGGGCCGGGGTTTGCCGGGGTGGAAATGATGGCCTCCTGATTCGCGACCAGCACCATCCGCACGCCAAACTCGGTCTCATAGACGCCGGAGACGCGATTGTTCATCGTGACGAGCGCCGCCAATACGGCGGGGACGTCGACCGTCATGCCGCCGTGATACTGGCTGTAGGAAAGGGAGGTGGCGCAGGCCAGGCGATAGGTGCGCAGGAATTTGCCCGAATTCGCATTCATCGGCGCGGCCGGCAAATCGGGAGAGGCGGGCGCATCCGGCGCTTTCGGCAGGTTATGATCGACCAGGCATTTGAACTCCCGACCGCGCGACGTGACATCGCTCTTGAAGTAACTCATGTGGACACGGCCATCGTTCTGCCAATAAGGATCGATGTAATAGGAGCCTGCCGGCGAAAGTACCTGCGCGTGAATCGTATTGGGATTGATGTCGAGTTGGAGCGTGGATGTCGGATCGTCGAGATCGCGACCGCGGTAAGTTTTGATTCCCGGATGTCTCGCGGCCAGGGCCGGTTCCATCAACGCCACTTCCTCGATGCGGAACCGCGCAAAGCTTCCGTCGGGCTTCGGCAGCGTGATCTCGCTCGCGCCGCCGTTTCTGGAAAATTCGAGCGGCGCATTCGCCAGCTTCGAGCCGAGAAGGCCGCGATCGACCGTGACGGCGATGAACTTCGTCGGACGAATACCCTCCCGCACGCCCTGCGGCGCATCAGGCAGACTTTCCATGATTTGCCAGATACGATCCGGAGAATTCGCGGCGCGGACCGAGCCAGGGGCCAGCAGGATGCTAAGAATGAGAGACGTGCAGAGGTGACGGATGTGGAAGCGTGAGAGCATAGGAGTGCGAGCGGGTTGAGATCCTGGCGCGATGCCGTTACTCGGCACACGTCGTCCTATATCGGGGCTCGACCCGAAGGTGGCTGTCCGCCGCGCGGCGGCTAATGTTTCGGCGCGCGCACGGTGCCGGTCTCCACCGCAGTCCGACGCTCGGTCACCATGCGATTCGCGGTTTCCTCCACCATCTGTTCGAGGAGCATGCGCAGATGAGTGCCGGGGCGGTAATCCGCCGGCGCGATATGCTTCACGCGATCAGCATGCGTGGAAAGCTGGTAGCACTTTTTGAAACCGGCGCGCGCGGGATCGTCGGGATTGTAAACCGCGATCGCTTCGCCGCCGTTCTTGCGCATGACGGTGAAACACGGCACGTCGGTTGGTCCGTCTCCGAGGTAGATCATGTTCGGGAAAGGAATCGGACGAATCTGCGGGGCCATGTGATCGTTCACGTCCTGCGACATATCGAGCAGGCCTTTGTTGATCCGAAAAAGGAACTGCGTCTTTTGGGTGTGACTGATGACCCGCTTCGGAAAAGTGATCCGACCCTGCTCGTCCTCGGCAAATTCACAGCCGAAAATCGCGCGCACATACGGCGCGAGCCGGCTCCCTTCGATCAGGATCTTCATCCCCGACGAGATGATGTAATGCTCGACGTTGATGCCCTGCGCGCGCTGCTCTTCGCTGAGCAGATCGTCGCGGAAATCGTCGAACATTTCCGGCAGGCCCTTGTAGAAATTTAGTTGCCCGCCGAGGCGCCGGAGCTCGTCATTGGTCGGGCGATCCATCCCGAGGGTGTCGAGGAGCACCTTCATGTAGGCGAGCTCGCTATCGTAGCCCTGGTCCTTCACAAACTCGGAACAGCGCCGCCAGAAACTTTTCCCATCGATCCCGAAGGCCGGAAACACGACCTCGTCCTGCATGTAGCTCGGGCTCAGCGTTTGGTCGTAGTCGTAGACGATCGCGATCGTGTTTTGCGGTGTAGACATTGGGGAGAGAGACAGGATTTACAGGATGGACAGGATTGAAGAGAAGAACATGAAGTCGAAATCCGAATCCTGTTAAATCCTGTCTAAAAAATCCCGAAAGAGCGCCGTGTAAATCGACCCGCGCTCGGGATGATACTGCACCGCGAGAGCGAAAGATTTTCCCGGCCCGCGCATCTGCTCGATCACGTCGTCAGTCGCGCACCACGCTTCGACTACTAAACCCTCCGCGACGCGATCGATCGCCTGGTGATGCGAGCTGTTTACTTTCTCAAAACGATGCGTGGCCGCGGCGTCATGCCGAAGCGGCTGAACGTCGTGGTTCTTCTGCTCCGGCAGATTATGCCCGGGAATGTCGAGTCGCAGCGTGCCGCCGAGCGCGACGTTTAGTAACTGCATCCCCTTGCAGATCGCGAGGATTGGCAAGCCGCGCTCGATCGCATTTTGCGCCGCGGCAAATTCCCATTCGTCGCGCGGCAAATCGCCCTCCTCGAGCACACTCGGATCCGGAATCGGCTGGTACAGGAATCCCGGCGAGATGTCGTTCCCGCCGGTGAGCAGGAGCCCATCCATCTCCGCGAGCGCGCCGGGTTTCCGCGCCGCGTTCCAGAGCTCGATCTCCGGCCGCTGCGCCAGGATCGGGTTGAAAAATTGATCGTCCTTCGGACGAATCCAACTGGCAAGGCGCGGCATCGGCGAACTTCCGACTGCACCCGCGTGGTGTAAAGCGTCCGCCTAACGAGCTTTTTAAATTGACCGAAGGCGCGCGCGGAATTGCAATCGTCCCAACCGAAGGAACCCATGGCCACAAAAACTAAAAAAGCTTCAGCCAAGAAAACTGCGGGCAAAATGCGCGATCTCCCGACGAAAAAGAATCCGAAGGGCGGCGCGCAAAAGAAGGAAACCAGCGGCACGACGACCTCGAAGAAGATCGGCGGCTCGACCTTCGGCGCGGGCCGGCGTCAGCCGGTTTAATCTGGCGATTTTCGAAAAGCCGGGAGTTCGCGGTATGGTGCCCGCACCATGCCGGCACTCGAGATCGCTCCCGCGCTCCGCACGAATGAGCTGACGCATCGCTACGGCGAACGCGTCGCGCTCGATCACGTTTCGCTCACGGTCGCGTCGCGCGAGATCTTCGGCTTGCTCGGGCCGAACGGCGGCGGGAAGACGACGCTCTTCCGGATTCTTTCCACGCTCGTTAGGCCGACGAGCGGCTCGGCTGAAATTCTCGGGCTCGACCTCCTCCGTGACAGGGGCGCGCTCCGGCGGCGGATCGGCGTCGTCTTCCAGGCGCCGAGCCTCGATAAGAAACTGAAGGTCCGCGAAAACCTCGCGCATCAGGGCCGGCTCTACGGGATCGCCGGCGGCGCGCTGCGCGAACGGATCGAACATTTACTGCTCGAATTTAATCTCCGCGACCGCGCCAACGAACTCGTCGAAACCCTCTCCGGCGGCTTGCAGCGGCGGGTCGAGATCGCGAAAAGTTTACTGCACCGCCCGGAGTTTCTGCTCCTCGACGAGCCCTCGACCGGGCTCGATCCGGGCGCGCGGATCGATCTTTGGCAGACGCTCTACCGGCTGCGCGATCAACAGGGTGTGACCGTTCTCCTGACCACGCACCTGATGGAGGAAGCGGAACGCTGCGACCGCGTCGCAATCATCGATCAGGGGAAAATCGTCGCCTCGAACACGCCCGAAGCGCTCCGCGCCGAGATCGGCGGCGAAGTCATCAGCGCGCGGACGAAGGATGCAACGTCGTTAGGCGAAAGGATCGCCCAGTTGTTAGGCGTAGAAGTAAGCGTCCTGAACGACGAAGTGCGCATCGAGCATCCGGAAGGCGCGGCTTTCATCGCTACACTTGTCGGCAAGTTCCCGGGCGAGATCGATTCGGTCACGCTCGCGAAGCCGACGCTGGAAGACGTCTTCATCGCGCGCACCGGCCGGCGACTCGAGGAAGAGGCGAGCGTCTGAACCGAGGTTACAGGCCCATCAGCTCGCGAATATATTTCACCGGCGGGCTGCCGTAGCTGAGCGCTTCGTCATTGAATTTCTTCGCGTCGAAATCCTTCCCGGCTTTCGCCTGCGCGCGTGTCCGCAGGTCGAGCCACTCGCTCACGCCGACGAAGTAGGTCGAGAGCTGCGCGGAGGAGATGCGCGCGCGTTTCCATTTCGCGACGGCTTCGCCTTCCTGCTGGAAACCTTCGTTCTCCATCAGGTCGATCGCTTCCTTCTCGGTCATTTTCCCGGCGTGGATTTTTTGGTCGATGATCGCGTTCACGATCACGCGCAGGCGCATTTTTAGTTGCTGAATCTTCACCTCAGGCCCGCCGAAACCTTCCTCGGCCATCTTCTGTTCCATGTAGACGGCCCAACCTTCGATCATGCTCCCGCTCTGGAACATCGCGCGCACCATCGTCGGCGCCTTGAACTGGTTCGAATGCACGAGCTGGAGGTAATGGCCCGGCATCGCTTCGTGGACCACGAGATCGTGGATCATGTAGTTGTTGTACTCGCGAAAGAACGATTCCTTCCGCTCCGCCGACCAGTCGCTCGGCGTCGGCTCGATCGCGAAAAAGGTCTTCGCGTTTTTCTCCAGCGGCCCCGGGGAATCGCAGTAGGCAATCCCCGCACCGCGCTTGAACTCCGGCATCACGATGACGTCGAGCGGCTCGTCCGGCACAGTCACGAAGCCTTTTTGCCTAACGAACGCGGTCGCTTCGCCGACGGCCTTCTTTGAGTAATCGACGATTGTGTCGTTATCCGGATGACGCTCGGCCAGCTTGTCGAGGACCGCGGCCGTCACCTTGTGTTTGTCGTCGAAGGTTTTCGGGTCCGCGTTTGGAATAAACTTCTTGTAGAGCGGGAGCGCGGTCGCGTAGATCGCGGCCTGGGTCGCCTTCAGGTCGGCCTCGGCGCGGGCCATCACTTCTTCCATCGGCATGTCGGAGGCGAGGGCGAAGTGAAGTTTTTTACGGAACTTTTTCTCGCCCAGCCGGAAGTCGCCAGTCGAGCGGGGGAGGAGATCTTTTTGCAGCCAGGTTTTGTATTCCGCGAGAGCGGTGACGGTTTTTTCCTGGAG
>JBDSNB010000250.1:0-3705 GCA_039915555.1 Chthoniobacterales bacterium | reverse complement strand
GCGCCTGTCACCACCGCCACCTGATTTTCAAATCTCATCATAGCCCTCAACTTGCACTGCCACTCGCAAACCGCGAGGCCTCGCTTTATAGGTGGACATGCGTCGCCACTTCCACGCGAAATCCAGCCTCCGCTTCCCGCGCCGATGAAGTGCCCGTCGTGCGCCCATCCCCTGGCGACTCCCCTTCCGCGCTGCCCCGAGTGCAAGCTCTCGCTGCAAAAGCTCGACCTGAAGTTCGGCCTCGTCCCGCGGCATTCGCGTTATCTGTCCGACCGCAGCGGCCGTCTCGCCCTGCCGGAAATGGAGAGCCTGCGCGGAGCGTTGCGGTTGTTTGAAAAAAAATTCCCGCAAATCCTGCTCTCCGTCCTGCTCGCAGAATTGCCGCCCGATCAGCCGGCGAACGAATACTCCTTTTGGATGGCCAATCGCGCGCGTTTCAGCTCAGTCGAAAAAACGCAGAGCGATAATTACGACCTCTTACTCGTGATCGATGTCGCCTCCGACGAGGCCGCGCTCATCGCCGGCTACGGCCTCGAGCCTTTCGTGAGCGAACAGGATCTCGAGGCCGCCCTGCAAGCGCTCGCGCCGGAACTACGCAAAGGCGCCTGGGCCGCTGGCATCCACGCGTTCATTCAAGCTTTGACGACCAAACTGCGCACCTGCTCGGAGAACGCGCGCCAATCGTGACCCACTATTTCCGATGAACGTCCAACGCCGAACGCCTAACGCCGCACGTCGAACTTCAGAGAACTGCGGCCGCGCCGGTGCTGGAGTTCGGCGTTCCGCGTGGGACGTTGGACGTTGGACGTTTCCCCTCCTCTTCGCCGCCTTCGCGCTCTCCGCGATCGCCGCCTCCCCCACTCCCTTCCCCGAGCCCTCCTCTGCCAACTCTCTCTTCAGAGAGCAGACCTTCGGCCCCCTCCCTCCGCCGACCGCCACTCCCGCCCCGAAGCGCATCATCCTCGAAGACAAAGAACCGATTCCCCGCAGTTGGTGGATTGGCGGAATCGCCGCCGCCGTCCTTTTCCTGGCCGGCATCCTTTACGGCACGGCGCGCGCCTCGCGGATCGCGAATCTCTTCGGCCGGCAATTTCGCTTTCCTAAAAGCGAGAACGTCGCGTTGCGTTTCGGCGGGATGCGCTCCGGCGGCCACCTGGCGACGATCCGTTTCGGCGACGGCCCGCCGCTCTCAAAAACGAAAGACAGTTAGAAACGCCACCTCGACGGCGAGCGCTTCCTGGATATTGCGCCCGAGTTGATCGCGCAATTCTTCCATCCGCCGGATGCGCCGCAGAATTTCCGTCGTGCTCAAGCGCCCGGCGAGCGCGCTCGTTTCCGCCGCCGCCTCCGGTAACTCCCGACGCGCGATCTGCGTGCTGGCCCGCAGCACATCCGACCACCACCGCAGCAGCACTTCCACGAGCAGCGCGCGCCGCTGCACGTAGCGGCTTTCGGTCAGCGCTTTGAAATGATCTTCGCGCTCGTCCAGCCAGGCGCCGTCGGTCGTGTTTTTGTAGCGCACCTCCTCGGCTTTCAAGGCCGCCGCGTTCTCCGTCTGGATCGCTTCTCGGGTTTTCGCGAGCAGCCGCTGAAAACCTTGCGCCAGCCGATACGGCCCCTGCACCCCACTCGCTTCCGGACGCACGACCGCCGCCAGCAACTCGACCAGCTCCGTCTCCTCCGCGCTCGGCGTGGCGTCAGCGGGCGCCGCGAGCGGAATCGGGATGCACCGCGAGAGAATCGTATCCGGCAATGCCTCCGGCAGCGCACTCAGGAGCAAGAGTAACGAATCGTTAGGCGGCTCTTCCAGCGTTTTCAAAAAAGCGTTCGCGGCCTGCGGCTGTAAACGATCGGCGTCAGAAACGATCGCCACCTTGCGCCGGCCCGCCGTCGCCCGCATTTGCAGCGAGTGCTCGAGATTGCGAATCTGCTCGATCACAATCCGGCGTGATTTCGATTCTGGCTCGGCTACGAAAACCTGAGCCACGCCGGCCGCGAAAACGTCTTCGCCTGAGGTATCGTTGACCAGATTCGCCAGGCGACCCGCGAGGGCGCGCTTCCCCGACCCCGGCGGACCTGAGATGAGATACGCGTGCGCCAGACGCTTCTGACCGTGCGCACGGTCGAGGTAGGAAAACGCGGATTCGGGAGAAAAGGCCATTGCTAGATTTTCGGATTTTGAATTTCGATCTTCGATTTGAGCAACTCCCAGATCGTCGCTTCGATTTCGTCCGGTGTGCCGGCAGCATCGACCAAATGCACGCGTTCCGGTTCGCGCGTCGCCAGTTCTCGATACGCTTCGCAGACGCGCTCGTAAAATTCAGTCGGCTCCTGTTCCATCCGGTCCGGCGCACCGACCGGACGCACCCGGCGCAACATCCGGGCGCGCGCCGTTTGTACATCCACGTTTAGAATAAGCGTCACGTCCGGGCGGCAATTCCCGACTGCAAAATCATTCAACTGCGCGACCACGGTGGGATCGAGCCGTCGCGCCACGCCTTGATAGACGGTGGTCGAATCGTAAAACCGATCCGAGATCACGAGCACGCCGCGTTGCAAGGCCGGCTCGATCACTTCGCGCACGAGCTGGCTCCGGCTCGCCTCGAAAAGGAGCAGCTCCGTCTCCGGCTGCATCGCTGCGCTTTCCGGCGCGAATTGCAACAGGTTGCGAATTTTTTCCCCGATCGGCGTCCCGCCCGGTTCGCGCGTGAGCAAAAATTCCACGCCGTCCCTTTCCAGCCGCGCAGCCACACGCTGCACTTGCGTCGATTTTCCACAGCCCTCCGAGCCTTCGAAAGTGAGGAAGAGGCCGCGGCGCATGCGGCGATTGTGAAACAGGCGGCGACGGTTGTCGAATCGACCGCGCGGGCGTATCAACTCTGCGATGAAGAAATTCTGGCTCGTGAAGCAGGAACCCTCCGCCTACTCGTGGTCCGATTTCGTCGCGGACAAAACCACCAGCTGGACCGGCGTGCGCAATTTCACTGCGCGTAACAATCTGCGCGCGATGCAGAAAGGCGACGAAGCGCTTTTTTATCACAGCGTGACGGAGAAGGCGATCGTCGGCGTGGCCACCGTCGCACGCACCGCGTTTCCCGATCCGACCGCGCAGGAAGGCGATTGGAGCGCGGTGGAAATGAAAGCCGGCCAGCCGCTCGGCCGGCCGGTCACGCTCGAGGAAATCAAGACCAACGCCCGCCTAAAAGAAATGGCGCTGCTGCGTCTTTCCCGTTTATCGGTGCAACCCGTCACGGCCACCGAGTTCAAGGAGATCATCCGTCTTGGCTCCAGCTAACCGGCCAACCGAAAGCCTCTCGTGACTGGTGCCGCGGCTACTTCCTTTCCGGCGCTCGCTTCCGCGACGGTGAGAAACGATCAGCTCGTGCTCTCGCTGCACGATGTCGCGCCGCCGACCTGGGAAGCCTGCGAGAAGATCATCCGCGAACTCCACCACTGCGGCGTCGCGGTCTGCTCGCTCCTGGTCGTGCCCGATTATCACAAAACCGGACACGCGACCGAAAACGCGCAGTTCGTCGACTGGCTGCGCGAAATGGAAACCGCCGGCCACGAGATCGTGATCCACGGCTATTTCCACGAGCGGCCCGCGCGCGCTGACGAATCATTGCGCGAACGTTTGCTCACCCAATCCTACACGAGCGGCGAAGGGGAATTTTACGATCTCGATTACGAAGAAGCGCTCCGGCG
>JBDSNB010000228.1:0-9023 GCA_039915555.1 Chthoniobacterales bacterium | reverse complement strand
TCTCCCTGAAGAGTCGTGGTAGACCACCACGTTGATAGGTCACTGGTGTAAGTGCAGTAATGTATTCAGCTAAGTGATACTAATAACTCGTTCGGCTTGGTCATTTACTTTTCAATTAACCCGTCGCAGTCGCTTCGGCGATTGCGGCGGTAAATTGAGGGGAATGACATTTGAAGAAAACGAAGCCTTAAGAAATTGCGGATACTGTCCCTGTATGTAGATATCAGAGAATCAGCTGACTGGTTCTTTGCGAGAAAATGATCTGGTAAAATCGCCAGAGATTCGGAGCCGAAGCGACTTCTGCGTTCAATGCGCGGCGGTTAGTGAACGGCTCGGCCCTCTGGTGATCTTAGCGCAGTGGCACCACCCGTTCCCATTCCGAACACGGAAGTGAAACGCTGCAGCCCCGATGGTAGTGCTTCTATAGGTTGTGCGAGAGTAGGACGTCGCCAGAATTTATGCCCGGTATCTTGGAAACAAGATGCCGGGCTTTTTCTTGTCGGGGCCCCGGCAGCGCGGATCGCACTCACTCCAGGTTCAAGTCGCGGGGTCCGGGACCGCGCGAGTTGCAATTAACGCCGCCGACTGCCGCTCCCAAAGAGCGATCCGAGCACACCGCGGACGATTTGCCGTCCCATCTGACTGCCAATCGCACGCGCCGCACTTTTCGCCACGGTCGTTGCCATGGTGTCGTGACGCCCTCCCCTCGGGCCGACTGTCGGTTCGAAAATCTTGCCAAAAAATGAGTCGCTCGCCGGAGCTTTCTTTGCCGCGGCTTCGGCCGTGACTTTTTCCGCCGCTCGCTCTTGTAGCTTTTCGTAAGCAGACTCGCGGTCGACGGCTTGCTCATAGTGCCCTTGCAAAACGGAACTCTTGAGGATGGGCACGCGTTGTTCCGGTGTGATAGCACCCAATTGACTGCGCGGTGGAACAATTTTCGCTCGTTCCACGATACTGGGCTTTCCGTCTTCTTCCAGGGTCGAGACCAGCGCCTCGCCAACGCCCAACTCCGTCAGAACAGATTCCACATTCAGTTTTGGGTTTTGCCGGAATGTCTGTGCGGCTGCGGCGACCGCTTTCTGATCTCTTGGGGTGAATGCCCGCAAAGCATGCTGCACACGATTGCCCAACTGCCCGAGCACCACGTCGGGTATGTCTAAGGGATTCTGGCTGACAAAATAAACCCCGACGCCTTTCGAACGGATAAGCCGGACCACTTGCTCGATCTTTTCAGAGAGCGCCTTCTCGATATCTGCGAAAAGCAGATGCGCCTCATCGAAGAAAAAGACCAGTTTTGGCTTTTCGGGATCGCCAACTTCTGGAAGCCGCTCGAACAACTCCGAGAGCAACCACAGCAAAAACGTCGCGTAAATCTTCGGCGACTGCTGCATCAATCTATCGGCGGCGAGAATATTGATCACGCCCCGTCCGTCTCGCGTCTGGATTAAATCATCCAGATCCAACGCGGGCTCTCCAAAAAATTTATCTCCACCCTGCGACTCGAGCGAGAGCAGACTCCGTTGGATTGCGCCGGCACTGGCCGTTGAAATATTCCCGTATTTCGTCCGAAACTGATCAGAATTGTCGGCCACAAACTGCAGCATCGAGCGGAGATCTTTCAGATCCAAGAGGAGCAGGCCGCCCTCATCTGCGATCCGGAAGACCATGTTGAGCACGCCTTCCTGCGTGTCGTTCAAACTCAGCAAGCGGCCGAGTAAGAGCGGCCCCATTTCCGAAACTGTGGCGCGCACCGGATGCCCAGACTCGCCGAACACATCCCAGAAAACGACCGGCGAGCCTTCGCCTTTGTAGTCCGCTAAACCAAGTTCCGCGGCGCGTTCCAGGAGCTTGGGATGAGTCCCCCCCGGTTGACTGATTCCCGCCAAGTCACCTTTCACATCAGCCATGAAAACCGGTACGCCCCTCGCGCTGAACCCCTCCGCGAGCGTTTGCAGCGTTACCGTCTTACCCGTGCCCGTGGCTCCGGCGATCAAGCCGTGGCGGTTTGCCATTTTCGGGAGGAGGAAAATTGGCTTCTCACTCTGGGCAATCAGAATCGGATCGTTCATAAGAAAACGCGAGCGCACCGCGGCCGCGCACGCCGCGTATTGTGCCGACGCCGAAGGCGGGCGTCAACCATCTGAAAATCAGCAGTCAGCCATGGCCCAAAGCGTCCACCCGAAACAAGAGCCAGTGCCTAAACACTCACCGCACCCGCATCCTGCATGTCCGACGTTTCGAGTGTCTTTTCGGGCTCAAGTTCATCAATCGCTGCCGGCGAGATGGACATAATCTCGAACTTGCCTTCACCCTCGTCCCTATTCAGCGTCACGACTTCGCCAACTTTATGGCCGAGAAGCGCCTGACCGATCGCCGTCTGATAGGAGATAATTCCTGCAGCGGGATCGCCATCCCATGCGCCGAGGATCGTGTGCGTCTCGGTCTGATCATGTTCCTGGTCGCGCAAAACAACCACCGTCCCAATCGACACCTGCGAGAGATCCGGGTTTTCAAAATTCGTCCCGCGCGCACTCATGAGCGCGATTTCCAGCTCGGCTTTGCGTCGCATCAACACGGCCTGCATTTCCTTCGCCGCTTTAAACTCGAAGTTCTCGCGCAAATCTCCGTAGGAACGGGCCACGCCGATCTCTTTGCTGTTCTCAGGGATCTTCTTGTTGATCAACTCCTCAAACTCCGCTTTGCGTTTCTCGAGGCTGCTCCACGAGACGATGAGCGACTCCGTCTTTTGCTCCTTCTGCTCGCCCGTGATGACGCTCTCGAGCTGCGGGAAAAGTTTAATGATTCGGGCCAGCAGCGAACGCTTTGTCAGCTCATCAAACACCGGCGTCAACATCAGCCGCCGCATGGCATCGCGCGCTACGCTGCTGTCAGCGTCCGCGAACATGTCTGGAATCAACTCCCGATCGTCGAGCAAAAGATCGCGCAGTTTGCTCCCCCGGCTGTTCTCGTTGTGTTGATCGCGCTCCAAGGCCGAGAGAATCGCGCCCAGTAGATCCGGCGTAATCAAATCGCGCCACTCGCCACCGCGTTCCTTGCACAGCCAGGTCAACCCCTCGCTCGTGATTGAATGCTCACGGATCCCGCGGTGCAGATACGCGCGCAGTTCCGCCTGCAGTCCTGCCTCTGCAAAAACGCGCGGGATCTGGAGGACCGCACGCGCGTGGTTCGACTGCATGAGCTGAAACGCCCGCACCGTCCACTGCGGACCGAGAGCGGCCGGCATCGCGTGCAGGACTCTCCGTTCTTTCGCGGACGGCAGCTTGGGCAAAATAACCGCCAGCCGCTGCTCTTCATCGGCCAAGAGGCGTCCGAGCGTCAAATTGGGATTATTGCTCTTCAAGGCCGGCGAACCCTCGAGTAAATCGTCGCGCGCGATCACGAGCTCGATGGAGAACGCCGGGTTGAAGCGTTGATTCCGATCCGCCGCCTCTTCGATGTTGTCCACCAGCGGCTGCAGTTGCGTCACCGGGTCGTTGAATTCGCTTTGAAATTTGATGATCTGATCGAGCGCCGCCGCTTGCTCTTTCGGCTGTCGGGCTTGGTTGAAAAAAGCGACCAACTCATCAGCTCGTGACACCTTCTCGGCGCGTAATTGTATCGGCTCCGATTTTTTGGCCGGGATATTAAAAAAACCTTCCTTCTTCAGCGCCTTCGTCGTCGAAGTCCACCAGCGCTTCCATTCCGCTTCGTTGAAAAGATCGCCCACCATCAGTTGACCGATTTGCGCTTGCGTGGCCGCCCCGCCCAGGCTTTCGAGAATGTTGCGCACGATTCCGATCGGGTCCTTCTTCAACAAGCCCTTTATGCCCGCGAGGTCTGTCGCCTTGCGCGCGAGAAAATGGTCTGGCGGAATGACAGCGAGGTTCTCCGCCGCGTAAGAAAGCTGCATCGGATGCTCCTTCTTCCCGGGGAAATCGATCAAAATCTGATTCAGGAGAAGGTTCCACTCCGCCACCTTCCCGAAGCCCCAACTCTTGTGGAGGCAATATGTGCCAGGCTTCAATCGCTCCAGTTGATCGGCCGCCTTCGCAGTTAATTTTCCAGACTCGACTAATTTCTCCAGTTCGGCTTCCATGCAGGACGAACAAACTACGGCGAACGCTCTCCTTCGCCAGAGAAAACTCCGCCGCGCCCTCTTGTTTGCGTTTGCGAGAAAGCAAGCGGCATGGAAACTAGGCCCGCGTGCCACTTTGGTTCTGGATCGCCTTTCACCTTGGCGTGTTTCTCGTTCTTGCGATCGACCTCGTCGGTTTTAATCGCAAGGCCCACGTCATCGGGATCAAGGAAGCCTCCATCTGGAGCGCCGTCTGGGTTCTCCTTTCGCTCAGTTTCAATCTCCTCGTCTGGCACCTAAAGGGACCCGCCGCCGCGCTCGATTTTTTCACCGGCTACCTCATCGAATACTCGCTCAGCGTCGACAACATCTTCGTCTTCGTCCTCATCTTCACCTACTTCCAGGTGCGCCGGAAGTATCAGCATCGCGTCCTCGTTTGGGGAATCATCGGCGCGCTTGTCATGCGCGGCGTCATGATCTGGCTCGGCGTCGCGCTCGTGGATCGCTTCCACTGGATTCTCTATCTCTTCGGCGCCTTCCTCCTCATCACCGGCATCCGCATGCTCGTCAGCCACGGCGAAGAGATCGACCTCGAGAGCAATTTCGTCCTTCGACTCTGCCGCCGCTGGATGCCCGTCACGCCGGAGTACCACGGCCAGAATTTCGTCGTCAAAGTGAACGGCCATTGGATGCTCACCCCGCTCGCACTTGTCCTGATCGTGATCGACATCATGGACCTCGTTTTCGCGGTCGATTCCATCCCCGCCGTCTTCGCCATCACGCAGGACGAATTCATCATCTACACCTCAAACATCTGCGCCATCCTCGGCCTGCGTTCGCTCTACTTCGTCCTCGCGCACATCATCGATCGCTTCATTTACCTCAAGACTGGCCTCGCACTCGTCCTCGGTTTCGTCGGATTGAAAATGATCACCGCCGACATTTTCCACATCCCCAACTGGGCTTCGCTCGTCTTTATCATCACCACCCTCTTGATCACGATCATTCTCTCCATGCGCGCCACGCGGAAGCATCCGGAAAAGGGATTGCTCAAAGAAAGAACTCCCGCGCCCAAATGAGAGATTGCCAGCGCGAGCCGAAAGTTCTTAGCTGTCTCCGAGCCAAATGAAAAAACTTTGCGCCGCCCTTCTGTTCTTCAGTTTCGTCGCCCTTTGTCGCGCCGACATTCACGATCCCCCCTCGAACGCGCAGGGCCCCACGCGCAAACTCGGACGCGGCGTCTCCAATCTCCTCTTCGGCATCTCGGAACTCCCGACCACCATCGCAAAAGTGAACGAGACCGAAGGCAACTCCGCCGCCGCCGGCTATGCCGTGGTGCGCGGCGTTGGCCGCAGCGTTCTCCGCATCCAGGCTGGCGTATTCGAAATCCTCACCTGGCCCTTCCCCACGGTCCGCGGAACCTACTTCCCGGTTTTGGAAAGCGACACGCATTGGATTCACTCCGGTTACCAGGAGTTTCCGCCCGAGTTGGGGAACGAATCGAAATATCCCTACGTCCGCAAGTATTAGTCGCGAGGAACTGGAGCGTGATTTGCTTCTCGCGGCGGCTGTCCAAGATCTGCGTTTTTAGCACCGCGTTCTGCCTCCTCGTGTCGCTCGCCATTGCTGCTGAACCAGTGCTGGTTTTCGATCCTTCACTTCCCGCGAATAAGCTGCCGCCTTGGCTCGCTTATCTCGGGGCCCGCTCCGCCTATCGAAAAGAGCATCGAATCCCTTCCACCACGTCGGGCGAGATCGTATCTACCTTTGCAGAAGAAGTCGCCGCCCGAATGGGCGCGCTGGGCTTCTATTCCGTCCTGCGAGAGGACGGCAAGACCGCGCGAGATTCATATTGGGAGGACCTCCAGAAGGTCCAGAAAGCCAATCTGATGAAGGAATACGTCTGGACGTACCTACGCCACAAGTCTTGGCCGGCTTCCCAGCGACCCGCGAATTTGGAAAACTTCGCAGCCTGGCGAAATGCGCATCTCAACAACCACAAACCGGAGACCCACGGTGCGTTAGCAGTAAAATAGGTGGCGAGGGGAATTCGTAATCGATCACAGAATGTCGAGGCATTAGCACACCGCCCACAGTAGGATCAGCCCCATGACGCAGGTGGAGCTGGAAATCCAAGACATCGCCTTCGGCGGCAAAGGCGTCGGCCGCGTCGAAGGCAAGGCCGTCTTCATTCCCTTCACGATCGAAGGAGAACAGGTCCGCGCCCGCCTCGTGCGCGAGAAGAAAAACTTCGCGGAGGCCGACTTAACCGACGTGCTCGTCGCCTCGCCGCATCGCGTCACCCCCGAGTGTCCCTACTTTGGTCGCTGCGGCGGGTGCAGCTACCAGCACATCGTCTACGCCCATCAGCTCGAAATCAAAACGCGTCAGGTCGAGGCCGCCTTGCGTCGGCTTGGAAAAATCCAGAATCCGCCGATGCGACCGATCATTCCCTCGGCCAAGCCTTACGGCTACCGCAATCGCATCACCGTCCATGCCGACGAGGGTGTGGTCGGTTACTTCCGCCGCGATGTGCACCGCCTGATCGAAGTCGAACACTGCCCGATCGCCGCCCGTGAGGTCAACGCCGCCCTCACCGAACTGCGCTCGCGCCAGCCGCGTGACGGACACTTTACGCTCCGCGCCCACGGCGGGCCTCGCATCTTCGCGCAGACCAATGACGACGTCGCCGCCGCGCTCGCACAATTGGTGGCCGAAATGCTCCCGCCGCGGCGAGAGCTTTTGCTCGATGCCTACTGCGGCGCCGGATTTTTTGCGAAGCGGCTCCTCGCGCATTTCGATCGCATCATCGGCATCGAATGGGACCGCTTCGCGATCGCCGCCGCTCAGCAAGACGCGACCGCCGCCGAAACCTACCTGTCCGGCGACGTGGAACTCCACCTCGGCCGGCTCCTGCGCGAAAACGAATCCGCCCGCACTTCAGTCATCGTCGATCCTCCGGCCACCGGATTACCCGCCGGCACACGTCAGGCGTTGCTCGCTCACCCTCCGCACTCGCTGGTCTACGTCTCGTGCAATCCCGCCACCTTGGCACGCGACCTTGACGAACTCCAACAAGCCTTCACCATCATCTCCGTAACACCTTTGGACATGTTCCCGCAAACAGCGGAGATTGAATGCGTGGCGCACCTGCAAAACGCTGAAATGATTCCCAATTCTCCCACAGATTCCGGCGTCGAACGCCGTTCCGGCAGCTGATTCCTCCTCCGCCGAATGTGCTTGCCCGCTCGGGCGACTAGCGCGAAAACATCCGTCCCTTCATGGCTGATCTTCCCTCCGACGCCGCCGCTTCGCCCGGCGTTCATCGCCCACGCAATGTCGATTGGAAACGCGCGGCCGCGTTGCTCTACGGCGACTGGGGCACGAGCAAAGCCTACGTCATCGGTCTTGCCTTCGTCGCGGCGGGCTTTTCGTCGTTCCCGATCATCCTCGCCGTCTGCGTGCTGACGGCGGTGGTGGCGTACAACTACATCCTCGTCTGCAAACATTTCCCGGATGGCGGCGGGGTCTATTCGGCGGCGCGACAACAAAGCCGCTTCCTCGCGTCCACCGGCGCGCTCCTCCTCGTAGCCAACTTCATGGTCACCGCCGCGCTCAGCGGTTGGGCGGCCGTCAGCTATCTGGGCGTGCCCCCGCGCCATGCGCAGATCGCCACCATGGTGCTCATCCTCATCGTCGGCGGCATCAATTTCTTCGGACCGAAACACAGCGGCAGCGTTTCGCTTTGGCTCGCGCTCCCGGCGGTCGTTGTCGTCATACTCATCATCGGCTTCGCCGCGCCTCATCTTACCTTCGATCATCTCGAGCCACGGCACGCCGATCTTCAGCACACGTGGGTTGCCTTCGTCGGCGTCATTCTGGCGCTCAGCGGGGTGGAAGCCATCGCCAACATCACCGGTGTGATGAAGACGGACCGTAATTCACCGCCGGATAAACCGAAGGTCGCGCGCACCGCCACGAAGGCGATCGTGCCAGTCGCGGTGGAAGTCGTCGTCGGCACCGCGCTCCTCGGCTGGGCCATGCTTTCGTTGCCAACGGCGCTCTCCGGTCAGTTGGCCGCGCACAAGGAGGACATGCTGCGCTATCTGGCCGAATACTACGGCACGCTCGCGATCACTCCCGGGGTCGGTCACGTCTTCGGCATCATCGTCGGCGTCGTCTTCGGTTTCCTTCTCTTCAGCGCGGTCAACACCGCGATCGTCGCGCTCATCGGCGTCATCTATATGATGGCGCAGGACGGCGAAATGCCACGCCAATTGGTCCGCTTGAACAAACACGGCGTGCCGATGTTCCCGCTCTTTATCGCGATCGCGATCCCGATTCTCATTCTCGCGGTTACGAAACAATTCGAAGGCCTTGCCGGGCTCTACGCTATCGGCGTAGTCGGCGCCATCTCAGTCAATCTCGGCGCCTGCACCTTCAACAAACGGCTCGCTCTGCGCTGGTTCGAGCGCGGCATCATGGGGCTCACGTTTTTCGTCCTCGCGATCGTGGAATTGACCATCGCCAAGACAAAACCCGAGGCCCTCTTCTTCGCCATGTGCGTGCTCGGTGTCGGCTACGGATTGCGCGCCTATTCGCACAAGCTGTCCGGATTAAAAACCGTCACCGTGACCCGCGGCGTCGCGGCCATGGTCACGCCCGATGCCGCCACCGCCCTGCAACCGCGCATGGATGAAGGACAGAAAATTATGGTCGCCGCGCGCGGGGTCACGCCGGTCCTCGGTTTCGCGCTCGATGAAGCACAACTGCGCAAAGCCGTGCTCTGCGTGCTCTTCGTGAAAGAGATCGCCGTTTACTTTTCAGCCGCGCCCACCGTGCCCGGCCGCGCGAAATGGCAGGACGACCCGGAAGCGAACGCCATCATGTCGCTGATGTTGAAGGAAGGCGAAGAGCGCGGCGTCTGCGTGTTGCCAGTTTACGCCGT
>JBDSNB010000205.1:0-5285 GCA_039915555.1 Chthoniobacterales bacterium | reverse complement strand
GGTGATGGGCTGGCCGTCGGAGAAGGCGACGCGCTTGGCGTCGGGGTGGGGCCGCCGCCGTTCACACTAATGGTGCTGCGGGCGCCGCTGCGTTGATCCTCGATCAGGTAAGTGCCACCGGAGCAGAAGGTGAACGAATAGGACTGCCCGGAATAGAGATCGTCACTATCGAGCAACACGTGGCCGACATCGCGGACCCGAGCCCGGCTGTTTCCGGTATTGGTCCAGGTCACTTTGGTGCCTGAGGAAAGCGAGAGTGTGCTCGGATTAAATGCGCCGCCGCCGCCGCTGATCGTCACGGTCGCGACGGCTGTCACTTTACAGCCAGGCTGTGGCGATGGGCTGGCGCTTGGCGACGGGCTGGCGCTTGGCGACGGGCTTGCGCTCGGTGACGGGCTTGCGCTTGGCGATGGGCTTGCGCTTGGCGATGGGCTTGCGCTTGGAGAAGGACTTGGAGAGGGGCCGACACCGGAAACGATCACGGTTCCTTGGACGCCGCTGCGGGAGTCTTCGATCTGGTATGTGCCCGCCACACAGAAGGTGAAGGAATAAGACTGACCATTTTCGAGGTCGCCGCTATCGAAGAAGACATGGCCGAGATCGCGGACGCGTGCCCGGCTACCGCCGGTATTTGTCCAGGTGACCTGCGTTCCCGCATTGATGCTCAATGTGGAAGGACTGAAGCTGCCTCCGCCACCGCTAATCGACATGTTGGCCGTTCCGGTCGGCTGGCAACCGGGCAATGGAGTCGGGCTGACGCTGGGAGAGGGGCTCGCACTGGGCGAAGGACTGGCGGTGGGGGACGGACTGGCCGTAGGAGACGGAGTCGCGCTCGGTGAGGGGCTCGGGGTGGGAGACGGACTCGGACTCGGTCCTTGGGCTTGCGTCGCCGCGGCGCCCACGCTCAGAGAAATAACGGCCACGGTGACGACGGCCCATTGCAGCCAAAGGCGTGGTTTCGCCGATCGTGAGGGGCGGGTCTGTGCTGCGTCGTGATGGTTTGAAATGCTCATAATTTTCCTCCGGTTCGTCGTCTGTTTCTTTCAGGGTCGTAGGCTCGGAGGGACACGAAGTCCAGAAATGGAAGGTAACGGAGTTGTTACCTTTGGATTTTTCCGGACGAAAACCTCGCCGAGAGAGCGGGTGAAGGGAATCGAACCCTCGTGTCCAGCTTGGGAAGCTGGCGTTCTACCATTGAACTACACCCGCGAATTTACAGCGTCAGAGTAACCCGGGATGCCGCTACTGCCAAGAGATGACGTCGTCTTTTGACGCGCCGCCGTTTTTGTCGCCGCTCCCGCCTTCGCGATCTTTTCCCAACGACCAGGTAATGACGCCGGCTCGTAATTTGGGCGCGGCGCCTGCGTTTAAAGTGTAGGGGTTATTCACCTCATTATTGTAGCCGGCATCGATGCTGATCAGGTACGGCTTGTTCCAAGGATCATAGAATTGTCCGTCCGCGATCCCCATTCCGCCACGCGGGGTGATTTTGTCCTTGGCGTCTGGAGGTTTGATGAACTCGACCTGACGCGGATTTAATACGGGATCAATCCCGCGCAGCGCGTCGAAGAGCGTCCTGCTGGTGTTGCCGGCACCGTAAATGTAGTCCTCGCCGGTGGTGTTCGCAGGCAGCGGATACTTCCCATATTCCGTGTAGAACGCATTCACCGCGGTCACGATTTGCACGAGATCGTTCTTCGCCTGCGTTTTCTTCGCGGTGTTTTGCACCGCTTGATAGGCCGGAAAAGCGAGCCCCATCAAGACTGCGATGATGGAGATGACGACCAGCAGTTCGATCAAGGTGAAGGCGCGCGTGGCGGACGGCATCCCGGGAATTCTCATGAAGTCGCCACTCGATCAAATCCACTTTTGCATCTGCTCTGGGAAAGGGCAGTGCGCGCAGTCGGAATTATCCTGCAGGCAAAAGTCTTCGTAAATCTGGAGGAGCCCTTGCTGGTGGGCGACCGTCCGGGTGAAGCCACGACCGTGCGCGTTGCCGCCGAAGAGACGCGTGACTGCGGTTTCGAGTCGGCGATTGCTGAGGCGGGCGGGAAGTTTTTCAAAATCGCTCCAGACTTGCGCGCCTTGGGCCGCGAGGAAAGGGAAGGCGACGTTGGCCAAAATTTCCGCGATGCGAGATTCGCCCACGAGCGCCATGGGCTGAGACCCCGCCTCGGAGCGGAGCGTGTAATGATGGCTCCAATACGGATGCTCCAGCCCAAGGAGAAAATCGCGCAGGGCGCGCCCGGGCGCGGCGTCGCCTAACGAACGAATAAGAGCCGGCCAGCCGGCGGCGATCTGGCCGAGCGCGGCGAGCCGGCGCTGCGGATGATTGAGCGGACGCGCTCCGCCGAGACGCCAGATCTTTTCCGGCAAGGCGAGCCGCTCCATCGCATCGCGCTGCGGCCACCATTGATCCCAGAGCTGGCGGAGGTAGCCACGCGTGTCTTTTTTGTAGACGGCGAGATCCGGAGCGTCGAGAAAACCGGCGAGGCCGAAAAGGAGCGCTTCGGCTTCTGGCCGTTGCGCGCGCAGGGCCGCGAGCGGGAGGCGTTGCGCGAGGAGCGTGAAGGGAAGTTTGTTTTGTTTGTAGCCCAGAGCGGCGGCCAGTTCCTGGAAGAGCGTTTCGTCTGGGCCGCGGCATTCGATCATGCGGCGGAGCCGATGCGCTTTGCGCTGGAGGCGGAAGTGGGCGGCGCCCTCGAGCACGCTGCGGACGCGTGCTTCCGGGAGATCTTTCAACGGCGCCTGGCAACGTCCGGGTCGCGCAAGCGGGAGATTGGCCGCGAATACATCCGGTAACGCGGCGGGATCTACGCGCACTTGGAGGACGTTGCGGTGCGAGCGGGTGCGGGAGAAAAACGTGTGCGCGCTCGCTTGCACGAAGACGTGCAGAACGGTGTCTTCGAATGCGTGATTAATCGCGTGGCCGTGCGCTTCCCAACTACGATCCGCGAGGTCGAATTCGATGCTCCCGCGAACGACCTCTGCATCGTCCACCCGAATGGCGGCTCCTTGAAAATCCGGGCCCGTCTCGCGGTTCCAGGTGCCGAACTGGATGATCTCGATCGTCTTCCCGCAGACCGTGCGAAAATGCCGCCCGAAGTCGCCGGCAAACCAGCGCGCCTGCAATTCCAACTCGTTAGGATTGCGTGGCGTGGCAAAAAGCGTGCGATCCTCCACGCGTCCACGCGTCCGCAGTTGCTGGTAGCGATCCGCGCTCGTGGCCATGACCGAGAGGTCGAAGATGTCCGATGGGACCTATTCCTGGAGCACGGGTTCGGGCTGCTCGGAATCTTCCACGGGCGGCGCGGTCGCGTTCGAGCGCGCTTGCAGATATTGCGTGATCTCCTCCACCAGCGGCGCGCTGGAGCGCGGAAAAATAAACAGATACCGCGCACCTTTTCCGGCGGCGGGAAAGATGGCGAGATTCTCGGAGAGGAACTTCGGTTCCCGCACCACGGTCATGCCTTCGAGTGGGATGGTCTGCGCGAGGCCGCTCCCTTTTTTCGCCACAAAAACGAGGCGGCGCGGCTCTTCGTTCGAAGCCACGAGCGCGCCGAAAAGATTCGCCGGGATGCGGCGTCCGCGGCCGCTTAGGCAGGGCACAGCCCAGGCAATCGTTTCGGCCAGGACGGTGTGGTTGCTATAGATTTCATGCAGAGAAGCCGGCAGAGAGGTTGGCAAACTTCGCGGCGGACCGGAATCGGCGGGGCCGTTCAGTTTTTTGAAGACGAGCCAGATTTTTGCCTTCATCGCGCGCAGAATTTTCGGCGCGAAGAAAAGGAAAGCCGCCATCGCAAAAACAAAGAGGCCGAGAGCGAGCAATGGATTGTAATAAATCAGAGCCAGCCCGCCGAAGACCCCCGCATCTTCCACCAGGCTCAAACCGATATTCGAGAATGGCTCCGGTGAAGTATTGGCCGCCAGCCGGGTCGAGGCCTTCGCGGTGTGCGCCATCAAGCTCGTGCCGCCCGCGAGCAAAACGATCAGCACATCGAAAGTAGGCGAGGAATGCCCGAGGACGCGCGTCGCGAGAAAGGCACCGCCAATCGGCCGGATAATCGTGTGGACGGCGTCCCACGCAGAATCGACCCACGGAATCTTGTCGGCAAAAAATTCCAAAAAATAGAACACGCCAGCGACCACGATGATCGCGGGATGCCCGAGCACTTCGAGCGATTGATATTGCGGCGCGAGCGCGATCCAATGCTGGTTCACGGCCAGGCCGGTGACGAAAACCGTGAGGTAAAGGTTGATCCCCGCCAGCGTCGCGAGGCCGAGTGCAACCCCGAGGAGGTTGAGCTGTTCCACGGGGGAAATATGAGACTGGCCGCGGAATTGTCACGCGCTTTCAGTGTGTGCAGCCGCGTTTGCGTTTCGTCGTCGCCGCTGATAATTCCAGCCATGCTCGATATCCGATTCATCCGCGAACAGCCAGAGCTTGTGAAGGAGCGGCTCGCGGCGCGCGGCGGCGAGGACGCGGCGAAAATCGACGAACTGCTGGCGGTGGATGTGGAGCGGCGGAAAGGCGAGACCGCGGTGCAACAACTGAACGCCGATCGCAAACGGCTGAGCAAAGAGATCGGTGGAAAACGCAGCCGCGGTGAGGCGTCGGAAGACCTCGAGAATCAGGTGCGCGAAATCGGCGACCGGATTTCAGTGCTCAACGAGCAGACCCTCGCGAGCGATGAAAAACAACGGACGCTCTTGCTCAACATTCCGAATCTCCCACACGCGGCGGCGCCGATTGGCAAAGAAGCGAGCGACAATCCGGTGGTGCGTGAATGGGGGGAGAAGCCGGCGCTCAGCGGCACGGTGCAGGATCACGTGGCGATCGGCGAACGCTTGCGACTCTTTGATCTGGAACGCGCCGCGAAGTTGAGCGGCAGCGGTTTCATCTGCTTCATCGGCGCGGGCGCGAAACTGGAGCGCGCGCTGATCCAATTCATGCTCGACCTGCATACGCGCGAACACGGTTACCTGGAAATGAGTCCACCGTTTTTGGTGCGCCGCGATTGCATGATCGGCACGACGCAGTTGCCGAAGTTTGAGGACGACATGTACGGGCTGGAGGAGAACCAGCTATTCCTCGCGCCGACCGCCGAGGTGCCGGTGACCAATTTCCATCGCGAAGAGATTCTTCCGGCCGCGGAGTTGCCGAAAAAATTTGTGGCCTACACGCCGTGTTTTCGCCGCGAGGCGGGTTCGGCGGGGCGCGAAACCCGCGGCATCATTCGGGTGCATCAATTCGACAAGGTGGAGCTGGTGAAGATTACGACGCC
>JBDSNB010000050.1:0-29344 GCA_039915555.1 Chthoniobacterales bacterium | reverse complement strand
TCCGTGGCTCGGGATTGAATCGACCGGCGCGAAATGCGCGCTCTCCGATCTGCAGATTGATCTCCCGGTGGCGCCGAGCAAGGTGATCGCGGTCGGTTTGAATTACGCCGATCACATCGCGGAGATGAAGCGAACGCCGCTGGGCACGCCGTTGATTTGGTTCAAGGCGCCGAGTTCGCTTTTGCCGCACGAGGGCGCGATCGAGATTGCGTTTCCTGAGCATCAGACGCACTTCGAAGTGGAGCTGGCGGTGGTCATCGGGAAGAGGGCGAAGA
The DNA here is from genome assembly GCA_039915555.1 of Chthoniobacterales bacterium. Lineage (GTDB taxonomy): Bacteria > Verrucomicrobiota > Verrucomicrobiia > Chthoniobacterales > UBA10450 > JACCTI01. Next base: position 29,069 of record JBDSNB010000050.1, on the reverse strand, counting down.
ACGTCTCGCAGGCGATGGCGTTGGAGTATGTTTTCGGCTACACGATAGGGCTGGACATCAGCGATCGCGATTTGCAGACAGCGGAGAAACAATTCGGGCGCGCTAAATCTTTCGACACCTACACGCCGGCCGGGCCTTTTATTTTTACCGACATCGACGTGACCGATTTACCGATCACGCTCCGGCAAAACGGCGAAGTGCGGCAGGAGGCGCGCACCAGCCAAATGATTTATTCCGTGTCCGAAATCGTCGCTTTCGCGAGCCAGAGAATGACACTGTTGCCGGGCGATCTTATTCTTACCGGCACGCCTGCCGGCGTGGGGCCGATCCGGCCAGGAGATCGGCTGGAAGCGACGATCGGAGCATGGACGCCTTTGCGGAATACAGTGGGGGCCGCGGAAAATTAAAAGCAGAAGATCGCAAGATGATCGCTAGGTTCTACATCCCCCGACGGGACTTGCTGCGAAGATAAGTTGGTCCCCGAGAGTCGGAAAAAGAATCACTTAATGGAGAATTCCAAAAGTTTTGCTCGACTCGCCGATGTCGGATTGGGGATAAACGGGAAGATATCGCTACTAGAAAAGATCGTGCCGCTAAAGTCGCCCGATTTCACTCAACTATGAAAACACTGCTAATCGCCACCCTCTGCTCCGCCACCTTCGCGCTGACTTTGCTCGGCCAAACCACTCCACCACCTCCGCCGGGCGCACCCGCGGACACTGCTCCGGGCGCGCCGGCGGTGACCGCCCCGGCCGCTCCCGCTGCCTCCATGGCACCGGCGGGCATGACGCCTGCGACTGCGCCCGTCGTTCCGGCCGCGACCGCGACCGCACCTCGGCCCGCGACCACCGCGGCGCCGATCACCGCCCAAAGCATGGCCGCCGCTCCTGGCGCGCATGCGATTGAACCAACCGGTAACGCTTTAGTCGACAACTTCAGAAAAGGCGGCCCGATCATGTGGCCGATCTTGATCGTGTCCATCGTGGCCATCGCCGTCGTGCTCGAGCGCGTGTTCTGGTGGCTCTTCCGCTGGATGCGCCGCGATCCCAAGCGGATCGAGAAAGTTTTCACCGCGATCGAAAATGGCGACGTGGCCGAAGCCTCCCGTCTCTCCCGCGGTTCGCGCGATCCGATTCTGCGCATGATCTGGAACGGTCTCAATCACCAGCACGCTTCGTTGCAGGGCGCTCTGCAGGTGGCGGCTGGGATCGAAATCAAACGCGCCGGTCGTTTCCTCGTGGTCATGGATACGCTCGTCACGCTGGCTCCGTTGCTCGGTCTGCTGGGCACGATCACTGGTCTGATGAAATCGTTCAGCTTCCTCGGCAACGAAGAACTGGCGGTGCAAGCGGTTACCGGCGGTATCGCGGAAGCGCTGATCGCGACTGCGGCCGGTCTGGGCATCGCGATCTTTGCGTTGATTCCCTTTAACTTTTTCACATCTCGCGTGTCTAACTTGGAGTTCGAGTTGCAGACCGCGGCGACGAATCTCGAGGTGATGTTGGAGGCCCAGAAAAAGGGCGATCTCGATATCACCGCGATGACAAAGTAGCCCGGAAGCAGCCCTAGAAAAAACGCCATGGAAGTCTCATCTCCAATCCCCAAGAAGCACGCGCGGATCGAGATCATCCCGTTGATCGACATCATGTTCTTCCTCCTCGCCAGCTTCATGATGGTGAGCTTGAGCCAGACGACGATGAAGGGGATGAAGGTGGCGTTGCCGACTGGGAGCTCGGGGCAGACGCAATCGAAAAAAGATTACGTCAGCTTCTCGGTCGACCGGGACGGCTTCATCTACTGGGATAAGGATCGGATCGAATACAGCGATGTGCCGCTCAAACTCGGTGCTCTCTACCAAACGAATCCGGAAGCGAAAATTTTCATCCGGGGAGATCGCGAAGCTTTGCACGGAAACGTGACGCGACTGCTGGATCAAATTCGTTCCACCGGCTTCACGAAAATCGCCTTTGAAATCAAGAGCCAGGCCTCATCCTCGGTGCCTGGCCTCGCTAATAAACCGTAATCTATGGCAACAGGTCCCTTGTTGTATCGCGGAGCCCCGAAGTGGCAGGTGGCGGCAGCCTTTGCGGGCGCTTTTGCCATCCACGCCATCGCGGTCGGAATCGCGGCCTTGAGTCCAGAGCCACCCGAAATGGATCTGGCGGATATTCCCGAGGCCTTCGTCGAGCTCTCGGTTGAACAGGAACCTGCTCCGCCCGAGCCGACGCCTCCGCCCGATGAAGAAGAGCCCGAGCCGCTGGATGCGCCGCCGGAGCCGATCGAGCCACCAGAATTCCAGGAAGAACAGGCGACACCTCCACCGAAACCGCGGACTGACAAGCCGAAGCCAGTCGCTCCCATCGCCCGGCCGCGGGCCCCCGCTGGAGCACCCACCGGTCCGGCTCCGAGCGGACGTGCGGCCATGATTTTCAAGCCGAACATCCAATATCCGTACGAGGCCAAGCGTTCTCGCGTGACCGGCAGCGGTGTTGTGGTCGTCTCGGTCTCTCCGAGCGGGAGTGTTACGAGCGCGACGATGGGCAAGAGTACTGGCAGCGCCATTTTGGATAACGCGGCGACCTCCGCCTTCCGCAGTGCGCGCTTCAAACCGGGGACCGTTCCAACGGTGAAGATCCCGATCACTTTCACCCTCACTGGTGCGCAATTTTAGTTTGCTGGATATTTCCCTATGAGAATGCGTTCGCCCATCCCGAAGAAGCACGCGCGGATTGAGATCATCCCGTTGATCGACATCATGTTCTTCCTCCTCGCCAGCTTCATGATGGTCAGCCTAAGTCAGACGCACATGAAGGGCATTCGCGTTAATCTTCCCAGCAAGAGCCAAATCAAGCAGCCGAACCCGAACAAAGATTTTATTGCCATCCGCGTGACGGAAGGGAATCAGATCTATTTCGATAACGTGCCGATGCTGGACGAGCAGATTTTGCCCCGTCTCTACGAGCTGTTCCAAGCGAACAACGAGGTCAAAGTTTCCATCAGCGCGGAGCAGATGGCTCTGCATGGTGACGTCATCACTCTCCTGGACCGCGTCCGCTCGGCTGGCATCACGAAGATTGGTTACCAGATTAAATTGTCGGGCCCTTCCGGCGCTCCTGGGACGGTCGCGCCGCCGCCACCTCCGGGCGCGCCTTAGGGCCTTCGTTTAGCCGGTCAAGTACGCGCGCAGTTTCGCGATCGCCCGCGCGCGATGGCTGAGGCCGTTTTTCACCACGTCTCCAAGTTCTGCGAATGTCTCGGTGTAGCCGTTCGGGACGAAGACGGGATCGTAGCCGAAGCCACGCTGGCCGCGTTTCACCGGGATGATCGAGCCGCCGACCGTTCCACGAAAAATACGCAAAACTTTGCCATCCTCTGCCAGCGCCAGCACACATTGGAACGAGGCATCGCATGTTCGCGAAGCGGAGTCGAGTCGCTGCAACTCGGAAAATAATTTTGCGACGTTTTCTGCGTCAGTTGCATTCTCTCCCGCATAACGTGCCGAGCGCACGCCCGGCGCACCGTCCAACGCGGCGACCTCCAGCCCGGAATCATCGCTCACCACCAGACCGGAAACGCAACGGGACGCCGCAACCGCTTTCAGGACCGCGTTCTCCTCAAAGGTCGCGCCCGTCTCCTCGACGGTTGGGACGTCTTCCACGCTGATTAAATCGGAGACGACGAACTGCGCGCCGAGAATTTCCGCGAACTCGCGCGTCTTGTGCGCATTGCGCGTGGCGAGGAGGAGGCGTTGCATGGAAAGCGAATGCTGGAATGAAGGCCGCTAAATTTTTTCCACCTGTGACTGCGACAATCCTCCGAATCCTGTTAATCCTGTCTACTTGTTTCCATGAGTGAACGTCGCAAACCCTATCCTTTCGATCAGCTCGAGCCGAAATGGCAGACGCTTTGGGACGAACGTCGCGCTTTCCGCGCGCCCAATCCCGGCGAGCCGGATTTCGATTCCACGAAACCGAAGTTCTACGTGCTCGATATGTTTCCCTACCCAAGCGGCGCGGGGCTGCACGTCGGGCATCCCGAGGGCTACACCGCCACCGATATCATCGCGCGCTACAAGCGCCTGCGCGGCTGCAACGTTCTCCATCCGATGGGCTGGGATGCCTTCGGATTGCCCGCGGAGCAATACGCGATCAAGACCGGCCAGCATCCGTCCATCACCACACGTGACAACGTCGCGAAATTCAAGACCCAGCTAAAACGCATCGGTTTTTCCTACGATTGGGAGCGCGAAATCAGCACAGCCGATCCGAAATACTTTCGCTGGACCCAATGGATCTTCCTCCAGATTTACAATTCCTGGTTTAACCCCGAGACGCGGCGCGCGGAGCCGATCACCAGCTACACCGGCGATGATCCGGATTCCGTCCGGCTCGCTTACGTGGCCGAGGTGGCGGTGAATTGGTGCCCGGAGCTTGGCACCGTGCTCGCGAACGAAGAGGTGATCGACGGGAAAAGCGAGGTGGGCAGTTTTCCGGTCGTGAAGCGGCCGATGCGGCAATGGATTTTGCGCATCACGGCGTTTGCGGAGCGGTTGATCGACGAACTGGAACCGCTCGATTGGCCGACCGGGATAAAACTTCTGCAACGCAACTGGATCGGGCGGAGTGAAGGTGCGGAGGTAAACTTTGCCGCCGGGGTCGACGATTCCAGCGACAACGTCACGGTCTTCACCACGCGACCTGATACGCTTTATGGCGCGACCTACATGGTGCTGGCGCCGGAGAACCCGCTCGTTGAGCGATTGACGACGGCAGAGCAGCGGCCCGCCGTCGAGCAATATCGCCAGCAGATCGCCGCGAAATCGGACCTGGAACGGACGGACCTGGCCAAGGAAAAGAGCGGCATCTTCACGGGCGGCTTTGCGATGAACCCGGTAAACGGAGAGCGGATTCCGATCTGGATCGCAGATTACGTGCTCATGAGTTACGGCACGGGCGCCATCATGGCGGTGCCGGCGCACGACGAGCGAGATTTTGAATTCGCGCAGAAATTTCATCTCCCGATCCGCGAAGTCGTCGCGGCCGCGCCGAGATCGAGTGAGGGCGGCGAAGCGCCGTGCAGTTTGCCGCCGTTGGTTTGCACGACCGACGACGGTTTCGCGGTGAATTCACCCCTGATCGATGGCCTGCCGACCGCCGCGGCGACGAGCAAGATGATCGAGTGGTTGGAGCAAAACGCCCACGGACGCCGCGATGTGCGCTACAAATTGCGCGACTGGCTTTTCTCGCGCCAGCGTTATTGGGGCGAACCGTTCCCGATTGTCTGGCGGGATGGAAAACATGAAGCGCTCCCGGAGTCTGATCTGCCGCTGGAGCCGCCGCCGCTCGATGATTTCAAACCCACCGGCACGGGCGAGCCACCGCTCGCGAAAGCGAAGGACTGGCTGCGCTATTCGGGAGCGGCCTCGCGCGAGACGAACACGATGCCGCAATGGGCCGGCTCTTGTTGGTATTACCTGCGTTTTTGCGATCCGGGAAACGACGAACGTTTGGTGGGCGAAGCGGCGGAGCGCTATTGGATGGGCGGCGACCAGGCGGGCGGGGTGGATCTTTACATTGGCGGCACCGAGCACGCGGTGCTGCATCTCTTGTATGCGCGGTTTTGGCACAAAGTGCTGTTCGATCTCGGCCATCTGAGCAAGACCGAGCCGTTCCAGCGGCTGGTGAACCAGGGGATGATTCTCGGCGAGGACGGCCGCAAAATGTCGAAGCGCTGGGGGAATGTGATCGACCCGCTCGATGTGATCGCGTTGTACGGCGCGGACGCCTTTCGTTGCTACGAAATGTTCATGGGGCCACTCGAACAGATGAAGCCCTGGAGCATGAAAGGCGTGGAAGGTGTCTCGCGGTTCCTCGCGCGCGTCTGGCGGTTGATGATGGAGGAAAATCAAGCCGGCGATTGGATTCTTTCCGATCACTTGCAGGAGATCGCGCTGGAGAAGCGGCAGTTGAGAGTGATGCACGCCACGATCAAGAAAGTGACTGAGGACATCGAAGCGCTCTCCTTCAACACCGCCATCTCGCAGATGATGGTTTTTGTGAATGAATTCACTGGGGCGGCCGCGCGTCCGGTTTCTGCGCTGCGCACTCTTCTCATTTTGCTCAATCCTTTTGCGCCGCACATTTCATCCGAACTTTGGGAGGCTCTCGCGCAGAAGTTCCCGGGCGGAGAAGGCGACGTAACTCAGCAAGATTGGCCGGAGCACGATCCCGCCCACCTGATCGAGGATGAAGTGGAAATTATCATCCAGATCAACGGAAAGCTGCGCGACAAAATCGTCGTTCCATTGGACATCGCGGAGGAGGACCTGAAGGCGCTCGCACTGGCGCGCCCCAAAGTCATCGAACTAACTGCCGGCAAAGCGATTGCGAAGGTGGTCGTCGTCCCGAAAAAGCTTGTCAACATTGTCGCCCGCTAGAGATACTGCGCGCCTATGTCTATGATGAAAGAGTTCAAGGAGTTTGCCGTGAAAGGCAACGCTGTCGACCTGGCGGTCGGTGTCGTGATCGGCGCGGCTTTTGGGGGGATCGTCGCCTCGCTGGTTAAAGACATCGTCATGCCGCCGATCGGACTGCTCACGGGAGGGCTCGACTTCACAAACATGTTCATGGTCTTGAAACCGAGCGGCGCCACTTTTGCCACACTCGCGGAAGCAGAGAAGGCCGGCGCGATCACGTGGAACTACGGCAACTTCATTACCCTCATCATTAATTTCCTCATCGTCGCCTTTGCGATCTTCATGGTCGTAAAAGCGCTCAACAACATGAAGAAGCCGAAGCCCGACGCACCGGCGGTGGCGAAGGATTGCCCGCAATGCTTCATGTCCATTCCGATCAAGGCCAGTCGCTGCCCGCACTGCACCTCGGAGATCGGCGGGACGTCCCGCGCTTAACTCGCGACCGCCTTCACGTGCGGAAGGGGGAAAACTCTTTGCGGTGTGCAGAGCCATACCCGACTCTGCGCCTCTGCGGCCCACGCGGCCCCGGCCGCCCAAGGCGAAAAAGCGGGAAGAATCCAGCGGCGCTCTTGCTGCACGAAGGCGGGCAATTTAAGCTGCAGGCCCGCCCCATCAGTCAAGGTGCCGGCGGGATGATGATGGCCGATGATTTGAAACCGCTCGCTCAATTCCGCCGGGCGGTGGCCGTGATGAAAATGGAATGCGTCGGTCTCCCATGCGTCCACCATTGCCATCGTTCCGGCGAGTTTCCGGTCGTGGTTCCCGGCGATCAGGATGGGGTCGCAAACGTCAGCCAGGCGGCCGATGAGTTCCCGTGCCGGCAGCGCGGCTGCGTGATCATGCACCAGATCGCCGACCAGCAAAAGATGCTGCGGCGCGTAGTCTGCCACCAATTCCAGCAACCGCTGTTCGATGGAATCCATCCCCCACAGCGGCAGGAGGCGGCCGGCATTTCGCTGGCTTAGCTCGTAGCCAAAATGCAAATCTGCCACCGCCAGCCAACGCTCCTCACGATGGAAAAGCGCGAGACGTCCATCGAGAATAATATCTTCGTCGACAAGGGCTTGGCCGGGACGAAGAAGTGGAAGCACAGACATGGAGCCGGGGAATTTATGGCTTGCCTCTCCGTGCTTCAATCAGTATGTCAGCCCCTTCCTCCCATGCCAAAATTTCTGAGCCTTACATTGCTCGCGGCGTGCGTCTTATCGCTCGTCAGCTGTGCGACCCCCACTTCACCGGTGGCGAAAGCCAGCGCCTTTACCCCGAAGCGCCTGGAGAAGGTCCGGACCACGGCGTATTCCCACAATGAAGGTAGCGGCGCGCGCAATGCCATCGGCCGCCGTCTCTCCGGGGCCGGCCTGATGAGCGCGGCGTCGGATTGGTCGCGCTTCCCGTTGGGGACGCGCTTCCGAATCGTGGAGTCGGGCGACGAATATGTCATCGACGACTATGGCGGCGCGCTCGTGGGAACCAATACGATCGACCTCTATAAGCAACCGCGAGCCATGCGCCGTTGGGGCGTGCGACGGGTGGACATCGACATTCTGCATTGGGGATCGGAAACCGAGAGCCTGAAGGTCCTCCGGCCGCGCCGACGGGTGGGCATCGTCCGCCGGATGATCGCCAGCCTTGAAAAGAAGGAATCGGAGAAAAAGAAAAAAAGTTAGGGCGCCGTCCGCGGGGGTGTTGTGGACCAGGATTGGGTCGGTTCGCCAAACTCCGTCATCCCGAGCCGCGCAGACGGTCGAGGGATCTCGCAAACGCGGGGCGCGCCTCCCGCGTCGTAGAAGCGTCGCCAACCGGGTTGCACGCGCGCGCGGACCGGCGCTCACGGCCCGACGACTGCCTCCGTCTCTGACGAGGTGGACAGATCTGGAATGTCGCGCGCTGGACTTTCTTTTGACACAACCGGCGAGGCAGTCCCACCTTCCCCCCTGTGAAAATTCTGGTTGTCGGAGGCGCCGGTTACATTGGCAGCGTGTGCGTGGAGCTGCTCCTCAACGAAGGCTATGAGGTCGCGGTTTTCGACAATCTCAGCGAAGGCCACCGGCAGGCGGTCGATCCGCGGGCGGAATTGGTGGAAGGAGATCTCTGTGATCGCGCGATCATCGAAGACGCCCTGGCCCGGACCGGGCCGGACGCGGTCATGCATTTCGCAGGCAGCGCAGTCGTGGGCGAATCAATGGAAGATCCTTCGAAGTATTTTCGGAACAATGTTTTCAACGGCTTGAATCTCCTCGACGCCATGGTCGCGCGCGGAGTGAAACGGCTCGTCTTCTCCTCCACCTGCGCCACCTTCGGCCCGCCGGGGCGGGTGCCAATTGATGAGACGTTCCCGCAAAACCCGATCAATCCCTACGGGGAATCCAAGCTCCTTTTTGAGCGCATCCTGCGCTGGTATGACCAGATTCACGGACTGCGTTTCGTGGCCTTGCGCTACTTTAACGCGGCCGGCGCGTCGGAAAAATTCGGTGAAGATCGCACGATCGAGACGCACCTTATCCCCAACGTCCTGCGTGTGGCTTTAGGCCAAAAATCACACGTTGAGATTTTCGGAACCGACTACAAGACGCCCGACGGGACCTGCATCCGAGACTACATCCACATTCTCGATCTCTCTCGTGCCCACATCCTCGCGCTGGACGCATCGCAGAGTGAATTTTACAATTTAGGCACCGGCGGCGGCTCGAGTGTGCGGGAAGTCATCGAAACTTGTCGCCAAATTACCGGTCATCCTATTCCGGTGGTGGAAAAGCCGCGCCGTCCCGGCGATCCGCCGCGCTTGATAGCAGCGTCGGATAAGATCAAGCGAGAGCTGGGTTGGACGCCTCGCTATCAAGAGCTCCCGACCATCGTGGAGAGTGCCTGGCAATGGCATCGGGCGCATCCGAACGGCTACGCCGGCTGATTTCGGCCGCACAAACAAAAGCGCCCGCGGAAACACGTTCCGCGGGCGCTTTGTTTAATTTTTACAAATCGAGCGAACGACTAGTGGTCGGTCGTCGTCGTCGTGGTGGTGGTCTCGGTGACCTTCTTGATCTCAGCCAACGGCTTTTGCACCGTGATCTTGGAAACGACCATGCGATCGCCTTCCTTCACGTAGCTGTAGCTCACCGGGAGGTCGGGACGGAGCAGGCTCATGTCGACAACGGCGCCAGTCGAGTCAACGACCGTCGTCTTCTTCGTGTAGTAGTACTTCGTCGGAGCACTGCTCGTGGAAGTGCGGAATTCCATATATTCCTGTCCCGGGGTGTAGGTCGTGATCATCCCCGTGCCGTCCAAGCTCGTGGTGGTGGAACTCGTCGAGCTCACACCGGCATCATGGGCATGGGTGGTGGTGGTGGCGCTGACGCCGCCCGCACCAGTCGTGGTGGTGGTTTCTTTCGTGACCTGGCCGAACGAGGTTCCGAGTGCGAGCGCGCTCACGGCTCCGACGGCTAACATTTTCATCAATTGTGTGTGTTTCATATTTGTCCTTTGCTTTGGTTAAACGGATGTTCTCCGCCGTGCTTGTATCCGACTGTGGCAGTCCAGCCTTTATTCAACGCAACGCCCTCTTTTCGTGGCTTGTATCCCCCGCGGCTGTGTCGGCGGGACAGGTTTCTTTTTTTCCCTGATGCAAGCGCTCCCCGGATTCCGCGATTTCCTTCCAAGCGACTGTGCGGTGAGGAATTACGTTTTCGCACAATGGCGTGCCGTCTCGCGCCGCTACGGCTTTGTGGAATATGACGGTCCGCTGCTCGAGGACCTTGATTTGTTCAAGAAGAAGTCGGGCGAGGAAATCGCGAAGCAGCTCTACGACTTTACCGATAAAGGCGGTCGCGCCGTCGCTCTGCGTCCCGAGATGACGCCCACGCTCGCCCGGATGGCGGCCGCCTCGCATCGCGATTTCAAGAAGCCGATGAAGTGGTTTTCCATCCCGCAGATGTTCCGCTACGAACGCCCGCAGCGCGGCCGGTTGCGCGAGCATTATCAATACAACGCCGACATCATCGGAGAAGCCGGGGTGGAGGCGGAGGTGGAATTGCTCGCGCTCTGCGTGGATGTGCTGCGCGCATTTGGCTTCACCGCGGAGGACGTGGTGGTGCGGATCAGCGATCGCGAATTTTGGGTCGAGTTTCTGCGCAAGCACAAGGTGCCCGAGGAACGCTGGCAGGAGATGCTGGAAACGATCGACAAAAGCGAACGCGAACCGCGCGAGAAAACCGCCGCGCGTTTGGGCGAGCTGGCGGAGCCGGTCTTCCAGGTCTTCGACGGCGGCGGCACGAGCGAAAAATTAGATCAACTAATGGCCGGCCTGCGAGTCCGCGGGTTGGCCGACTATGTGCAGGTGGACCTGCGCATCGTGCGCGGGCTCGCTTATTATACTGGCGTCGTTTTCGAAGCTTTCGACCGCGGCGGCAAACTGCGCGCGATCGCGGGTGGCGGCCGTTACGACCATCTCATCGGCCACCTCAGTGACGGCGCGGCTTCGCTGCCCGCACTCGGCTTCGCGATGGGCGACGTCGTGCTCGGGGAATTACTGAAGGAAAGCGCACGCGCCCGCTCCCAAATGGAAGCGGCGGTCTCTTCCGCCCAGCAACTGGACGTTTACGTCGTGATCGCGAAGGAGGAGCGTCGCGCAGATGCTCTCGGGGCCGTGCAAGCGATGCGCGACGCCGGTTATCGCGTCGATTGCCCGCTCTTGCCCGCCAAAGTGGGGAAGCAGTTTCAAACGGCGGAACAGTTAAACGCAAAGTTTGCCGTGCTCGTGGGCGACGAATGGCCGCAGGTGAAACTGAAGACCCTCGCCTCACGTGAGGAACAGCTGTTCCCGCATGAAGAGCTGCTTGCGCATTTGGCCCGACTCCACAGCTTGTCCTCCCAACTTTAGCCTTCGACTCGCAACTTCTCATGTATCGCACGCATCATTGCGCCCAATTACGCGCTTCTGACATCGGCTCCACCGCCAAACTCGCTGGCTGGGTGCATGTGCGGCGCGACCACGGCGGCGTCATTTTCATCGACTTGCGCGATCGCGAGGGACTGACTCAGGTCGTCTTTCGGCCGGAAGAGAACGCGGAGTTGACGAAAATCGCGCACACCTTGCGCCATGAAGACGTGATCGAAGTGGAAGGGCCGGTCGCGGCGCGCATTCCCGGGACGGAGAATCCGAAGTTGCCCACCGGCGCGATCGAGATCGTCCCGCAGAATCTCCGCATTTTGAATCGCGCGGACGTATTGCCGTTCCCGCTCGATTCCGATCCGAGCAACGAGGATCTGCGGCTCAGCTACCGCTATTTCGATCTGCGCCGCCCGCATCTCGCCCACAATTTGCGCCAGCGTCACAAGATCACGAAGGCGACCCGCGATTTTCTCGACGAGCAAGGTTTCGTGGAAATCGAGACACCGATTCTCTCCAAGAGCACACCCGAAGGCGCACGCGATTTTCTCGTGCCGAGTCGTCTTGCGCCCGGAAAGTTCTACGCGCTCCCGCAGGCGCCACAGCAGTACAAACAGCTTTTGATGGTGGGCGGGATCGAAAAATATTTTCAGATCGCGAAGTGTTTTCGCGATGAAGATTTGCGCGCTGATCGACAGCCCGAGTTCACGCAGATCGACATCGAGGCGTCCTTTGTCGAGCCATCGGATATCTTCACCCTTGTCGAAGGAATGCTGTCGGCTGTGTTCCGCGCGGCGCGTGGTATCGAGATTCCCACGCCCTTCCCGCGGCTCACCTACCGCAAAGCGATGGACCAATTCGGCAGCGACAAACCCGATCGCCGTTTCGGCATGGAGTTGACCGATCTGCGCGACATTTTCGCGGCGAGCGACTTCAAAATGTTCCGTGGCGCACTCGATTCCGGCGGCGTTGTGAAAGCGATCAACGCCAAAGGCTTTGCCTGGATCACGACTGGCCAGACGGAAGAGATCACCACGATGGCGAAGCACTATGGCGCCAAAGGTCTTGCCTTCATCAAGGTGGAAAACGACGAGTGGAAATCACCCATCGTGAAATTCTTCACGGACGAAGAAAAAGCCGCGCTGACCGCGAAGCTGAACATCGAAGAAGGCGACCTCGTCCTCTTCGGTGCCGACAAATGGGAAACCGTTTGCGAAGTGCTCGGCCGCATCCGGTTGCGCATCTCCGAGTATCAAAAACTGACCGACGAATCCGATGCACTCGACTTTCTGTGGGTGACCGATTTTCCGCTCATGGCCTTCGATGCGGCGGAGAACAAATGGAACGCCGTCCATCATCCGTTCACCCGGCCGAAGGCGGAGGACATCCCGTTGATCGACGCCGGCAAGTTCGGCGAAGCGCGCGCAGAAGCCTATGACGTCGTCCTGAACGGCGTGGAGATCGGCGGCGGCAGCATCCGGATTCACGAACCCGATTTGCAGGCGAAAATGTTCACCGCGCTCGGCGTGAGCGAAGAAGATCAGCAAGCGATGTTCGGCCACATCCTGTGCGCCTTCCGCCTGGGCGCGCCGCCGCATGGTGGCATCGCGATGGGCCTCGACCGCATGGTCATGCTCATCTGCGGCGAGGACAGCATCCGCGAAGTGATGGCTTTTCCGAAGAACAACCGCGGCGTCGATCTTATGTCGCAATCGCCGAGCGAAGTGGATGCCCGGCAGTTGCGCGATCTCGGGATTAAACTCGCCGAGAAATCGAGCCCGGCATAAGGTCGGGAACAATGTTTGTCGAAGGCGGACTTCACCCGGAGCAGATAAAAGCGCTCCGCCAGATGTCGTTACAACAGAGGCTCGAGCTCGCCCTGGCCGCGATCGAAAGTGCGGGCGACTTGCGCAAGGCGCTGATTCGCTCGGAGCATCCAGAGTGGTCGGCCGACGAGGTGGCAGAGGCAGTGCGCGAGGAAGTCCGCAATGCGGGACGATAATCCGCTCGCGATTTTCGCTCCTGGATTGAACGCACTCGCAGTGCCGTGAATCGGTTGAAGCATGGGCGAAAGTTCAACGCCCGAGTGGTTGAGCTGCTCCGATCGTGGAGCCGGAGTGGAGGAAGTCACTTGCGCCAGAAGAGGCAGCCGAGGCCGAAGGTGATCAGGAAATTAATCGGGAAGAGCCACGGATAAGTCATGGTGGGGCGAATGCTGGCCATGGTTTCCTTCGAGGCACCGAAGAGCACGTAAATGTCGGGCCGCACCCAGGCGGTGAGCGCGACACAGATGATGAGCGCGACCCAGAGCGCCGCCAACCGCGCCGGGATGCGGAAGAGAGCGAGGATGAAGATGCCGAGCATGGTTCCGTAAGTGTAGGAGACCATGCCGAAGGCGAGGCTGAGCAAGTTTATCTTCGCGCGTTCCTGGATGAAGTAGAGCGCGATCGTCATCAGGCCCAGGATGCCGCTCCAGATGATGACTGCGACCCGCGAGCGTCGCACCATGGCGGCGCTGCTTTCCGGCGCTTCCGCTTGTTTGCCGTAGAGGAGCGAAATGGAAGTCTGCGAGAGCGCGCCGAGCGCGGAGTCGAGACTGGAGATCGCGGCGGCGAATGCACCGGCCAGGACCAGACCAGTCAATCCCGGAGGCAACACGGTCGTAATCCAGACCGGGAAAACGTAATCGGTTTTCTGCGCGAAGAGCGCGGCTTCGACGGTGTTCGGCGGGAACTGCTGGTAGAAAACGAAAAGCGCCGCGCCCACCAGCAGCATCAGAATCGTGATTAGCTGACCAAACCCGCTGAAGATGACCGCCTTGGTCGCATCCCGCGATGAGCGGCAGCAGAACATGCGTTGCGCGTTCAACTGATCGGTTCCGAAAGCCGCGAGATTTTGAAAGGGCATCGCGAGCAGCGCGGTCCACATCGTGAACTCGGCGTCTTTCACCCAGGAAAGAAACGGCGCCTGCGAGCCGGCGGGCGGGAGCCAGCGGAAGATTTCGAATTTACCCGCCGCACTCCCGGCATCGATGAACTGCGTCCAGCCGCCCGGCAGCAGGTAGATCATCCAACCGAGCGCGAGTATGCCGGAGCCGGCGAAGAGGAAGAACTGCATCACGTCCGTCCAGATCACGGTCGTCATTCCGCCCATCAGGGTCCAGACGATGGCGAAGAGCGCGATCACGATGATGCTCTGCGTCATGGTCAAAGGCGTGACCGTGCGCAGAACCATGGCCGGCACGAGGACCCGAACGCTTTGGCCAAGAATGGAACCGAGCATGAAGAGCGCAGTCGTTAGACCCTTTACGCCCGGCCCGAGCCGATGCGCCATGTAGTCGTAGGGGCTGTAGATATCGCGCTCGTAAAAGACCCGCACGAAATAGAGCCCGACGATGCAGCGTGCGATGATCGAACCGATCGCCCATTGCAGATAAGTGAAATTTCCGGTGAGCGCGAAGACCGCGCCCGGCACGCCGATGAAAGTGACCGCACTGATCTCCGTGGCGATGATGGAACCGCAGACCGCCGGCCACGGAAGCGAGCGACCGGCCAAAAAGAAATCTTTGATGTTCGACTGCTTCCCTCGCAGGCGATGCCCGACCCAGGTGGTGAGCAGGAGGTACCCGGCCAGGACCGCCCAATCGAGCGCGGTGAAGTGGGTGTGAATGTCCATGGTTTGGCGCCGGCTTTCGCCTGCGCGATTTTATTCCAAGCCGGCCGCGAGGACGTGCGCCTTGGCGGCGTCCATCTGGCTCTGCGGCGTGCGGAAGAGAATACTGATGCCGACCGTGACCACGCAACCGACAAAGACAAACCACGGCCACGAGATGGCGGGCCACCATTCCGGCATGAAATAGCCGAAGACCCAATGGACCGCGATCACCCTGCCGGTGAAGAGCGCGAGGATGTCGAAGGCGGGAATGGAAACCTTGCAGAGGATCAACACCGAGGTGACGCCTGCGATCATGGCCACCACGTTTGGCCCGTCGGCACCGCGGCTGCGCGTGAGCATGCCGAGGAGGAAGACGCCGAGCAGGGCACCGTAGGTGTAGCCGAGGATGCCGATCGCGATTGGAATGATGGTCAACTTCGAGTCGTGCAAGACCGCGTTCGCGGCCAGCGCGGCGACGATGATCATCAAGACACCGAAAACTGAAGTCGCGATGCGCGCGGCGCGGATGGCTTGCCGGTCGTTCGCGTTGCGGTTGATGTACGGGAGGTAGAAATCTTTCGTGAAGCTGGTCGCGAGCGCATTCAAGGCCGCGGAGGTCGAGCCCATCATGGTCGCGAAAACGCCGGCGATGATGAGGCCGCGGAAACCGACCGGCATTTCATGCACGATGTAATGGCCGAAGATTTCGTTGTCGGCAGCGGGGAGCGTGGTCCCGGGCACGACCGAGTAGTAAACGGAAAGCAGGATGCCGACGGTGAGGAAGGCGGCGGCGATCGGGACATCCATCAAACCGCTGAGGACGAGCGAGAGCTGAGACTTGCGGTAGTTCGGCGCGGTCAACATGCGCTGCACCATGTCCTGGTCGGTGCCGTGCGTGGCCATCGTGAGCAGAGTGGAACCGATGAATGCGGCGAAGAGCGTGTAAGGTTCCTCCAGCATTGCCTTCAACGCCGGACCGAAACTCAAGCTCGTGTCCCAGCCACTTTGGAACACCTGCACATTGGCGAGGCCGCCAAGATTTTCTTTCACGGTGGCGAATCCGCCGGGGATATCGTGCACTAGAAGATAGATCGCGAAACCGACCGAACTGAGCATCAAAACCGCCTGGATCAGATCGGTCCAGACCACCGCCTTGATGCCACCGGCGGCGGTATAAAGCGTTGTGATTACCGTGACGAAAATGATGCCCCAGACGTAGGTGTTCAGATTCACGGGCAGGGTCGGGAAAAGATAACGCCAGATCACCACCATGATGGCGCCGCCGAGATAAAGGCGGACGCCGATGCCGAGCACGCGGGTGAAGAGGAAGATCGCGCTCGCCATGTTCTTCGTCCCCGGGCCGAAACGCACCGTGAGGAATTCATAGACGCTCTGCACCCGGTAGTCGTAGTACGGCTTGATGAAAGTGGCCGCGATGATGATGCGCGCGAGGACAGTGCCGATGACGAGCTGCCCGTAGAAATAGGCGCGCGTTTTGAATCCTTCCGCCGGCGTGCCGAGGAATGTCGCAGCGCTCGTCTCCGCGGCCACGATCGAAGCGAGCACGGCCCACCACGGGATGGAGCGTGAGCCAAGCGAGAAGTCCTGCAGATTCTTATTTCGCCGTCCGGCCCACAAACCCAGCGCCACGATGCCGAAGAAATACAACAAAAGAACTCCGGTATCGATGACGAGGCGTGTATCCATGGAAGCGGGTATTTAGCCACGGATGGACACGGATGAAACATCGATTTTCTAGACGGCGGCTGCTCGGCTCTCTGGCCCCATCCGAGTTTAATCCGCCCGGTCGAGCCATAGTCGAAGACGAAGGCTGATGTTAATCTCTGGCCAATGCATCTGACGCTGATTGACGCGCCCGATTTCGACCTGGCCGCGACGCTCGACTCGGGCCAGGTCTTCCATTGGGAGAAGCTCGGTGGCGGCTTCGTCGGCACGATTGGAGCGCGCGCCGTTTATCTCGAGCAACGTGACAGCCAGCTTTTCGTGAACCCGGAGGCAGCCGCCGTTGTTCCGCATTACTTCGCGCTCGATCATCCGCTGCCGGAAATCTGCGCGTCGTTTCCGAAGGACCCGGCGATGGATGCGGCGCGCAGTTATTGCATCGGGTTGCGCATCATGCGGCAGCCTGTTTGGGAATGTCTCGCGGCGTTCATCACTTCGTCGATGAAGCAGGTCGCGCACATCCGGCAAATGTCGCGCGCGTTACGGGAACGCTTTGGAACGCGAGCCATGATCTACGGGACCCACGTCTATGCATTTCCGAGCGCATCGCGTTTGGCCGGCGCAACAGAGGAAGAACTGCGGGCCTGCGCGCTGGGTTATCGCGCGAAGAATTTGCGCGCGACGGCGCAACGAGTGGCGAACGGCGAGGCGGACCTCGAGGCCTGGCGCACGTTATCGGATGACGATCTGCGCGCGCGTTTATGCGAGCTGCCGGGCGTGGGCGCGAAGGTTGCTAATTGTGTGATGCTCTTCGCGTTCGAACGTTTGCGCGCCTTCCCCATCGATGTCTGGATCGAGCGCGTCCTGCGGGAGAAATATTTTCCCCGCGCGCGCAAGTTGACCGCCTTGCGCCTTCGCACTTTTTGCGATGAATACTTCGGCGCGCAGGGCGGTTACGCGCAGCAGTATTTGTTTCACCACGCGCGCAAAACCACTGCGCGGAAGCGCGTCGCCTCGAAGTCATGAAGAGCGATTTCGCGCAGGACAAGGACGTGCGATAATCCCCGTTCGTTGCGCCCATGAGATTTACACGCGAACGCAAACGCCTCTGGTTGGCGATCGCCGGCTCGATTGTTGTGCACCTTCTGGTGGCGTTCTCGCTCGCCGCTTTCGGTCGTCCTTCGGCGCCCTTGCCCGATCCGGAAGATCGGCCGGTCGAACTGACGATGATTGATTTGTCGGCCACGCCGCCGCCCGTGGCTGTCCCGGCGAAACCCACCTACGTGGAAACAGATCCCGCGAACGAATCGAAGGTGGAGCCGACGGACAAGACCTTCGAATCCAATGCGAACTCGGTCGCGAAAAGCAACGCGCCGGCTTCCGGTGATTTGCCGATTCCGAGCCAGGAAGGGAAAGAGCGGCCGTTCATCGAGATGCAAACGCAGCCATCCTCTCTGCCGTCGCAAGGGGCGCAGGCTCAGCCTTCGCTCACCCCGCCGCCGGTGGCGACTCCGCCACCGCCGACGTCCACTCCCGCGCAGACGCCAAAGCCCACCGCGGAACCGAAGAAATCGACCCCGCCGCCCAAGGCCACGCCACTTCCCGAACCGTTGGCCACGCCGCAACCGGACCAGCTCGCTATGTTAACCGGCACGCCACCTCCCGCGATTCGCGATCCCGATGAGGTCGAGTCCACTCCGCCGCCTCAGGTTGAACCCACCGTAAATCCGGCGCTCGCCCGTCCTCGCCCGCAGCGCCCGGCTTCCGCCTATCAACCCGAGAAGCAGCAAGCGCGGATGACGGGGCGGATCACAGATCGCGGTCCGTCTTCCGTCGCGGCCGTCGGCACGCCCCTGGGGCGTTATCAAAAAACGGTCTCGGATGCGATCGGGGCGCTCTGGTACCGTTTCATGAAAGATCAGATGGATTTGGTGGATGTGGGAACGGCCCATATTGAGGCCGAGGTGGATGGCAGCGGGAAAGTGCTGAACTTGCGGGTCGTCTCGAACAATGCGAACGAAGCCTTCGCCAACGTCTGTTTGCGATCGTTTCAGGAGGCAAAAATCCCACCGATCCCACCGGACCTGGTCGCGACCTTGCCGGGCGGCAGACTGCCGGTGGATTTTTATTTTACAACCTACGCGAACCGATGAGCACGAACCTGGCGCAACTCCCGGAGACGGCCCACGCTGTCTGGACATTTTTCTCCACGGGCGGCCTTTTCATGTGGCCGCTCCTGGCGTGCTCGATCGTGGCCGTGACGACGATCATTGTGCGCGGGATCGCGTTGCGCCGAAAGAATGTGTTGCCGCTGGTGATTGAAAGCGAGATCGAGCGGCTCGTGCCTGGTGCGAGTGCGGAACGGCTCGCGCGTATCGTGCAGCATGATCATTCCGCGCTCGGGCGAATCGTGCGCGCCGCGTTGCATCATCTGCGGGCGCCGCGCAACGAGACGGTCGAGATGGTGGAAACGAAAGCGCGCCACGAAGTGATCGTGCTCGAGCGCGGGTTGATCATGCTCGAGATCATTACCGGCATCGCGCCGCTACTGGGTTTGATCGGCGCGGTCTCGGGTTTGGTGCGCGTGTTTTCCGCGCTCGGCCTCAGCTCCGGCGCTTCGAATACACAGGCGATCGCGCTCGGCATCGCGGAGGCGTTGAACGCCACCGTGTTTGGTCTTTCGATTGCGGTGCCGACGCTGATCGCGTTCAGCTACTTCTCGAAAAAAGTGGAAGTGTTCTCCGTCGAAATCGAAACGCTCGTCGTCGAATTGATCAGCAAATGTTACTACGGCCGCGTCGCCCGCGAAGAGGGTGCACCGCCGCCGCGCGTCGCGGCGGCTCCCGCTCCCGTGCCGGCTAGCTGGCCAGAGCGGCCCGAGCGGCCAGAAGGCGGCTAAACGGATGCACGCTTCTCCTGTCTTGCGGCGCGTTTTTTGCCGCGCATTCTTCGGTCTCTCTTTCTCATGAAGATCGCGGTGCGGAAACGGCGGGCGCCCTCTATCATTATCGTTTCGCTGGTCGATATCCTGACCATCCTGCTCATCTTTTTTGTCGTCTCCACGACCTTTAAAAAAGATCAGCCGGAAGTGCAGATCAATTTGCCGGAATCGCAAACCGCCACGAAGGCGCCGGCGGAATTGGATCACGCGCTCCTGAGCGTGGATGAGAACGACGAGATCCGCCTCGATGGCCAGCCGTTGCCGATCGAAGAACTCGAAGCCGCGGTGCGTGCGCTGGCGGGCGATCGCAAGGCGACGCTCGCCTTGCAGGCTGACAAGAAAGCGTCGTTCGGCACCATTATTAAAGTGATGGATGCTTTGAAACTGGCGGGTGTGAAAAATTTACCGGCGTTTACGCACGGAGAAAAATGAAGCGATCGATTGTGAAATACGGCGACCCGGTTTTGCGCGCGAAAGGAAAACGCGTCGCCGAAGTGGACGAGCGCGTCCGCGCCCTCGTCACCGACATGCTTGAGACAATGCACGCGGCGAACGGCGTGGGGCTGGCCGCGCAGCAAGTGGGCGAGGCGCTGCAAGTGACGGTGCTGGACATCACGGAAGTGGAGGATCGGCCCAGCACCTTGAAGATGGACGGGAAGGAAATCGATCCGCTGACGGCGATGCCGCTCGTGTTGCTGAATCCGGAATTGGAACTGGATGGCGAAACGGTTTGCGGAACGGAAGGCTGCCTGAGTTTTCCGGAGATGAACGCGGAGATCGATCGCGCGCACGTTGTTTTTGTAAAGGCGGAGACGCTCGACGGAGCGAAGATCGAATTCGAAGCGTCGGGTTTACTGGCGCGCGCCTTGCAGCACGAGATCGATCATCTCAACGGCATTCTGTTTATCGATCGGATGAGTTCGGCCTCGAAAGCCAGTCTCTCGAGCCGGCTGAAGAGGCTACAAAAAGAAACACAGCGCGGCTGAGAGACCGATTTTTCGGAGAAGGTTGGTAGGGGAAGCAGTTGGCTTCCCGAGTTTGAAACAGGGAATCCAGCGGCTTCCCCTGCAATTTACAATTCCGAATCCCAACAACGCCCAATCACATCGCCTTGTAGGTGACGGTGATGGTGCGGTAAACGAGCGCGTCGCGCTGCGCGGAAAAGTAGAAGAGCTGGAGCATCGTGCCGCCTACGATCCACTGGTACCCGACGAGCGTTTGCACCACGTCCGAGTCCGTATCGCGCGTGCGTGAAACCAGCTTCCCGGTGCCAAATTTTCCGTCGAAGTAGCGGCGGATTTCTCCCATCCGATCGTTGTAATTTTCGATCGTCCATTTGTCGTATTCGTATTGCAGTTCGACCTCGACGAGGAAGCCTTCTTTGAACTCAAAGAGGGTGCGTTTCAAGCCGGGTTGCACCAGGTCCACGACTGTCCAGATCTCGCGCTTCTCTTTCTTTTCGCGCGCCACGATTTTCGCTTTCGCGACCGTCAGGACTTGCTCCACTTTCCCCGCGGCGTCATTCCAGCGGAATCCGAAAGGTGGCGGGATATCGTCGAGGGCTTGGGCGCGTAAGGCGAGACCGGCCACTCCCAGAACGATGAGACAAAAAAGGCGCATGACTCGCTAAAACTGGATGCGCCGCGCCGACAAACGACCATCTGCGCTGGGAAAAAAAATGAGAGGTTGTGCCTGCGGGAGGGCGGGGCGAGTAGGGGGATTCGGGTGCATTTTTCGCAAGGCTGGCGAGCTTCAGAGCGCTCTCCCTGGCAGCGAAGTTGCGCGACCGCGGGGGCGCGGTCAACCTCATGCGCAAGTGCTGTCGTTAGACTCACGAGTGGTGTTCTGGTTCAATTTTTCAGTCAAGATTTTTTTAGATGATGAAGCAAAATAAACTTCCGAAATTTTCTTGTCGGCTGCGCGCCGCATTTCTAATCTCAAGCCGCTGGCAGGGAGGGAACAGAGTGGGTGTGAATAAGATGTGAACAGCTTGGCAGCGACCGGAGATTTTTAGAATGAAGATGACCCCCGCCAACCCTGAAAGATCCACGCATGTGTGGGACCTGATACCTTCTGCGTGTGCCCCGTGCGCGGGCGTCCGGGCCGTTTTTCCCTCGTATTTTTCGTTTTTCGCTGATTTTTTTCCCTCGGTGCGGCAGCGCCGAACGAGCGGCCGCAATTTCCGCCGCCACCTATTTTCCCCTCAACTTTCCTTCGCACCGCTCTCTCAGCGGGTTGCTTAACGCTGTTAACAAGTCGGCATGAACGAGAAATGTACTCAGATTTGGCAGGAGCTTTCCAAGGCGCTAAAACCGCAGGTCAGCGAGGATACTTTCAAGCGGTGGTTTTCCGCCGTGCGCCTGAGCAAAGTGACCGCGGATTCCGTTACCCTGCTCGTTCCGAATAACATCTATCAGTTTTGGATTGAGAGTAACCACATGGCCGCGCTGGAGTCCGCGGTCGAGACCGCTTGCGATGGTCCGCGCTCGGTAAAATTCGCGCTCCCGGCGGACAGCGCCGCTGACTCCGGGGAGGAGACTGCTCCCTCGATCAAAGTGGAGGAACCGGAACCCGTCAGCGCGCGCGACGGGAAAGCGAACGCGAGCGCTCTCGGCTTGAATCCGCGCAACACTTTCGAGTCGTTTGTGGTCGGGCCGAATAACGAAATCGCGCACGCCGCCAGCCTCGCGGTCGCGCAACTGCCGGCGCGCACCTACAACCCGCTCTTCGTTTATGGCGGGGTCGGTCTGGGCAAGACGCACCTCATGCAGGCCATCGGCCAGTATGTTTGCTCGAAGAAAAAAAACGCGAAGGTGATGTATCTTTCGAGCGAACTTTTCATCAACGAATTCATCGACGCGATTCAGCACAGCACGCTCGTAAAATTTCGGAAGCGCTATCGCCAAGCGGACCTGCTTTTAATCGACGACATCCAGTTTCTCGGCGGCAAGGAACGCTCGCAGGAAGAATTTTTTCACACCTTCAACACGCTCTTCGATGGCCATAAGCAGATCGTGCTTTCCAGTGACCGGCCGGCTTCCGAAATTGCGAATCTCGAGCATCGGCTCGTCTCGCGTTTTGAGTGGGGCCTCACCGCTGAGCTGCAACCGCCCGATGTCGAAACGCGCACCGCGATTCTGCGCAAGAAAGCGCACTCGCTCCAGATCAAGCTCGCGGATGACGTCTTCGATTTTCTTGCGCTCCGCATTCGCACAAACGTGCGCCGGCTCGAAGGCGCGCTCATGCGCGTGGCGTCATTCGCCTCGCTCAGCGGGAAAGAGCTGACGCGTGAAGTGATCGAGCATTTGCTGAAGGATATCCTCAACGAGGAGGCCCGACACGCGGTCACGATCGAGCAGATTCAACGACGGGTGGCCGAGCATTTCGATGTGCGTATCGCTGACATGACGAGCAAACGTCGGCCGGCGAACATCGCGTTTCCCCGGCAGATCGCGATGTATCTGGCGCGTCAATTAACCAAAGCCTCGCTCAATGAAATCGGCGACGCGTTCGGCGGCCGCGATCACGGCACCGTCCTGCACGCCTGCAAACTCGTGAAAAAACGGATGATCGAACAGGACAACATCCGGCAGACCGTTTCCTTTATCGACAGCGCTCTCCAGCGTTGAACGATGCGCACCTGCATGGCGCGCGCCAGAACGCAGCTCTCGTGCAAGGCAGAGATTGCGATTGCCGAAAAAAACCGTAAGCCTTACATCTAGCTCGCCCTTCCATGAAATTTAGCGTCACGAAAGAGAAGTTACTCGAAGGTTTACAGCAGGTGCAAAACGTGGTCAGCACGCGCACGACGTTGCCGATTCTGTCCAACGTCCTGCTCCAGGCAAAGGGGAACGAAGTGCATCTCACCACGACCGATCTGGACGTGGGGGTGCGCGGAAGTTTCGAAGCGAAGGTGGACAAGGAAGGTGCCACCACGCTGCCCGCGCGCCGGCTCTTCACCATCATTCGCGAGTTGCCTTCGAGCGAGATTCAGATCGAGGTCGATGGAAAAAATGCGGCGTCCATTCGCAGTGGCCAGAGTTTTTTCAAGATCCTCGGATTGCCGGAAGAGGAATTCCCGCCGCTCCCGAAATTCGAAGACGCAAAGGTGATCACGATTCGACAGAAGGATTTGCGCGACGGCTTGCGCAAGACCTCTTATGCGATCTCAACCGACGAGACGCGCTACGTGCTAAACGGCGTCCTCTTCAGTCTGAAGGAGAACAAGCTTACGCTCGTCGCGACGGATGGCCGGCGCCTGGCGATGGTGGACATCGAGTTGGAATTTCCGCGCAGCCACGAAGCCGACATCATCGTGCCGACGAAAGCGGTCACGGAATTGCAGCGCCTTTTGACGGACGAAGGCGACGTGAAGGTGAGCTTCGGCAGCGGACAGATTGCGTTCGATCTCAATAACACGCTGCTCGTTTCGAAATTGATCGAAGGAAATTACCCGAACTACAAACAAGTGATTCCTTCCGAAACGAAAGAGCGCGTCACGCTAGAGCGCGAGACTTTCCTGAATTCGCTGCGCCGCGTCTCGCTGCTCGCGAGCGACAAGTCGAATTCGATCAAACTCAACTTCACGAAGAACAACATCGACATCACGGCGAACACGCCGGAAGTGGGCGAAGCCAAGGAATCGCTCGCGGTCGCGTATAAGGGCCGGGAATTTTCGATCGCGTTTAATCCCGAGTTCTTCATGGCGCCGTTGCGAGCGTTGGCGGAAGACGAAGTCTTTCTGGATTTGATCGATGAGATGAGCCCGGGCGTTTTGAAAATCTCGACGCCATTTCTTTACGTCCTGATGCCAATGCGCATCAGTTCCTAGATCGCCGTCGTCGCCAGCCGGACGACGTCCGCGAGGGCGAGATTTGCCATCCGCCCATCGGGCGCGCGCAATACTTTCACGTTCGGATTTTGCGGTGCCCAGACCGCCGGATCGGTCGGTCCGAAGAGCAGCATCGATCGAGTTCCAACGGCCGCTGCGATGTGCGAAATGCCGCTGTCATGTCCGAGGAATAGGGCGCACCGCTCGACGGCGGCGGCGAGATGCGGCAACGGCAGGTTGGTGGCGAAGTTGACGCGATTCTGCGACCACGCCCGGAAGGCCGCCAACTCCAGGCCGTCCGCTTCACCGCCCACGATCAAGAATCGTGTTTCGCTCCGGGGCGCGAGGTGATCGAGCAAGGCGATCCAATTTTCGACCGGCCAGTTCTTGCTCTCGCTTCCGCTTCCCGGATGGAGCGCGATCATTCCCTCCTGCGGAAAAGACGCGCGGGCGAAGCTGCGATCGGCCTCGGAAGGGAAGAGTTTCGGCGCCGGATCAGTGAGGAACAGATCCAGCGCCGCGAGCGGTCGGGCCAACTGTACGGTCGCGGGTTCGCCTTCCGAAATCTTCGGCGAGCAGGCGAGAAACGTCTCCACGCCGCAGCGTTGCAGGTTGCGCTGGAAGATTTGGTCCGGATCGAAAAGAAAGCTGACCACGAAATCAAAGCCGTGGAAGTATGCGGCCCACTCTTCCGGCAACTCCGCATCCTTCGCGAAGAAGCGCGCCAGGTTTCCTGCCTCAATCGACCGCACGACATCGACGTAGAAGCGCCGCTCGGCCAGTGCCGCGATATGTTTGTAGCCGAGAAGTTCCAGCCGCGCTTGCGGGAAGGCGTCGCGCAAGAGTTTTATCGCCGGCAGCGTGAGGACGAAATCGCCGATCGCTCCGCCGCGGATGACGAGGATTCGATTCACGCCGATTCCAGGCGAGTCGCCGACTAATAGCGGGTGAAGGCGAGGAAGAGAATCGCGGTGCCGTAAAAGAGCACTGCCGCGTGCAGGAACATCCAGCGGCCGGTACTGCGTCCGCTCCAGGCGATGTGATCGCGCATCAGGTAAGGCATCGTCACCCAGAAGAGCCCTTTCACGATGATGATGTAAGCGAAAACGGTCACGAGGAGCCGACTCGGTTCATGCCGAAGAAAAGCGGCTTCCAAGAGCGGTTCGGCCGCGAGCAGGGCCAGCATGCCGAGCGCGCGGACGGCGAGAAATTCACCGACGAAGATGAGCACCAGCACGTAGCCCACCGGGAGCACGAACATGAGCGGCTTTCGGAAGCTGGAGAATTCCCCCATCTCCATCGTGGCGAGCAACCAGAAGCTCCAGACGAAGGCGAGCGAGAGGAGAATAATTCCCGCGGCGCGCGAGCGCGGCAGGTAGGTGGCAAAGGCGCGGGATGGCCCCGGGAGCACCACCCCAGCGAGCCCGAGCAGCACGAGAAAAATGCCCGCCGCGATGCCGGCGGTCTGAAGAGTGAGATGGTACATCATGCGGGTAACGAGCGGCAGACTTACACGAGCGGCGTTCCATACAAGCTGAAACCGTTCGCTTGCTCGACCCGCATCCGGATCATTTCGCCCGTGCGATCCTGCGAATCTTCGAAGACCACAATCTTGTTTCCGCCCGTGCGTCCCATGAGACGCGCGGCGTTGTTGCGACTCGGGCCTTCGCAGAGAATCTCGACCTCGCAGCCGACGAGACGCTCATTCGCGCGATGGGCGGAAGCGTCCACCACGCTCAGCAAGTCCTGATTGCGCGCCTCCTTCACCGCTTCCGAAATTTGCTCCGCCGCCATCGCGGCGGGAGTTTCCGCGCGCGGCGAGTAGCGAAAGATAAAGGCGTTATCGAATTGGATTCGCTCCACCAGTGCGCGCGTTTCCATGTAGTCGGTTTCGTCTTCTCCGGGAAAACCAACGATCACATCGGTCGTGAGCGCAATCTCGGGGCGCGCCCGGCGGATGCGTTCCACGAGCGACGAATATTTCTCGGCCGTGTACGGTCGATGCATCGCTTTCAGGATGCGGTTCGAGCCCGACTGCACGGGAAGGTGCACATGCGCAGCCAGCTTCGGCAACTGCGCGATCGCCTCGATCAAGTCTTCGCGAAAACCGATCGGATGCGGCGAGGTGAAACGGAGACGCTCGAGGCCCTCCACCGCATGCACCGCTTCCAAAAGTTGCACGAACGGACTCTGGCCGGCGATTTTCGGAAACTCGTGGCGACCGTAGAGGTTCACGATTTGTCCGAGAAGCGTCACTTCCTTCACGCCGCGCGCCACGAGTCCGCGTACTTCAGTCACGATTTCGTCGATCGTGCGGCTGCGCTCGGTGCCGCGGGTGCGCGGCACGATGCAAAAGGTGCAATGCATGTTGCAACCTTGCATGATGGAGACAAACGCGGTCGCCTGACACGGCGCCAGCGGCTGCTGGTGAATGGTCGATTGCGAGCCCGCTTCTTCGTCGGTGTCGGAGATGGAGAAGCGCGGATCGTCCATCCGCCGTGCGCGTTTTTTCTCCAGCAATTCCTCCACGTAATCGGCCACGCGAT
This sequence comes from Chthoniobacterales bacterium, assembly GCA_039915555.1. Taxonomy (GTDB): domain Bacteria; phylum Verrucomicrobiota; class Verrucomicrobiia; order Chthoniobacterales; family UBA10450; genus JACCTI01. The sequence continues at coordinate 2,057 of JBDSNB010000050.1, read as the reverse complement.
GAAATTTCTGGGTGCCCACCACGAGATCGAGATGCGGCATGCCGGAAAAGAGCGAATCGCCCCGCGCCTGCGCCATGCAACCGAGAAAACCAAACACGACTTCCGGCCGGCGTTTCGCGATCTGGCCCATCATGCCCATTTTCCCCAGCGCCTTCTGGTCCGCCATGTCACGCACGCTGCAGGTGTTGAGCAAAACGACGTCCGCTTCCGCTTCGTTCGCGACCGGCTGATAGCCGCGCTCAATCAACGAATGCGCCACCTGCTCGGAGTCGCGCTCGTTCATCTGGCAACCGTAGGTTTTGATGTAGAACTTCGGCATAGCGAGACGGGGATTCTACACGACACGAGCCCGGGCGCTATGCTGGACCGGCACGCTTAACCGGCTTTCGACCAAAGTGCAGCCCTCGCGGCGTGTGTGAGAAGTGCGCCGGAGCGCGCGGGAGGTAGCGTCCGCTGTCTCAGCGGATTGACGGCGCGGAAGGCGGTGGAGGGTCCGTCTTGTCATCTTGAGCCGCGAAGACGGCAAGAGATTGATGACTGCTCGGGACTACCAGCGTGAGACGTAGGCGAGAGTCAACAATACCTCACGGCGCGCCGGCAGGATTGTGCGCCAAGGGCAGCGCACAATCCGACGATGCATCGGCTCGCGGTACGAGCCTGCGATTACTTCTTTTCCGGAGCCGTGCTGGCAGGGAGCGGCAGATCGGAGTTCCACACGTCCGCGCCGCATTTCCACGCGCCGTCTGCCTGTTTTTCGTAAACGGCGAGGTAGTTGCCGTGATCGCTCGTGGTCTTGCCGCCCGCATCCTTCGTCTTCCAGTCATACGTCCCGGTCACCCACGCCATGTCGCCGGATTGTGAGACTTCGACCCGCGTCGCTTTCCAACTTCCGCTTACGGTGATTGCGAACGTCTCTTGCCAAACCTTCCGAATCGCGTCCTTCGTCGTTGCCGCCGGGGAGTTTGGCGGCAGGACGGTGGCGTCGTCGGAATAATACGAGACGGTCTTCTCAAGGTCTTTGGCTGCTGCTGCCGTCGACCACTGAGCGTCGAGTTCGCGCAGGGCTTGCTCGAGTTGTGGTTCCGCGGCCAGGCAGTTTGCCGCGGTCGCCAGGCCAAGAGCGACAGTAATGAGCAAAGTTTTTGTTCTCATGACGTCTTTCTATTGCTTGTCGTAAATGGCCGTCTGGGTCACGGATTTACCCTTTGCGTCCTGCAACGTCTGCGTCACGGTGCGGCTCTTGCCATCCGCCGCGAGGACGACTTTGCCTTTGCCGACTTCCTTCCCGGCTTTCATCACCGTGAAGGTAATCGTGCGAGCATCGGCTTGGGTGTAGGCGCGCGCGTCGTGGCTCGGATCGCCTTTCACCGGATAAGGCTTTCCGTCTAATTTGCCCGACCAGGTCTGGTGGACGGCTTTCCCGGAAGGGTCGATCGAATCGACGGTGACCGTCACCTTGTCACCGCTTCCCGCGTAAACCACGGTGTGGAGCTTTGAAGCGCCGGATGGGATCTTCGATTTCGATTCATTGAGCTTCCACGTACCCATGAAGGGATCGGCGGCGGCAAGGCAGAGGCTCACCGCGGCTGTCGAGAGGAGGAGGGCAATAAAGGTAATTTTCGTTTTCATGTTCACATCAACGAGTCGCGATTACTTCTTCATCTCGAGCGCGCTACTGGCAATGCACTCCCACTTGCCGCTGCGCTGCATCCAGGTATCGAGCCAGGCATAGGTGCGGTCGATGGCCTTGCCGTCCTTGTCCTTCCCTTTCTCGGTCGAGGTGCCGCAGATCGTCGCGAGATCGGGAGAGTAAACATGCACATCCATCTTGTTATTCGTGGCGGAGGTGTAGGTATCGGTCTCCGACTTCATGCGTTCGAGCATTGCTGCCTTATCGCGCATCTCGCCCTTCGGTGAGACGCCGTGGAAGTCGCTCGCGAGCAGCTCACCGATGGTGGCGGCGCCGTGGTCCTTTTCCATTTGGGCGGCAGCCCACTTGTCTTCCATCTGCTTCAGTTTCGTCTCGATGGCGGAGTTATCCGAGGCCCGTACGAGAG
>JBDSNB010000164.1:0-11724 GCA_039915555.1 Chthoniobacterales bacterium | reverse complement strand
AATGGGTGCGTCGCGGGCCGCGCGCGCGCCGGACGAAATCGGTCGATCGGATCGATCGTTATTTTGAAATGGCAGCGCAGGAAGCGCCGGAGGCGGAGTTGGACGTCGATCTCATCATCCCGCCCGCGCCGAAACTCGCGAATCGGGTAATCGAACTGTGTGATGTGACGCTCGAGATGGCGGGACGCACGCTCTTCCGCGACGTCAGCCTACAGCTCCAGCATGGCGAGCGTCTCGGGATTGTGGGACGGAACGGTCTAGGAAAATCTTCGCTGCTCAAGCTCATGCTCGGACAACTGGAGCCGGCGCGCGGGGAAGTGATGATTGGCACGCGCACGGAGATCAATTACGTCGATCAAAACCGGATGCTGCTTGATGAAGAGAAAACGGTCTGGGATGAGGTGAGCGACGGGAGCGAGTCGGTAAAACTGGGCGAAGAAACGATCACGCTTCGCGGTTATCTGCGGCGTTTTCTTTTCAGCGAGGATCGAATCAACAGCCGCATCGCGCAGCTCAGTGGAGGAGAACGGAGCCGCGTTTTTCTGGCGAAAATTCTGAAACGCGGCGGTAACGTCTTGATGCTGGATGAGCCGACGAACGATCTCGATCTCGGCACACTGCGCCTGCTCGAAGAAGCGCTCGTCGCATTTGGCGGGTGCGTCATTGTGGTAAGCCACGATCGCTATTTTCTAAACCGCGTTTGCACTTCGATTCTGGATTTCGAGGACGACGGCGCGGTGCGATATCACGTGGGGAACTACGATCGCTATCTCGAAACGCGGGCTGCGCCTTCCGTCGAGACAACTGCTGAAAAAACGAAAGGCGATTCGGGTTCACCCGCGGCGAAGCCGCGGAAGCTGAAATACAAGGAAGCGCGCGAACTGGAGACGATCGAAGCCGACATCCTCGCCGCGGAAAAAAAAGTGACGCGACTGGAAGCCGCGTTTGCCGATCCCGCGCTGTTCCAGAAACCAAAGGAAGAGTGGACGGTGCTGGAAGCGGACCTGGCCGGGGCACGCGCGAAGGTGGCGGCGCTCTACGCGCGCTGGGCCGCGCTGGAAGAACTGGCCGCGGCGGCCGCTGGGTAATCCCGGTTTAACGAGTCTGAGCGAGCGCGGTCGGCGCGCCACCGGCAAAAAGTTGATCGAGGTCGGCGAGCACTTTCTCCGGGCCACGATAGGTGGCGCCCTCGAAGCTATTCGAGATCACACGGCCTTGCGGATCGACCACCACGAGGCAGGGAATAACGCTGCCGGCGTAGCGGTTCAGAAGTTCCTTCTCGGCGACTTTGGTGAAACGAACCGCGGGCCACGGCATCTGCATGTCGCGCATATATTTTTCCATGGCGGCTTCCGAGCGATCGTTGCTGACGAAAACGATCTCGAACTCGGGATGCGTAGCGACGACCCGATTATAGTACTCAACCAACTGCGGGGTGAACTTCCGGCACGGACCGCACCAGAGCGCGGAGAAGTAGAGGCCGAGCAATTTTTTCTTCTCCAATCCTTGGTCATTGAAGGTGCTCAGGACCCCGTTTTTGGAGGTAACGAGGTCGCCTTTCATCGCAGCGGTAATAGCCGCGGGTCCGGGTGCGAGCTGCGCCGCCGCCGCGCGTTCTTTGGCAAGCTGGTCCTGGTAGAGCGTGTTAAATTTTTTCGCTTCTTCCTCCATGGCGGCACGGCGCTGAGCTTTGGCATCGATTTCCTTCTGCACGGCGGCGATTTCCTCCGCAGGCACGGCGTAACGGCCGCTTTTGAGGTCGCCAATAAAGGCCGGGGTGCCGCCGGCCTGCAGGAGCGATTTTTCCGCGGCGGCGTCGATCGGCTCGATGAAATGCCGAGTGGCGAGATCCTGTTGAATCGCGGCGGCAGAGTAGCCGTTGCGCAACATCAGGGTGATTTCCTTCACGGTGAGCGGGGTCGGCTTGGCCTGGGCCGTGAGGACAAGAGCCAGGCAGGCCAAAACGGAAAGCGTAATCGTTCGCATCCCTCAATCCCAGCAGGAGATGAGCCACCGGGGTGCCACGCTCACGAGGCGAGCGGCGCGAGGCGGGGGCGGGAATCGAACCCGCGAATAGAGGTTTTGCAGACCCCGACCTTACCACTTGGCTACCCCGCCCTTTGCGCGACCGGAGAGTATGGGCAGCGCGCGGGACTGTCAACGCGGCCTCCCATTCGACGTTGGACGTTCGGCGTTCGGCGTTCGACCTTCCTCGCAATCCGCTCCCACCTGATGTCATCCCGCTCTTCCGAATTATTCGCCGCCGCCCAACGCCGCATCCCCGGCGGCGTGAACTCCCCGGTGCGCGCGTTCCGTGGCCTGGAGCGCGAACCGTTTTTCGTGCAACGCGCGGAAGGCGCGAAAATTTGGGATGTCGACGGCAAAGAATACATCGACTACGTCGGGACGTGGGGACCGGCCATTCTCGGTCACGCGCCGCGAGTGGTGGTGGAAGCGGTGCAAGCGACCGCCGCACGCGGAGTGAGCTTTGGCATTCCGAACCCGCTCGAAGTGGAGATGGCGGAATTGATCTGCGCCTGGGTCCCTGCGATCGAAAAAGTACGAATGGTGAACAGCGGCACCGAGGCCACGATGTCGTGCGTGCGGCTGGCGCGCGGATTCACGGGGCGCGAGAAGATCATCAAATTCGAAGGGTGCTACCACGGCCATGTCGATTCCCTTCTGGTCAATGCGGGAAGCGGCGCGCTCACCCACGGCCAGCCCGACAGCGCGGGCGTTCCCGCCGCTTTCGCCGCGCTTACGATTTCGCTGCCGTTTAACGATATCGAGGCGGTGCGCGCCGCTTTTCGCGAGAACAAGAACGAGATCGCCGCGATTATTCTCGAGCCTATCCCCGCCAATGCGGGTCTCTATTTGCCGGGAGAGAATTTCCTGCAGGAACTGCGAAGAGAGTGCAGCCAGGCAGGTGCGCTTCTCATCTTCGACGAGGTGATGACCGGCTTCCGCGTGGCGCGCGGCGGCGCGCAGGAACTCTACGGCATCCGCCCCGACCTGACGGCGCTGGGGAAAGTGATTGGCGGTGGCCTGCCGGTGGGCGCGTTCGGCGGGCGGGCGGAGATCATGGATCAACTCTCGCCGGACGGACCCGTCTATCAGGCGGGAACTTTGTCGGGCAACCCACTCGCGCTGGCGGCCGGGTTGGCGCAACTGCGCGAGCTGGAGCGCATCGACGGCTGGAGGTTGCTCGAAGAGCTGGGCGCGCATTTGGAGGGAGCCACTCGCGAAATCCTGCGGGAAACCGGGCAGCGGTTCACGTTCCACCGCGTTGGCTCGATGTTCTGTCTCTTCTTTTCCACCGAACCGGTGACCGACCTCGCTTCCGCGAAACGAAGCGATCGGGAGGCTTTCGGCCGCTTCTTTCGGCATTGTCTCGATGCTGGTGTCTACTTCGCGCCCTCGCAATTCGAGACCGGATTCCTTTCCACCGCGCACGGCGCAGCGGAGCTGGATCGCACGGCAGAGGTGGTGCGCGCGGCGCTCGCCGCGGCTTAAGGCGTCCACGCTCATCCGGAGTTTCTTTGATCGCTCCATTTTTCTGGCTTGCGCGATGTCTTTGTTTGTCTATTTTCTGTTCATGACATGTTGCATCTCGACCCAAACGCCTGATTTCGAACTTCTCCGCCTCGCCGCTGAAGGCGATCACAGCAGCCTGAAGGAACTTCACGGTCGCTACTCGGGCATCCTCCAAGCCACCGCCTTCCGCATCCTGAACAATCTGCGCGATGCCGAAGAAGTCGTGCAGGAAGCCTTCGTGCAGATTTGGGAGAAGGCCTCCGTCTATGACGTGCGCCGCGGCAAGCCGCTCACATGGGCGATGACACTGACCCGCAACAAAGCCATCGACCGCCTCCGCCAGGTGCAACGCCGCCAGCGCTTGCAGGGCGAAATCCAGGAGGAAGCGCAAATCTGGGACCGCGTCGTCGAGAATGATTCTTCGGAGGAAGCCGCTTCCCACGAGACGCAGGAGATCGTCCGCAGCGCGGTCATTCAACTCGCACCGGACCAACGACGTGCAATCGAACTCGCCTTTTTCGGTGGCCTCACGCAACAGGAGATCGCGAACCAATTGCGCACTCCGCTCGGCACCGTGAAGGCCCGGATTCGCCGCGGCATGATTAAGCTGCGCCAGAACCTGATGCCGCGATTGTAAGTTCACTCTGCGCAAAAGCTTTTGCGTCCCCGGGGCGGCTGGACTAGGGAACTCGGCTGTGAGTTCCCCTTCCTTGGGCCGCGTTGGCGCCGTCGCCAAGTTCTTCTTCCAGGACGCGGAAAAATTCTATCTCAAGGGCGTCACCTACGGACCGTTTCGGCCTGACGCTGACGGCTTCCATCTCGGCACGCCCGAGCAGTTCGCGCGCGATCTCGCGCAGATGCGGCAGATCGGTCTCAACGTTCTTCGCATCTATCACGCGCCGCCGCTCTGGTTTCTCGATCAATCTGCCGCGGCCGGGATGCGCGTCCTCATCACCCTGCCGTGGGCGAAACATATCGAATTCCTGCGCGACAAAAAAGGACGCGCCGCCATCGTCGAGTCGGTCCGCGCGGCCGTAGCCGAACACACCGGACATCCTGCGATCTTCGGCTACCTGGTCGGCAACGAAATCTCCAGCACGATGGTCCGCTGGCTGGGCGTGCGCCGGGTGACGGAGTTCCTTGAGCATCTCATCCGCGTAGCGCGGGCCGCGAATCCGGACGTCCTTTTTTCTTACGCCAGTTTTCCGCCGACCGAATTCCTCCTCCCGCAGAACGTCGATTTCCTCTGCTTCAACGTCTACCTGCACGACCAGAGCGAGTTTGAGCGTTACCTCCTGCGCCTCCAGAATCTGGCGGAAGACCGGCCGCTGATCCTCGGCGAGTTCGGGATGGACACCATCCGTCACGGCGAGGACGAACAGGCACAAATGCTCGGCTGGCACGTCGACAGCGTGGCGCGTTGCGGACTCGCCGGGACCATCTTCTTCTCCTGGACGGACGAATGGTTCACCGGCGAACAGGAGATCACCGACTGGGCCTTCGGCCTCGTCACCCGCGAGCGCGAACCGAAAAAAGTCTATCACCTCCTGCGCGACAAGCTCGGACAGGACGATGCGCAATTGCCCCACCCCGCGCTCGTGGACGCCCCTTTCGTTTCCATCATCGTTTGCTCTTTTAACGGCGCGAAAACACTCGCTGCCTGTCTCGATTCGTTAGGCCGGATCGATTACCCAGCCTACGAAATCATTCTGGTGGACGATGGTTCGACCGACGAGACGGCCACGATCGCGACCCGCTTTCCCACCGTCCGCTACGTCCACCAGGCGAATCACGGCCTCAGCCACGCGCGCAACACCGGCGCGACGGCCGCGCGCGGCGAAGTCTTCGCCTACACCGATTCCGACTGCATGGCGGACCGGGATTGGCTGCGTTATCTCATCGCCACCTTGCGCAGTGGCGACTATGCCGGCGTGGGTGGACCGAATATTTCGCCGCCGGCGCAAAATTGGGTGCAGGCCTGCGTCGCCGCCGCGCCCGGCGGTCCCAGTCACGTCTTGTTGACGGACACCGTCGCGGAGCACATCCCGGGCTGTAACATGGCCTGGTATCGCTGGGCGTTCGAAAACGTGGGCGGCTTCGATGTGGAGTACCACAAAGCGGGCGACGATGTGGATTTCTGTTGGCGCGTGCAACAGGCTGGGCACCAGATCGCCTTCAGCCCCACCGCCATTGTCTGGCATTATCGACGCTTCACCCTTTCGGCCTTCCGTCGGCAACAGGAAGGCTATGGCGAAGCGGAATCGCTCCTTCGTTTCAAGCACCTGATCTTTTTCGGCCCCACCGGAAGCGCGAAATGGCGCGGACAGATCTACGGGACACCGCGCTTCAGTTGGTTCATTAACCGGCCGATCGTGTACCACGGCGTTTTCGGCGAAGGCTTCTTCCAATCGATCTATCCCACCCCGCAATCAGAAATCGCCAGCTACCTGAGCAGCGTCGAGTGGTTCGCGCTCGCCACCTTTCTTTTCGGCGTCGGCATCTTTCTTCCTGAGGTGCGGGTCGTGCCCTACCTCATGTTAGGCGGCATGCTTTGCGTCGCGCTTTCCTATATGTTGCGCGCACGGATCGAACCAAAGTTCGACACCATCGCTGCCCGCCTGCTCGTCATGTTCCTCGCTTTTGCGCAACCGCTCGTCCGCGGCTGGTCGCGTTATTTCACCTGGCTGCAATTCAAACGCACCCCGCGTTCCGTTATCGCCACGCACGAACTCCTCCCGGCCAACGCCGATCTCCGCGGCACGCTCACCCGGCGCAGTTATTGGAGCGAAGAAGGCAAGGATCGCCACCAGCTCCTGACCTCCATCCTCGCTCTGCTCGAAGAAGAAGGCTGGCGTTACTCCACCGACACCGGCTGGAACGAATGGGACATCCAGATTTACGGTAACTTCTGGTGGAGCATCGCGCTGCAGACCGTGACCGAATATCACGGCGGGCCGAAGTGCCTCACCCGCGTCGCGCTCCGACACCGCTTCGTCACCACCACCGTCATCATTAATTTGATGATGATCTCGCTGCTCACCTATCATCTGCTGAATTCCGGTCGCGCGGAGCCTTGGCCGTTGCTCGCCTATGCGGGCTTCGTCGCCTTCCTCGCTTTCCGCGCGCGCGTTTTAAAACGCCGCGTCGCCGAACTGGTCGACCTCGCCGCCTATCGCGCCGGACTGGTCTGGATCGGCCGGGCCCAAGCGGCCGCCACTTCTGCGCCCGAAAAACCGATTGCCGCCGCGGAAGCTCGTTAGGCGACGCGATCCTCACCTCGTTCTCATGCGCCCCTTCCAACTCGTTCGTTTTATCCTTTTCCTGGCGCTGGAGATCGCGCTCTGTGCCGCGCTCAATCTCTTCGACGACTGGACGCTCGCAGAAATGCCGGTCCGTTTTGTCGTCTGTGGAATGTTCTGCGGCTTCGCTTTTCTCCTCGCGGTTTCCGATTTCCCAACCTCCATCTCCGCGCGCAAACAGGAACTCCTGTTCTGGGGAATCGCGATCGTGCTTCGCCTCGTCGTTTTACCCTTGGAACCGGGCGACGATTTCTGGCGCTACCAATGGGAAGGCAAAATCCAAAACGCCGGTTTCAATCCCTACGTGCAGGCCCCGGATGATCCCGCGCTCGACGGGATGCGGGATGAATTTCCGAACTGGTACAAGATCAATCATCGTCACTCGCAAGCGATCTACCCGCCCGGTACGGAACTCGTCTTCGCAGGACTGAGCCGAATCTCAGAGAGTCCCCTGCTCTACAAATTGCTCTTTGCCGTCGCTGATCTCGCCACTGCCGGGCTGCTCTTGCTCCTGATACCCGCGGGTTCGCGCTACATCGGCGCCGCGTGGTACGCGTGGAATCCGCTCATCGTTTACAGTTTTGCCGGCTCTGCGCATTTCGACAGCCTCATGGTCCTGCCGATGGTCGCCGGCGTCGCGCTGCTCACCCGCTCCGAGACCGCGACCGCGTCGCGCACCAAATGGATCCTCGCACTTGCCGCCTCCGCGCTCTTCGGCCTCGCCATTTCGATCAAACTCATCCCCCTCCTGCTGCTTCCACTCTGCGTCTTTGCGTTACGCGGGCGCGCGGTGGCGATCGCGCTCGCGCTCGCCATTCCCGGCGCGCTTTGTCTCCTCTACGGCTGGCCGCAAATTCCGATCTGGGATTCGCTCCGCAGCTTCGCCTACGTCACCCGTTTGAACGACCTCTTCTGGTGGATCATCGAAGAAACCATCTGGCCCAATCCCCGCCAGAAGAATTACCACTACAACGTCGTCATCCTCATCGCCGTCTGCGCCGTGTCGCTCCTCTTCATCCGCAATTGGAAACGCGGGATGCTTTGGGTTATGGGCACGGCGATCATTCTTTCACCGGTTTTGCACCCGTGGTATCTCACCTGGCTGCTCCCATTTGCCGCCTGGCGCGGCGCGCAACCCTGGCAGGTTCTCTCCGTCACGCTCTTCGCTTATTTCCTATTTTGGAATGAGCGACTCTTCATGCTCCCGTGGCATTCCGAATTGTGGCTCCGTGGCATCATCATGATCCCGCCGCTGATCGCGACGCTCTTTTTCTTGCTCCAGAACGAGGGCGAGACGACCACCGCGACGGGCGCCTCTTGACGGATCGCCGCCAAGAGAGCCCACGCCGCGTTTTCGCCTAGTTTTTGGACCCGATGACCGGGGCCGGCGGGCTCGTAACAAAGAAGCCGCCATCCGGAGCGTCGGCGCCCGGAACGGGCCGGCTATCGGTTGCGCACGTTCCCCCGCGTGAACCCTGGTCGCTTGGCACGTCCACCCGCAGCATCTTGAGCGAAGCGTTGTTATACTGGTCGGTGGCGGTGATTCGGATGAAGTAGACGCGTCCATCTCTTCCTCCGACACGCTCTCGCCGCAACTTGATGGTCCGGTTGACGCCCGTCCCGCTGACGACCGCGTCGGGCGAGAACTTGCCATCGCCACCGGCCTCTTCCGCGCGCTCATCACTGGTCACCTTTACGTCGATCGCGATCTGCGCGGCCGGCGTGCAATTGTCCGAGACGGCCAGGCTGAGACCGACATCCACGAGATCATGGCTAGGCGGCCAGAGACAGGTGGCTCCGACCGACGCCGTGATGACTGGCGGTTCGAGATCGTTCACGGTGACGGTCTGCGCACAAGTTGCCATTCGGCCCACCGCATCCGTCGCTTTCCAAGTGATGGTGGTGAGGCCGACCGGATAGGAAGCATTCAAGGCCTGCCCATCGCTGCGCGTTCCCAAGACCGTGACGCCGGGACAGTTGTCGGTGGCGGTTGCGGTCCCCGGATTCACGATGGCCGAACAGAGGCCGGGATCGTTGCCCACAGTGATGTTGGCGGGGCACGTGATGACGGGATTTTCCGTGTCGTTCACCGTCACGGTGAAGCTGCACGCAGGCCCGGCCTGGGTGGAACAGTTGACGGTGGTAGTGCCCAGCGGGAAGAACGTGCCCGCCGGGGGGCTGCACGTCACCGTGCCGCAACTGACCGCGTTTGGAGCCGGGTAATTAACGACGGCTCCGCATTGGCCGGGATCATTCGAGACGTTGACGTTGGCGGGGCAAGTGATTGTGCAATCGGTTTGCACCTTGAAAAAGATCGGATCGTGATTAGCCGTGGTGCGGCCGAACGGAACGCCGTTGCCGGTAAACACTCCGAAGAACGTCGTTCCCACCGCTTTGACCTGCTGGTAATCTCCGAGCACGCGTTGCCGGCAGGCGCCACTGTCCGTCGCGGAGGAAAGAAAATTCTCCAGGACCAGATCAATGGGAAACGTCTGCCCTTGGTCCGTGCTCATCGCGAAGTGGACCGAGAACATTGGGATGCTGCTCATCGCGGACAAGCCGTCGAACTGGGTATAGAGCACGCCGACGGTTCCATCGCTGGCCACAGACACGGAGGGCAAAGCTGCCTGCACCTGGCCGGTGACGAAAACTTCCCCGCCAGTGTTCAATCCGCCGGAGCCGTCGCTCGTTAGGCGACGAATCGCGAGGCGATTATTGTTCGTCGCACTGTCGCGGTTTCCGTAGACGTAATAGACGTCGCTATTCGTCGGATCGACCGCCGCATGGAGGACTCCGCCGAGAAGCGCGTTGACCGTCCCGAATTTAAAAGTGTTGTTCGCGCAGGGTGCTGCACATCCGGCATTGCAAGCTTGCGTGCTGTCGCCGGTGGCGACCGCGATGCCCCCGCCGTTGCCATTCAGCGTCCAGGTTTGTCCGCCGTCGGTGGATCGATTCAGCCGATAGCTGATGTTATGGGTGCTGTCATCGCCCGCGCCGGTGCGCACCTGCCACAGACTGTAAACGGCGCCATTACTCGGATCGACCGCAAGGCGATGCCCGGGATTCACGAAGCCGCCCCCCGTGTTGCCCGACAGATTATCGCGGACAAAATTTGGCGGATTCGTGCCTAACGACACCGCGACCCGCTGGCTATTGGTGGTGAGCTCGTCGTAAGCGACATAAATATTGTCTTGAGTCGAAGTGGTCGGGTCGCGATTGACCAGCAGCCAGGGTTGATCGATGCCGGTCGTCGTGACGGAGTTCGTGCGCTGCGCCACGCCCATGTTGAGCAGCCAACTCCAGGAGCCGCTCATCGTCGCATCCGTCGTCGTCCCGCTGTAGATGTCGACGCTGCTCAGGAAGGTGCCCGAGACGCGATTCGAACGATCGAAGTCGAACGCCTGATCGCAGGGACAGCCATTCGTCGTCGCGGCCGGGAGACCCGGCGGGACTGGGACGGTGAAACGCTCCGTCCACGTGCTCCCGCCGTCGTTCGATTCCCAAAGAGGAGAATTGGCGCCCCAAGTGCCGGAGAAGGCCGAGATGATGATTCGATTGGTATTGTTTGGATCGATCGCGATGGAGGGCTCGCCATCATTCGCTGTGTCGGTGTTGGTCAGGTTCGGATTTGTATTACTGACCACCACGTCCCGCACGAAGGCGGTGGGGAAAATGCCGGAGGGCAAATCCAGTTGCGGCAGGGCGGGACGTCCGCCGGGCGCGAAGTCTTCGGGGATGGCCGGACGCGCGTACGGGGTGATATCCGGCGGTCCATCTTTCTCCATCGGGGCTTCGGGAGCCAAGGGAGGCTTCGGCGTTTGACTATGGATGCTGGCGGGAACGACGAGGAGGGCAACAAGACTCAACAAACATACGGAAACGATACTTCTGGGGATGTGCATGGGAGATCTCCTTTCAAGAGAGGCACGGCGGTTTACTACGGGGGCGCGTTACTGTGCGCACGAAAGGTCGGATATTTGCAGTGAGGACTGCTGACGAGAGGTCGATGCGCGAGCGACGGCTGCAAACAGAGCGGAGCGGCGCGCCCTCGCCGTGGATCCCAGGTTGTGGATGCCCTGAGTCGCTTGCGGATGAGTTTCTCTTACAAGAACTCTGTGATCGCGGGCAAGCTCAAACTTCCGAGACGCGGCCAGGAAAGCGCGCCGTTATTTCGCCAGTGTCCTCAAGCCAGCTTGGCCAGCGCGGTTTGAAAATCCGCCGGCAGCGGCGCTTCAAATTCCTTCCACTCCCCGCTCCGCGGATGCGTGAACCCGAGCCGCCACGCGTGCAGCATTTGCCGCGGAAAATTCTTCGCCAGTTTTGCGGCGTACAGTTTGTCGCCCAAGACCGGATTCCCGAGGTGATGCAGATGCACGCGAATCTGGTGCGTCCGGCCGCTGTGCAGCGCGCATTCCACCAGGCTCATCTCGAGTCCCGCGCGCACCACGCGATACTCCGTCATCGCCGAACGCCCGCGCATCGTGCGCGAGATGGCCATCCGTTGGCGATGTACAGGATGGCGAGCGATCGGCGCGTCGATCGCCCCCGACGTTTTTTGCAGCTGTCCCGCCACGAGGGCGAGATAGATTTTTTTCAACGTCCGCGCGGCAAATTGTTTCGAGAGCTCGCGATGCGCGGTGTCGTTCTTCGCCACCACCAGGCAACCGCTCGTCTCCTTGTCGAGCCGATGCACGATGCCCGGCCGCTCTTTCCCGCCGATTCCCGAGAGCGTCGGACAATGATGCAGCAACGCATTCACCAGCGTCCCGTCCTCATTCCCCGCGCCCGGATGCACCACCAATCCGGCCGGCTTATCGATCACGATCAAATCCTCGTCTTCGAATAAAATCGGAAACGCGATCGCTTCCGGTCCGGCCTCGATCTTCTCCAG
>JBDSNB010000094.1:0-3732 GCA_039915555.1 Chthoniobacterales bacterium | reverse complement strand
CAGGAGATGGCCGCGCCAATCCTTCAGGCCCGCTTGGCCGACGCCGACGACCTGTTGGAGTTGCGCAAGGCCAAACGCGCCGAGGACAGGAAAAAGTCCATCCCGCTGGCGGTGGTGAAGCGAGAACTAGGGCTGACTTAGTAATCGCCAGCGACCGGAATCTCCCAGCACGCGACGGCTTCAGCGTGAAGACTGAGGCGTCTTCATTTTGAACTCCCGACCGACCGATGATTCGTGTTCACCCCGACTCGATCGGGATCTGGTGCGGGCTCTTTATTATGAAGCCAGGTTTCGCGGGATTCCCATGACTCGGTTGGCCAGTCAGCTTCTGCGCGATGCGTTGGCTCGGGGGCGGAAGCGCGCTGGAGCAAGTCGCCACGATCGCGGATGATTTGAAGCGCTAAAGTTCGCGAACGCGAGGTCGCATTCGCCAGCACGCGAGGCGCGTGCGCTCCCCAGACCAGAGAGCTCGTCGCGCGCCCGGCTTGGCTCGCGGGGGTCTTTCTTGCGAAATGGGACCTGGCGGCTGTGGGTCGGCACCTGGGCTTTCGTAATCGACATGTCTGGGGCGCTTGTCCGCACCTGCGCTTTGGCGATGCGCAGGTAGGGCACGGCGCTTGTTGGGTTGCGTCTGAAACATTCAACATTGGCCCGCTGGTGAATTGGACATTGAACATTTGCTAAAAGCGATTTTCCTCTGCAAACGCTCGCAGCCCCTCGACCGACCGGCACCTGCTATTTCGGTAGGGCGCGACCGCTGGGCGCGCCAACGGACCCCGCCAGGAGGACAAACTCACGCGCCACAGAAAATGACGCTTATCGGACGCCGCAGCGCGGCGTCCCTACCAACCCACACGAGCGCAAGCTAACTGGTAGGGCGCGACCGCTGGGCGCGCCAACGGACTCCACCAAAAGGACAAACTCACGCGCCACGGAAAGCGACGCCGCCCGGACACCGCAGCGCGGCGTCCCTACCAGCTTCGACCGAAAAGATGTTCGCCCCCGGACGGTCGGCCTTGATTCCTAGCTCTCGGCCGATTCCGGGACGGCTTTCTCAGCGGCTTGGAAGCCGATTTTCGAATGGGTGCCGTCGCAAAACGGTTTCGTCGTCGACGCGCCGCAACGGCAGAGGGCCATCCGTTTCTCGGCCGGGTAGACGTTGCCGTCTGTATCTTTCATTTCCACTTCGCCCTTCACGATGAAGGGGCCGTTCTTGATGATATCGATCGTTACTTCAGCCATGATGCCTCAGCATGCAGCCGCCGGAGCAGGAAGGAAAGCCAAGGATGGTCGGTGGAGGTTTTTGATCTCGATAGGACCGGCGCGCGCCGCCAGCCTCGTGGCGCGAAGTGCCGGCAAACTAAAATTTCCAGAAGCCTCGACCGAACGAGGCGGCTCCATGAGCCAGGTTTTTTGGCGGCTACATGCGACGGCGATAGCCATCCGTGTGCAATCCGCACGCCTCGCCGTAGTTTCGGACGAAGGCGAATGTTAATCGGTGGCGAAACTCCAGACGCCTGAAGGGGCTGCTATTTCCGCTTCGGCGCTGGGCCTTTGGCCGCAGGGGCGTTCTGCGCTTTTTTTTGCGAGTTGGCGTTGGCTTTCGCTTTGCCCTGCGCTTTTTGCTTCTGGTTCGCTTTCGGAGATTTATCGCCCATGATGCGACAGGGTCGTCCGGCCACCGGTGAAGTCAACGGGGGGCGGATGCGACGCTCCAGCGGAGTGTTAGCCTTCCCGCACCCGCAGGCAGATAACTTCCGCGTTTTTACATCCGCGCCATCCGCGATGAAGAACGCAGGGGTGCGCTACTTCGGCTCGAGGAGGGGCAGATACTCTCCGTAACCGTCGGCTTCCATGCGCTCGATGGGGATGAAGCGGAAGGCGGCGGAATTAAGCGTGTAGCGGAAGCCGGTGGGCGAGTTCGGATCGGGGAAGAGGTGGCCGAGGTGGGCGTCGCTCCGTTTAACCCGGATCTCGGTGCGCTGCATGTCGTAGGAGGTGTCGAGCCGTTCGACGAGGAGAGCTTTATCGATGGGCTTGCTCCAGGTGGGCATGCCGAGGCCGGCATCGTATTTATCGAGGGAAGTGAAGAGCGGTTCGCCGGTGATGACATCGACGTAGATGCCGGGCGTGAATTTATTCCAGAATTCGTTTTGCATCGGCACCTGGGTGCGTGCTTCGCGCACGACGCGGTATTGCTCGGGCTTGAGCCGACGCTTTAATTCGACATCGGTGGGGACGGGCCGGTTCGGGTCGAACCCGGAGACTTCCTGAGTTTTCTTTTGGGTGAAGACGAAGAAATAAATGCCGCCGGCGGCGAGCGCGGTGACGATGATGAGGCCGATATACGTGCTGATAGCCGTCTTTTCTTCGCTGGTAATTCTTCCGCCGTCCATGTGGGAGGAATTGAATCGTGATGGGCAGCGCTCGGCAAGCTCCAATCTCGGCGGCGTCTCGCGGGAGGGGGCGATTTTTGCAACCGCGGATGGCGGTTTCCCGCAGTGGATGCGAAGCAACGGCCGGGCGCTCAAAGAACCGGCGCTGGGGTGCGGAGAGCGGAATTGCACATAGTTTGCGGCAATCTGATGCCGGCGGAAATCGAGATTGATGTGGAGCGAGGACTCGTGACCACGATCTGTGCGGGGACGGTGACGGATGAGGAGTTTATCGCGGCGCGGAAGCGGGTACTGGCGGATCCGCGCTTTGAGCTGGGCTTCGATCGGCTGTGGGATTTCAGCGCGGTGACGGAGGAGCAGGTGAGCGCGGGCACGATCGTGCAGCTGGTGGAGACGGCGCCTTTCAGCGGGGAGATCGCACGGGCGGTGGTGGTGAGCATGGTGCCGCAGGCGTTGGCTCGGGTGATGGATTTCGTGGATCAATCGCGGCGGCTGAATCGGCGGATCGCGGCTTTCCCGACGCGGGAGGCGGCGGAGCAGTGGATCGAAAGCGAGCGGGTGCGGCAGTCGACCGGGGAGGCGGATTTTTCGGGGGAGACTCTGGATCTTGAGTAGGGCGGAGAGTTCCTGGCGCAGATGGTGGACGCGCTAGAGTTTTTGTCGCAGATGGCGTAGACGTAGCCCCGCCCGTGCGGGTTTGTTTCGCACCCGTGTTCCATCCGTTTCAATCGGTGCCCAAGCCTCAACCTCCAGATTATTTTCGAGTCAAGACGGTGCACAGCTTTGGGGAGCTGGTGGCGGCGCCGTTGGCCGAGGGAGTGAATGCGCTTTGCTGGCCGCGGACGCTGGCGGGAGATTTTGGCGAGGTGGTGAAGAAGCTCGGGAGCGGGGAGGGGATCGTGACGCTGGAGGAGGAACGCTGCTCAAGCTTGCAGGTGAGCTCGGAGGGGCGGGTGGCGATCGAGGTGATGCTGGAGGATCTGCGCCGGCTGCGAGAGGCGGGGCGCGATCCGGTGCTCAATTGCATCCATGGCTACCCGCGCGAGGAGGAGCCGGGGCCGGTGCGGACAGATGTATTTTCCTTTCACGCGGATAGCGCGCCGGTGGAGGCCGATACCTGGCTTTGCACTTACTACGGGCGGCCGAGCGAGGGGCTGCGGAACGAGGAGGCGCGGCGGCGGGTGGAGATACCGGAGGTGCGGGCGGAGTTACGCAAGTTTCTGGGCGCGGAGGAGGATGACGCGGAGTTTCGCGAGGCGTTGCGCGAGCATTGCTATGATCTGCATTATGCGGCACTGCCGGAGGCGCGGCCGTACTCTTTCGGCGTGGGCAGTCT
>JBDSNB010000146.1:0-12674 GCA_039915555.1 Chthoniobacterales bacterium | reverse complement strand
TGCAGGGCGAGATTTCGAACTACAAACTGCATCCGTCCGGTCATCAATATTTCACGCTTAAGGATCAGCGCGCCGCGATCGCGTGCGTGATCTTTCGCAATACGCTCCCGCCGTCGTCGCGACCGCTAAGCGACGGCGCGCAGGTGCAGGTCTACGGCCAGCTCACCGTTTTCGAAGCGCGTGGCCAATACCAACTGAGCGTGCAAATCGTGCAGGAGCGCGGCCTCGGCTTGCTCCAGGCGAAGTTCGACGCGCTTAAGCGCAAACTCGAAGCCGAAGGCCTCTTCGATCCCGCGCGCAAACGCCCGCTGCCGCGCTTCCCGCGCCGGATCGGCATCGTCACTTCCCCGAGCGGGGCCGCGATTCGCGATATACTCAACGTCCTGCAACGACGCGCGCCCGCTCTCCAGATTTTGGTCAGCCCAGTGCGCGTGCAGGGCATCGGGGCGTCGGCGGAGATCGCGGTTGCGATTCGCGAACTGGCCACGCCTAACAAGGCGTGGGAGCCGCTCGATCTCATCGTCGTAACGCGCGGGGGCGGAAGCATCGAAGATTTGTGGGAGTTTAACGAGGAGATCGTAGCGCGGGCGATCGCCGATTCGCCCATCCCGATCGTCAGTGCAGTGGGCCATGAAGTGGATTTCACGATTGCGGATTTCGTAGCCGACCTGCGCGCGCCGACGCCGAGCGCGGCCGCCGAATTAATCGTCCCCGATATGCTTGATCTCCTCCGGCGCGTGGATCAGCTTTCCGCCCGGCTCGCGCGGCATCTCCAATCTTTCCTCGTCCACACGCAAACGCGGCTGCGTTTCCTCTCCGAGAAAACGCTCGGGCGGGAACTGACGAAGCGCTTGCGCGAAGCGCAGCAAACGATCGATCTCGTCCGCGAATCGTTCACGCGCATCATCAGCCGCACCGTCTGGCAGGCCCGCGCCGACCTCGGCAGCCGGACGCAAACTCTGCAAGCGCACTCGCCCGCGCGCGCCCTCGCCGCTCGTGCCGAGCGAATGAAAGAATTCCAACGCCGCCTCGTGGCCTCGCCGGCAGGCGCGTTGCATACCGCGCAACAGCGTTTCCACCAAACGGCCGGCATCCTGCGCGTGCTCGGCCCGGAGGCGACTCTCCGCCGCGGCTACAGCATCACGACCGACGACGCCGGAAACCTGATTCGCCAGCTCGCACAAGCGAAAGCAAAGCTGCGAATCCGCACGCGGGTGAGTGATGGAACCTTCGAATCCGAAGTGTCGAAATAGCCGGATCGCGCGTTACTGCGGACTGGTCAGCACCATGTCAGACGCTTCCGCGACAGGCGGCGTTGTAGCCGGTGGCGCCACCGTTAGAAAGCCCACCGAATTTTGGAATTTCTTGAGGCCTTCGGGACCTGCCGCAGCTTTCGCCTGGTTTTTTCGAAAAATGGATGCGTCACCGCCTTTACGCATCACCACAAATCCTTTGTCGCCGTACGGAACGCCGTTCGCCGGGAGAGCCGTGTTGTAGGTGTAGTTCGCGCTCACGGCGAAGATCGTATTGGAAGCGTCGCTCTCTCTGATCCGATAGACTTTCAAGGCGCTCGCTCCCGCTAAAGCGACCGACCCGTTTTCGTCGGCGGGAGGGGTAACCTGACATGCGGTGCCGGGGGCATTGAGGATTTTCTGAAGATCGCCCGCTTTCAGATAATCGTTCTGCACGAGCTTGGTGCAGTATTGCTCCATGGTGGTGATTGAATCATCACCGCCGGGCCAGGAATACTCTGGATCCGAGTTCGTCGCACCGTCGGTGGCCATTTGGAATCCCGCCAGATAAAGCTGCCGAGCGTTGTTCATCGTTCCCGTCATCTGTCCGCGAGCGAGAGCATTCGTGAGGGCGGGCACCGCGAGGGCCGCGAGCACGGCAATGATCGCGATCACAACCAGCAGTTCGATCAGCGTGAAAGCGGCAGAAGATTTTTTCATTGCGCGAATGGGCAATAGAAACGGCGACACAGCAGCTTGGTCAAGCTCCAAACCGCGCCCGCATCGCCCGGTGGAGCGCGAACGCCGTCCGCCCGAGCCGCGCAGACGGCCGAGGGATCCCGCTGGCGCGGAAAGGCCTTCCCGCAACGGCCCGCGCTGCACGTCAGCGCGCCGTGCTTTCCGCTCACCGATCTGACGGAAAACTCTTTGCCCTTATCCGGAACTCGGTGCGCGTCGGAGAGATCCCTCGGCTTCGCTCGGGATGACGAGCGGGGCAGATGCGTCCGGCGCAGTGGCAGGGCGCTCGAGTTTAAACGCCAACGTGGCCAACGGCGGCACCTCGATCATGATCGAATGGGTGCGACCTTGCCACTCCTCCGCGGATGCGTCGAGGCCGCCCATATTGCCGACGTTGCTCCCGCCGTACGTTTCCGCATCGGTGTTGATGATCTCGCGATAGAAGCCGGCGCCCGGAACGCCGAGCCGATAGCCGTGCAAGACTTGCGGCGTGGCATTGACGACAAAGACGACGACCTCGCCTTCCTTCGAGCGGCGCATGAAAGAGACGACGCTGTTATCGGCATCGTGGAAATCGATCCACTCGTAGCCTTCGTGCGTGTCGTCCTGATCCCAGAGCGCCGGTTCGTTTTTGTAAGTGAAATTGAGATGCTGCACGAGGCGGCGGAGGCCGTCGTGTTTCGGCTGCAGCAGCAAATCCCAATCGAGCTCGCGGTCGTGATTCCATTCGCGCACCTGGCCGAATTCGCAGCCCATGAAGGCGAGCTTTTTGCCCGGGTGGCCGAACATCCAGGCGAAGAACATGCGGAGATTCGCGAATTTCTGCCATTCATCGCCTGGCATTTTGCCGATGAGCGAACCTTTGCCGTGCACCACTTCATCGTGACTCAGCACGAGCACGAAATGTTCGCTGAACGCGTACATGATCGAGAAAGTGATGCTGTTGTGGTGATACCGGCGGAAGATCGGATCGAGCGCCATGTAATGCAGGAAATCGTGCATCCAGCCCATGTTCCATTTCAGGCCGAAGCCGAGGCCACCGAGATACGTCGGACGTGAGACGCCCGGCCACGCGGTCGATTCCTCCGCGATCGTCATGATCCCCGGATGCCGCTCGTAGCAAACTTCGTTGGTCTGCTTGAGGAAATGCACCGCTTCGAGATTCTCCCGGCCGCCGAAAGCGTTCGGGATCCACTGGCCCGGTTCGCGTGAGTAATCGAGGTAGAGCATCGACGCGACGGCGTCCACGCGCAGGCCGTCGATGTGGTATTCCTCCAACCAGAAAAGCGCATTCGCGGTGAGAAAATTGCGAACCTCATTGCGGCCGAAATTAAAAATGAGCGTACCCCAATCCTGATGTTCGCCCTGCCGCGGGTCCGCGTGTTCGTAGAGATCCGTGCCGTCAAATTCCGCGAGGCCGTGCGCGTCCTTCGGAAAATGCGCGGGGACCCAATCCATGATCACGCCGATGCCTGCCTGGTGGCATTTATCGACAAAATGGCGGAACTCATCCGGCGTGCCGAAACGACTCGTCGGCGCATAATAATTCGTGACCTGATAACCCCACGAGCCTTCGAACGGATGCTCGGCCACCGGCATCAACTCGAGGTGCGTGTAACCCATCTCAACCACGTAAGGCAGGAGCGCTTCCGTCTGCTCGAGGTAGCTGAGCGCCCGCGTGCCCTCGCCGTCGATTCGCTTCCAAGAGCCGAGATGCACTTCGTAAATGCTGACCGGACTCTTGTTCCAATCGCGGCTCCGGCGCGTGTGCATCCATTCTTCGTCGTTCCATTGGTAACGGCGCAGATCGTAGACGAGCGACGACGTTTCCTTGCCCCATTGATTAAAAAACGCGAACGGATCGCTCTTCAAAAGGAGCGCGCCGGTGTGGGTGCGGATCTCAAACTTGTAGTGCGCGCCATCGCCGGCGTCCGGCACGAAAATTTCCCATACGCCGCTCCCGAGCAGGCGGCGCATCGGATGGACGCGGCCATCCCAGCCATTGAAATCGCCCACCACGCTGACGCGTTGCGCGTTCGGCGCCCAAACGGAGAAGTACACACCCGCGCGTCCGCCAATATCCGAAAGCTGCGCGCCAAATTTCTTCCAAAGCTCGAAATGGTTGCCCTCCGCAAAAAGATGCAGGTCCACCTCCCCCATGATGGGGCCGTGACAATAAGGATCGTGCACGACCTGCTCGGTGCCGTCCCACCCCACGATCCGCACCTCGTAATCCAGGTCGCGCTTTTCCCCCGGCAACACCGCCTGGAAAAAACCTTCCGCATGCAAACGATTGGCCGTCACTTCTTCGGCGGTGCCGTTCACGATCCGCACCTCGCGCGCGTCCGGCCGGAAGACGCGGATGACCAAATTCTCGCCCACACGATGCGGACCCAGAATGCGGAATGGGTCCGGGTGCAAACCGGCGAGGAAAGCGTGCATCTCATCCACCGGCAGGCCTAGGATTTCGAAATTACTCATGATAGCAGTCGCACCCTAACCCGGGAGTGAGCCAATGAAAAACCGCCAGAGCGCCGCTTGGTGGAAACACTACGAAGCGCGAGCAGTCATCCCGAGCCGCGCCGACGGCTGAGGGGGATCTCTCCGACGCAGGGGGCGCTCCCCGTGACATTCGAGCGCGGGTCGCACTGTTCGCGCCGGTCTTCACGGAGAAAGCGCGGATTGCATCGGAGGGATCTCTCGGCCGTTAGCGCGGCTCGGGGTGAGCGTGGCGGCGTTATCGCCGCCACACCTTTTCTCGTTTCTTTCGCGTCCGCCTCGACAGATAGTGCGAGAGATGGAATCCGACTTTAAAGGCGCGGTGGACGCCCTCCTGCGCACCTACCGCGAAAACGGCGGGATCAACTACGTGGAAGCCGCCGCCACCCTGCCGTCGCGGCCGGCGATCGATGCCGCCTGTGCCGAGTTGCTGAGCATCCTCTTCCCCGGATTCCACGGCGCGCCGCTCGCGCAGGCCAGCGACTTGCCTGCCGCCACGACCGGCCGCATCAAGGCCCTGCATGCGCGCCTGAAACCGGAGGTTTGCAAAAGCCTGCAAGCCGTCAAACCGAGCGACACCACCGAAGCCGAGGCCGAGGAAATCCTCGCGTTCTTTTTGTCCCAGCTCGCGCAGATCCGCATCATGCTTTGGGACGATATCGACGCGGCGTTTGAAGGCGACCCGGCCGCGATCAGCTACGAGGAAATCATCCTCGCGTATCCCACGATTGAAGCCATCGCCATCCAGCGCATGGCGCATCTGCTGTACCAGAAAAAGCTCCCGCTCATTCCACGCATGATGACGGAATGGGCGCACGGTCGCACCGGCATCGATATCCATCCCGGCGCGCAGATCGGTTCGCACTTTTTCATCGATCACGGCACCGCGGTCGTGATCGGCGAGACTTGCGTCATCGGCGCGCACGTCAAGCTCTATCACGGCGTCACGCTCGGCGCGCGCAGCTTTCAAAAAGACGACGCCGGCCACATTCGCAAAGGCGGCAAGCGACACCCAAACGTGGAAGACCACGTCACGATTTATCCGAACTCCACCGTCCTCGGCGGCCAGACCGTAGTGGGTGCGCGGAGCACGATCGGCGGCAACGTCTTCCTGACCGAAAGCGTGCCGCCGGATTCGCTCGTTTATTACGAAGCCAAGCAAATGAAAGTTGTGCCGAAACGCGATCGACATGCGGTGGGCGCGGCTCGCTTTTAAGTGATTTACCTCGATTACAACGCCACCACGCCGTTGTGCGAAACCGCGCGCGCGGCGATGCAGCCGTATCTCGGCGAACATTTTGGCAACCCCTCCAGCATTCACGCCGCCGGCCGCGAAGCCCGCGCCGCGGTGGACGACGCACGGGATCGTCTCGCGGCGCATTTGCGCGCCAAATCGGGCGAGCTTGTCCTGACCGCGAGTGGAACCGAAGCGAACAACCTCGCGATCCTCGGCCTCGCGCGCAGCCGCCGCGAGCGCGGGCGCCATCTGATTTGCAGCACCGCGGAGCACCACGCCGTGTTACACCCGTGCGAACATTTGCAGAAGCGCGAAGGCTTCGAGGTCACCTTCCTGCCGGTGAACCGCGCTGGACTCGTGGACCCCGATCGACTCGCCAGTGCGATTCGCCCCGAGACGATCCTCGTCTCGATCATGTCTGCGAACAACGAGACCGGCGTCGTGCAACCGCTCGCCAGAATCTCGGAGATCTGCCGCACGCGCGGCGTCCTCTTTCACAGCGACATGGTGCAATCGTTCGCCAAACAGCCGACCAGCCTGGAGTTCGTAGACGCCGCCAGCTTCGCGGCGCATAAATTCTACGGGCCGAAAGGCGCCGGTCTGCTCTTCCTTCGCGCGGGCCTGTCGATCGAGTCCATCCAGTTTGGCGGCTCGCACGAAAATCAACGCCGCCCCGGCACCGAGAACGTCGCCGCGATCGCCGGGATGGCCGCCGCGGCGACCTGGGCGGTGAGCGGGTTAAATGAGGAACAGGCCCGCCAGGCCAATTTGCGCGATCGCTTGTGGGAAAAAATCCGCCGCAGCTTTCCGGCCGCGCAGCAAAACGGCAGCCTCGAACACCGCCTCGCAAATACGTTGAACGTCAGTTTCCCGGGCCTGAGTTCGGAGACGATCTTGATGGCGTTCGATCTCGAAGGCGTAGGCGCCTCGAGCGGCTCCGCCTGCATGGTTGGCTCCGTCACTGCCTCGCACGTCCTGCTTGCGATGGACGCGGGCGAGCAGGTGGCTGGCTCCGCCGTTCGGTTCTCGTTAGGCAAACAAACGACCGCAAGCGAAATCGAAAGCGCAGGAGAAATTGTCGGCCGTGTCCTCGAGCGCCTCGGCGCGAGCCGGCAAAAGCACGACGCGTATGCTGTTCTTTAAGCAGCTCGACTTCATCTTCGGCCAGCGCTCGGAAGTTGTAGGGGAAACCGTTGGCTTCCCGCGTTTTGTGGCGGCGAGCGAGGGGAAGTCAACGGCTTCCCTTACGACAAACGGACGCGACGCCGCGCTGGAAGCGAGTGCGACGAAACTACTGCGGATGCTCGGCATCAATCGACTCGCGCCCTTGCTCCGCGTGGAATGGAATCCACGGCTCCGCACCGCCGCCGGGCGGGCCGATTACAGGCAGAATCTCATCTCTCTGAATCCCCTCCTCCGCGCTCACGGTGGCGCAGAAATCGACCGCACCTTGCGACACGAACTCGCCCATCTCCTCGCGCATTTCCGCGCGGGACGGCGGCGCATCAATCCGCACGGCGCGGAGTGGCGCCAGGCTTGTGCGGACCTCGGCATCGCCGGTGAATCGCGCTGCCACACGCTCCCGTTTCCCACGCAACGCCGTCGGCGCCGTTTCCTCTATCGCTGCCCAAAATGCGCGCAGGATTTCCCCCGCTTGCGACGGATTCGGCGCGCGGTTGCCTGCCTGGCTTGCTGCCGCCAGCATCATCGCGGCGCGTATCACGCCCACTTCCAACTCCGGCTTGTGCGGTCGGATGGTCGTGATTAACGTTTCACGTGTTTAGCGTCAGAACATCACTTCGGCGGCGTTTTTCTCCCTCGGTGGTCCTGCTGGCATCACTGCTTTTTGTCGGGCACTCGTTCGCCTTTCGGGAAAGCACGAATCGCTGGACGTTGAACCGCACGGTCACGATTCATTTGTCGCTCGGGCCTCCCGACTTGCTCGACGATGGGTTCACTTCCTTCAATCAATCCGCTGCCGATGCGCTCAACATCTGGAACAACTACCTCGTCCACCTTCGGTTTGCCCCCGTTCTCGCCTCGTCTCTCCCCGCCGCTGACTCGGACGCCGATAACTCCGTCTTCTTCGAAAGCACAATCTATGGGGAGACATTCGGACTAAGGACGCTCGCGGTGACGCTCGTCTCCTCGCGCAACAATGTCCGGGTAGAGACGGACGTCATTTTCAATAGCGCCGAACTTTGGAATTCCTACCGCGGACCGTTGCGAGATGACGTAGCCGATTTTCATCGCGTGGCGTTGCACGAGTTTGGCCACGCGCTCGGCCTGGAACATCCGGACCAGGCGGGCCAGGTCGTGAATGCGATCATGAACTCGCGCGTCAGCGGAGTAGACGCGCTCCAAGCGGACGACATCGCCGGCGCCCGGAGCATCTACAACAACGGGCCAGCCTACCTCACCTCGAATCCCGCCCCCAATCTGGTCAACCTCTCCACGCGCGCGGGGGTGGGCACGGGTGAAAAAGTGCTCATCGGCGGTTTCATTATTCAAGGATCACAACCCGCCACCGTTGTTCTGCGCGCGATCGGACATTCCCTCGCCGCGCGCGGGATTAACAACGCCCTGGACGATCCGGTCATGGAGCTGCGCAATGCCGCGGGGACGCTGGTCGCAGAAAGCGACGATTGGTTTGAAGGGCCGAACGCGGAAACGATCGCGAGCTATCGTCTCGACCCGTCGAACAGTCTCGAATCGGCGCTCCTGCAAACCCTCGCGCCGGGAAGCTATACCGTAATCGTCCATCCCTACGACGACGGCACGCCCAATCTCAGCGGCACCGCGCTGGTCGAGCTTTACGACCTTCACACCACCAATGGCCGCGCGGGCAACATCGCGACGCGCGGGCAGGTGCTGGCCGACGATCCGATGATCGCCGGTTACATTATTGGCGGCAGCCAAAGCAAGGAGGTCATCGTCCGCGGTCTCGGGCCCTCGCTCTCTTCTGCCGGGATCGCAAATGCGCTCGCCGATCCGATGCTGGAAGTGTTCAACAGCTCCGGCACCCGGGTGGCGTCGAACGATAATTGGCAGACCGATGCGAATGCCGGACGCGTGCAAACCGTCGGCCTAGCCCCGACCCAACCCGTGGAAGCTGCGATCGATATCACCCTGAACCCGGGCGCATACACGGCTGTGCTGAGTGGGCGGAACCACGGGAGCGGAATCGGTTTGGTGGAAGTCTACGATTTGAGCACGGCGCCTAACTAGTCCTACAAATCGATCTCGCTGCCTTCGCCTTTTTTCGCGGTCAGGCCGCGGAGTTTCGCCTGGATGAAGAGGTCGATCTCGCCATCCATCACGCCCTGCACGTTGCTCGTCTCCGCGCCGGTGCGGTGGTCTTTCACCATTTGATAGGGCTGGAAAACGTAGGACCGAATCTGGCTCCCCCACGCCACGTCGCCTTTCTCGCCATACTGGCGATCGATCTCCGCGCGCTTCTTGTCCTGCTCGATTTCGTAGAGCTTCGCTTTCAACATCTTCATCGCCAGTTCACGGTTGCGCCCCTGGCTGCGCTCCGCCTGGCAGGCCACCACGATGCCGCTCGGGCGGTGCACGATGCGGACGGCGGTTTCCACCTTGTTCACGTTCTGACCGCCTTTGCCGCCCGCGCGGAAGGTGTCGATGTCGAGATCGGCCGGATTGATCTCGATCGGCGCGGAGTCGGCGATTTCCGGCACGACATCGACGCTCGCGAAGGATGTGTGGCGGCGTTTGTTCGAATCGAAAGGCGAGATGCGCACCAGCCGATGCACGCCGCGCTCGGTTTGCAGATAACCGTAGGCGTTCTCGCCGCTGACGAGAAAAGTCGCGGACTTGATGCCGACTTCTTCACCGGTTTGGATATCGATGGTCTGCGATTTAAATCCGCCGCGCTCAATCCAGCGTCCGTACATGCGCAGTAGCATATCCGCCCAATCGCACGACTCGGTGCCGCCTGCACCGGAGTGGATCGTGACGAAAGCGTTCGAGCGATCGTTCGGACCCGAGAGAAACTGACGCAGCTCGAAGTCTTCCAACTTTTGGATGAGCCGTGCATACTCCGCCTTAAGATCGTTCTCGGCGCTGGCGCGATGGGCCGGATCTTCCTCCTCTGTCGCCAACTGCTGGAGCGCCTTGAAATCATCCGTCTCCCGTTCCAATTCGCGGGAGGGATTGATCAGCGAACGCAAGCGCGAGACTTCCTCCACATCGCCTTGCGCGCGTTCGCGATTCGACCAAAAATCCGGCGCGGTCATGCGCGCCTCGAGTTCGGCTAGCTGTCCCTCAAGTTTGGCGACGTCAAAGAAACCTCCGCAATGCGTCCACGCGCGACTTCAATTCCTCTGCGTTGATTTCCTGCGCTTCGCTCGCCATGCGGAGGAAGATAACGATCGAACACCGAGACGCCAGCGCCAACGCCGTCTGCTCCCTCGCGCGGATGCAACACGACAGGCGTAACCTGCCATGCCGAGGCGCGTAGACGGCCGGGGGATCTCTCCACAGTGAATCCCGTCCTCAGGGGGGAGGAGCGCCGCGCTGCGATTCGCCTCTAAGGGAACTCCGAAGGCAAACGCTCCGCCGGAGAGATCCCTCGGCCGTCTGCGCGGCTCGGGATGACACTGCGGGACCGCTGAGATTCCGGTAACGGCAGCACCGTGGGCCGTTACTTGCGCTTCACCGCCGAGGGCTGCTCGAGGCGGAAGACGGTTTCGCCTTCCTTCATCAAATCAAGGCGATCGCGCGCGATGGTTTCGAGATATCCCGGATCTGTTTTGAGCAAATTCACTTCGCGAGTCTGGCGCGCGAGCAGCATTTTTTGTTCGGAGACCAGCGTTTGCAGACCTTCAATCTCACCGCGGCTTTGCGTGAGCTTTTTGTACTGCGGGATGAAGAGACTAACGATCACGAGCAGGAACGCGATGACCAGCAATGCGCGCAACACTCGATTGAGCTGTTGCCAGATCGAGGCCTCGCGCCGCGCACGAAAATCGCCGTAGGCGGGGTGATCCACTAGCGCATCTTACCGCCGTAAACGGCCTTGTCACCTAGTTCCTCGGCGATGCGCAGGAGTTGGTTATACTTGGCCACGCGATCCGTCCGGCAGAGCGATCCGGTCTTGATCTGGCCCGCGTTGGTCGCGACCGCGATGTCGGCAATCGTGGTGTCTTCCGTCTCGCCGGAGCGATGGCTGATCACGGCGGTGTAGTTGTTTTCCGTCGCCAAACGAATCGCATCGAACGTCTCGGTGAGCGTTCCGATCTGGTTCACCTTTACCAAAATGGAATTGGCCACGCCCTGCTCGATTCCCTTGCGCAGGAAGTCGACGTTCGTGACGAAAAGATCGTCGCCAACCAACTGAATCTTGTCGCCCAAGCGCTCGGTTAATTTCTTCCAGCCGGCCCAATCATTCTCCGCGCAACCGTCTTCAATCGAAATAATGGGGAACTTGTTCGCGAGCGATTCGTAGAGATCGATCAGCTCTTCCGCACTTCGTTTCGAGCCATCCGATTTTTTGAAAACGTAAGCGCCGCTCGCCTTATCGTAGAATTCCGAAGAAGCGGTATCGAGCGCGATGAAAATTTGCTCGCCTAATTTGTAGCCCGCCTTTTCCACCGCCGTCGCGATCGACTCCAGCGCATCTTCCGCCGAACTGAGCTTCGGCGCGAACCCGCCTTCGTCTCCGATCGCGGTTGAAAGTCCGCGATCTTTCAGGACGGCTTTCAAAGCGTGAAACACTTCCGTGCCGTAACGCAGCGCCTCAGCAAAAGTCGGCGCCCCTTTCGGCATGATCATGAACTCCTGAAAATCGATCGGCGCATCGGAGTGCGCGCCACCGTTGAGAATGTTCATCATCGGCACCGGCAACATGACCGCACGGTCGCCGCCGAGATAGCGGAAGAGCGGCTGATCGGAGAATGCGGCGGCCGCATGAGCGTTGGCGAGGGACACACCGAGGAGCGCGTTGGCGCCGAGATTTTTCTTGTTCGCGGTGCCGTCGAGTTCGATCAGTTTGCGATCGATCGCTTCCTGATCGAGTGCATCCGCGCCCGCGAGACCTTGAGCAATGGTGGTATTGACGGCTTCGACCGCTTTAAGCACTCCCTTCCCGCCGTAGCGCTTCTTGTCGCCATCGCGCAATTCCCACGCTTCGTGTTCGCCCGTGCTCGCGCCGCTCGGCACCGCCGCGCGCCCAAATGCTCCGCCGTCCAGCCGCACATCCACTTCGACGGTCGGGTTTCCGCGCGAGTCCAAAATCTCCCGCGCGATGATCTTGCTGATGCTGGTTTTGGCCATGGTGGGAAATTAGAGCAGTTTTATTCGCGGTCGTAAACTTTGGTGGCCGCAAGGAGCGGCGCTCTTGGTCAGCCCGCGAAGCGATCGGGTCGCGGACGTTGTTCCGCCAAGACGCGCCGCAGTTCCATCAAGTCGCTCTCGGAGACACCAAATCGGCTAAGAAGCGCAAGAAGAGCGTCGATTTTCAACTCCGGAAAGGCCGTGAGCAACTGGCCGATATCGCCCTCATACAGGTTGGCCCGCTGAATCTGCCCCTGCCGATAGAGCGAGGGCAAGGCGTAGAGTTTGAGCAACATCAAGCCAGCCGGAGTGGCGCAGCGGAGGGCGCGTTGGTCGCGTAGGAAAGCGAAAGCCCGGGCCTCGGAATACTCGCGCATAATGTGAGCGAAGAGCGGATGTTCCGCCTGCAAAAAATCGACCTGCAAATGACCAAACGAGGCCCGCGCAAAAAACGAATCGCGTTCCTCCACCAACAGGGGAGGCTGAAGTCGCTCCTGGTCGGCCAGCGACACAATCAAATCCACGTCTTCGGTATTGCGGCCCTGCAGATGCGCGAGCATGGCCACGCCGCCGACCAAAAGAAACTCAACCCCTTTTTCCGTGAGAAGATCGAAGAGGCGCTCGACCTCGGCGGGGATGTTGGCCGCGTTCATGAACTCTGCGGGACTCGCATG
>JBDSNB010000225.1:0-1796 GCA_039915555.1 Chthoniobacterales bacterium | reverse complement strand
GTTTCGTCGAGGGTGCCTTCGAGTTTTCGCAAGGCGGCGAGCGCGTTCGGCGGAAGGGAGAGCCGGTAGAGGAAGACGGCTTTGTATTGTGGAAAGAAATGCAGATCGTCCTCCAATGCGATGAGATTGTTCTCTGCGATCTTCGCGTCGGTGGAATAGGCGTCCTTCACGTCGATCGAGCCGTTGCGCAGCGCTTCGTAGCCGATCCCGTGATCGATGCCTTTCATTTCCTGCGGAGGAAATTCGTAACGCTGGGCGAGCGGTCGCCAGCCGTCGCGGCGTGCGATAAATTCGTGGGTGAGACCGAACTTCAGCTCGGGGTGCGCGCGGAGATCGCTCAAGCGGCGGATGCCTTTCGCTTCCGCGGTCGCGCGACGCATGACGAGCGCATAGGTGTTGTTGAAGCCCAATTCGTCCGTCATCCCGACGCCAACGCGGGCGAGTTCCGCGCGCATTGTTTCGGGCGGAAGAGCGCCGGGCGTTTTAAGAATTTCTTCCGCGATCGTGCCGGTGTATTCGGGATAAAGCGTGATCTGTCCGGTGCGGAGCGCCTCCCAGAGGATGATGGTGCCGCCCATCCCTTGACGGTGTTCAGCCGGAAGACCAGCCGACTCCAGCGAGCGCTTTGCGATCTCGGCCAGGACGTAGGATTCCGTAAATTTCTTGGAACCGATGAGGGGAGGCTCGGCCAAGGCAGAGGAAGCGAACAGCAAGAGAGCGACGGCAAGGAGCGACGGCTTCCGAGCCGTCGTGTCTAGAAACTTGGCGGCTGGGAAGCCGCCTCTCCTTGGGTTTCTCATGCGAAGGCGAGGCTGCGTTGGGCGTTGATGAAATCCGTGACAAACGCATCAGCGGGACGGTCGCGTAATTCTGCGAAGGTGCCTTGTTGCGCGATGCGGCCTTCGTTTAACAGGACGAGGTGGTCGCCCAAGAACGCGGCTTCCGCGAGGTCGTGCGTGACCAGGATGGCGGTCTGCTGCAAACGCCCGAAGATTTCCTTGAGATCGGTTTGTAGGGCGGCCCGGACGAGCGGATCGAGCGCGCCGAGTGGTTCGTCAAGCAGGAGAAGTTCCGGGGAGAGGGCGAGCGCGCGCATCAGGCTGACGCGTTGTCGTTGCCCGCCGGAAAGTTCGACCGGATAACGATCGAGCCCTTCCGCCGGAAAACGTGTGAGCGTGCAGAGTTCCTCCAGGCGCGAGCGCATTTCGTCAGCCGGTCGGCCGAGATGTCGCGCCATCAGGAGGACGTTCGCGCGCGCGGTGAGGTGTGGGAAGAGTCCGCCATCCTGGATGACGTAGCCGATCCGCTGGCGGAGCGACGCGAGATTGTCGGGCGCGAGCGGAGCGCCATTAATCTGCACGGTTCCGATGTCCGGCTTCAGCAAACCGATGATCAGGCGGAGGATGGTAGATTTACCGCAGCCGCTCGGTCCGATGAGCGCCGTCGTCTTTCCGGGGGCGAAGGCGAGGTCGAGCGAATGGAGCGCGGTGGCGCGTCCATATTTTTTGCTGACTCCGACGAGTTCAAGCGCGGCGCTCACCGCGCCTAGTCTGCCACGATAAAATGGAAAACGGCAAACAACCGCTGCGCGTCCGTCCACTGCCTTGAGAGCTTGAAGCCTGCTTCACTCGCGAGCGCGGCGAAGCCCTCGGGCGTGTGCTTGTAGGAATATTCGGTGATGATTTTCTCGCCGCTCGCGAAGTCGAAAGTGCGGCCGCCCAGATGCACTTGCTGCGCGGCGCGGGCCACCAGATGCATTTCGATCCGATGCAGTTCGCGATTATAAACGGCGCGAT
>JBDSNB010000180.1:0-30936 GCA_039915555.1 Chthoniobacterales bacterium | reverse complement strand
ACGTAAACGAAATCGCGTTGCTGCTCGCCGTGTTTGAAAATGCGCGGGCGTTGGCCGGCAGTCATTTGCTGCGAGAGGTGGTAAATCATGCTCGCGGGCACGCCTTTGTGCGCTTCGCGTGGGCCGTAGACGTTAAAGAAACGCAGGCCGACGATGACCCAATCTTCGTCTTCCGCGGCCGCGCGGCGGGCGAGGTTGTCCATGATCGCTTTGGAGAATGCGTAAACGTTCGCCGGTGCGGCGGAACTGCTCGATTCGCTGCTCGCTTCCCGGGCCGCACCGTAAGTAGAAGCGGAGGACGCGAAGACGACGCGCGTTTTGTTTTTTTGCGCGAATTTTAGCAACCGGCGGAAGCTCTCCACGTTGTCGTGCGTCTGCTCAAACTGGTCGTGATTCGTCGTGTCGGTGATGGACGCGAGATGAAAGATGCCGTCGAATTTTTCGTCGCCGAATTGTTTCTCCCAATCGAACGGGGCCAGATTTTGCGCGATAAAATCGCCCGCGTACCCGGCCAGGTTCTTGAAATCGCCCGAGCGGAAATCGTCGATCACGGTGATGCGGGCCTTGGGATATTGCGTCTGCAATTCCAGGACAAGATTCGAACCAATGAACCCAGCTCCGCCGGTCACGAGCAGATTGAGAGGAGATAGTGAGATGGCCACGGGTGAAGCAAGGAGTGACGGCTTTCCAGCCGTCAAGGGTGTGACAAATACCGTCGGAGATGCGGAGCGGCAAGGCGGTAGTTTTTCTCCGCCGACGCCGACGTGGAAGGGATTTGAGACGCGACGGCTGGGAAGCCGTCACTCCTTGCGCGGCGAAAGCGAGGATTGTGCTTGAGCCCGCCGAAGGCAGCCGCTACTTCTTGGCCAGTTCTTTGCGAGTTTGATCAGTGTGAATCGGCGCGAGAAATCCCGTTGGAATCGGGAGCAGTAGCGCTGCTGTAACTGGATACGACTTTCCATGGCCAATCCCTGGCTGCGTTCGGGGGTGAAGGCGGAAAGAAGGTGTGCGCGATCGTAGGCGATCGCCCCGCAAGCCAGGAGCCAGAATATTCGTCCGCTTCACCTCATTCGTGCCCCGGCGTTTGCCGACGGCGCGACAAAACTTCTTCGCAAAAAAGAAGAATGAGAGCGCGACCGCTGTCTTCGCGACGTGTGTCCTCCGCATCTCAAAAATGGAGGATAGCTATGTCGGATATTATTGTTCAGGCGGTCGGGGATCGGATTCCGGGGAGCGCCCGCGACCCGCGTGCTGGTGACGGCGCCCCGCCGTCACCGTCTTTGCGGGCAACGGTGCCGAGCCAGTTACGCGAGCGCCGCGAAGAGATGGTGCCGGCGGGTCGCCAGCACCGGCATGCGGGTCGCGTGCGCTCCCCAGGCTGCTGGCTCGCGGTTGTTCTTTTTCTCGTGGGCGCATTTACCGTCCACGCGCAGGATGCAATCACCGACGAGATTGTGGTCAGCGCGACGCGTTTGCCCATCCCGGAGATCGAATCGCCGGCCAGCGTGAGCGTCGTCACTACCGAGGAATTGGAGGAACGCCAGGTGCGCCGCGTGGCCGACGCATTGCGCGAAGTGCCGGGCCTGACGATCGCGCAGACCGGCGCGCCGGGACAGCTGACTTCCGTTTTCACGCGCGGACTGCGGAGCGAACACACGCAGGTTTTGCTCGATGGGATTCCAATCAATCAGGGGCTGGCGGGGCTGTTCAATTTTGCAGATCTGAGTGTCGATAATATCGACCGCATCGAGGTGGTGCGTGGCCCGCAGAGCACGCTTTACGGACCGCGAGCGCTCGCGGGTGTCATCCAGATTTTCACGAAACGTGGGAGCGGCGCGCCCACCGGGCAGGTGAACGTGGAAGGCGGATCGTTTGAAACGGCGCGGGAATCTTTCAGCAGCTCGGGCGGCGTGCGCGGGTTCGATTTTTCGATCGGGCTCAGCCGGCTCGATACGAATAACGAGCGGCCGAATAATCAATACCGCCTGAGCAACGGCGTGGCGAACATCGGCTGGTCGCCGAATGAACGGCTGCGGCTCGGCAGTTTGTTCACCTACTCGTTAGCCGACACGGGCAACCCGAACTCGATCCTGGATCCGAAACCGTTCGACAATTTTTTGACCGAGCGCTGGTTGATCGGGCCGCGGATCGATTTCACGCCGGTGGATTGGTGGAGCCATCAACTCATCCTGGCCTATGATCACGAACGGCAGGTGAACGATCCGAACGAGGACGGGTTTCTCCCGGGGACGACTTTCGTGGGCGCAACGCGGTCGCTCTTCCAGCGATTCACGCTCGACTATCAGAACAGCCTGGCGCCCACCTCGTGGCTCACGTTAACGACTGGTGCGTTTTACAGCTCGGTGGATGCGGGACAGGAACGGCCATTCATTTCGCAGATTTTTGGACCGATGCCGACCTTCATTAGCGACGAGACGGAGCAAACTTCCGGCTTCGCGCAGGTGAGTGTCACGCCGGTGACGGGTTTGAACCTCGTGGCCGGTGGTCGCTACGATCACTTCAATCAATTTGGCGATGTCTGGACCTACCGTTTTGCCGGCAGCTATTTGATCGCGCGCACGAATACGACTTTGCATTCGAGCATCGCGACGGGGTTCAGTCCGCCGAGCAGTCAGGATAAAATTTTCGGGAATAACTTCGCGCTTGAGCCGGAGCGGAATCGCGGGTTCGACGTGGGCGTCGAGCAGCGGTTTTGGGATCGGCGAGTGCAACTCGGTGCGACGTATTTTCGTAATCGGCTCTCGAATTTGATCGGGTTTAATGGGCAATTCGATACGCTCAATCTGGGCGCGGCGCGGACGCAGGGCGTGGAGTTGGAAGCAAAGTTGCGGCCCGTGGCGAACCTGGAGTTGATCGCGAATTACACTTATCTCGACGCGGAGAAAACTTCGGCGGCGGACATCAATCAGCTCCCGGGCGCGCGTTTGCCGCGGCGGCCGCGGAATGAGGTTTACGTTTCGGGGACGTATCTTTGGTTTGGGAAACTGCGGACGACGGCGGAGGCGAAATTCGTGAACGCGCGGGAGGAGTTGAGCTTCGGCGGGCCGAATTTCGACATCGAGGATTACGCCCTGGTGAACCTGGCAGCGGAGTACGAAATCAGCCGGCACGTTTCCGTCTTTGGCCGGATCAATAATCTCACCGACGAGCGCTACTCGGAAGTCTTCGGATTCCCGGCGTTGGGACGCGCGGCGTATGGTGGCCTTCGAGTCGCTTGGTAGTGGCGCTGCGGTTTGCTAGAGTAACGGCGGCGGCCGGTGGAAAGACCGGCGGCCAGAGCTCATGACCCTGACGATTTACCTGATTATCGCTGGCGTAGCGGTGGTGTCGCTCCTCCTCGGCTGGGGAATCACGGCGCTCGTGCTGGGGCAAAAACGCGCGCTCGCGGTGGCGGATTGCGAAGCGGCTTTGAACGCCACGCTGGGCGAGGTGGCGCAAAGCCTGGCCACCGCGCAGGAAAAAAATCAGCGCATCCCGGAGCTGGAGCTGAACCTGGCGTCGACCGCGCAGGAGATGCGCGCTTTTCGCGATCAGCAGTCGCGAGCCACCGCGCGCATCGCGGCGCTGGAAACGCAGCTCGGCGAAGAGCGGAAAGCGGCGATGGAAAAGCTCGCGGTTTTGGATCAGGCGCAAGCGCGTTTTTCAGACGCGTTCAAGGCGCTCTCCGCGGAAGCATTGCGGAATAACAACACTTCCTTTCTCGAACTGGCGAAATCTACTCTGGAAAAAACGCAGGAGGGCGCGCGTGGTGATTTGGAGAAACGGCAGGAGGCGATCGATGCGCTGGTGCGGCCGTTGCGCGACTCGCTGGAGAAGGTGGACGTGAAGATTAACGATCTGGAGAAGGCGCGGAGCGGCGCCTACGAATCGCTCACCTCCCAGGTGCGCACTTTGGCGGAGACGCAGAATTATTTGCGCTCGGAAACGAGCAATCTGGTGCGCGCTTTGCGGTCGCCGATCGTGCGCGGGCGCTGGGGGGAAATTCAACTGCGCCGCGTGGTCGAGCTGGCGGGCATGGTCGAGCATTGCGATTTTGTGGAGCAGACCTCGGTGCAGACGGAGGAAGGACGGATGCGGCCGGACATGATTGTGCGTTTGCCGGCGGGCAAAACGATTGTGGTGGATGCGAAGGCCACGTTGAATGCTTACCTGGAAGCGCTGGAAGCGGCGGACGATGACGCGCGGGTGAACCGTTTGCAGCAACACGCGGTGCAGGTGCGCGGCCACATCGAGAAGCTTTCGCGCAAGGCGTACTGGGAACAGTTCGAGAGCGCGCCGGATTTCGTGATTCTCTTTTTGCCGGGCGAGATGTTCTTCAGCGCGGCGCTGGAACGCGATCCGATGTTGATCGAGTTCGGCGCGGACAAGAAAATTATTTTGGCGACGCCGACGACGTTGATCGCGCTCCTGCGCGCGGTTTGTTACGGCTGGCGGCAGGAGAAGCTGGCGCAGAACGCGCGGGAGATCAGCCAACTCGGGAGCGAGCTTTACAAACGCTTCGCCGACTTGTCGTCCCACTTCGGCCGGCTCGGGAAGAGCCTGAACAATTCCGTGGAAGCCTTCAACAAAGTGGCTGGAAACATCGAGAGTCGGGTGCTCGTGACGGCGCGCAGATTTCGCGACCTCGGGGCCGCGCCGCTCGGGATGGAGATCGAAGAGCTGCCGCAGGTGGAACAGATCGCGCGGGATTTGCAGGCGCCGGAGTTATTGCCGCGCGCGGAGAACGAAAACGGCGCGCATCTGGAACAGAACGGAGACAATTTATGAGCAACAAGATCGCATTAATCACCGGGGCCAATAAAGGCATCGGACTCGAAACCGCGCGCCAGCTTGGCAAGCAAAACGTCACGGTGTTAGTGGGCGCGCGAGGCGCAACGAAGGGTGAAAAAGCCGTCGAGGAATTGAAGAAGGATGGCGTCACCGCGCGGTTAATTGCGATTGATGTGAACGATGAGAAAAGCATTCGCGCCGCGGCGGAGAAGGTAGAGAAGGAGTTCGGTCACCTCGACATTTTGATCAACAACGCCGGCACGATGATCGATGATCGGGAAGGCGAAGTGAGCGAGCAATCGCTCGACATCTGGCGGCGCACGTTCGAGACAAATTTGTTCGGCCTGATCGCAACCACGCAGGCGTTTCTGCCTTTGCTGCGGAAGAGCGAGGCGGGGCGGATCGTGAATCTGTCGAGCATTCTTGGCTCGGTCGGGCTGCACGCGACGGAGGGTTCGCCGATCTACGAAGCGAAATCGACCGTGGCGTATAACGTTTCGAAGTCGGCGGTGAACGCGTTCACCGTCCATTTAGCCTCGGAGTTGAAGGACACGAAGATCAAAGTGAACGCGGCGCATCCGGGCTGGGTGAAAACGGAAATGGGTGGCGAAGGCGCGACGATGGAATTGACGGACGGAGCGAAGACGAGCGTGCAACTCGCGACGCTGAGCGACGATGGCCCGTCGGGTACCTTTCTCCACATGGGCGACCCGCTGCCATGGTAAGAGGGCGGATCAGTCCGTTTCTTTTTCCTTCAACGGCTTCAGCAAGCGGAGCAGCGCGAAGTTCGCGAGCGCGAGGATAACGGCGATCTCCAGGCGACGGAACGCCACCGCCGCGCCGATCGCGCCCGTGCTCCAAAGCCTCGCGGCCGTGGCCAAGCCGCGCACGTTCCCGCCATTTTTGAGAATCGCGCCGCCGCCGTAAAGCCCATTCCGCCGAGCAACCCTTGGAAGGCGCGCATCAATGCTTCCGGGCGATCGCCGACCACGTGGAGCGCGATCAGCATGTAACCGCGGCTGGCCACGGAAACGATGGGAAAGGTGCGCAAACCGAGGCTGCGATCCGATTTGACGCGGTCCCACGCGATGGGAAGGCAAGGGCAAAAGCGATCAGCATGCGAGCCAGATTCTCCGCCGCGAGGGTCCAATCGAAGGTGAAAGATTCGAGCATGACTTAATCTATGGATCGGCGGTGCGGCCTTGAAAGGCCGGACGCGATTTTTTCACGAGGTCGCGATTGTGGCACGTCAGCTCTTCTTATCCGGGTGATCAGGGGAACGTTCGCGATGCCGCCGGCTGACTTCGGCACCGCTCAAGCCATCATACGCCATCATTTGAATGTGGGAGGCGAGTTCGCCGCCGTAGAGCGTGATGATTGCCACGATGTCGGCCCACACGAGGAGGATGATGCCGATGGCGAGCCAGCCATAGACCTGGCTGTAGCTGGCCAAATGAGCGACGTAGGCGAGAGCGATTTGCTCGACGACCTGGGTGAGTTGGTGCGCGCCAAGGGCGGCGAGGTCGCGGTTATTCCGGCCCCACAGATGCCCACGCAGACCGGTGCGGCCGCGACGTGTCGTTACTGATTTTGCAGGGGAGCCTGGTGTCTCAGGTCCGCCTCGGGGCTTTCGCGTCCATGGCGCGAGTTTCGTTTACTGCGACCAGCGGCGCCCGGCGAAACTCGTGCCGTGACGCGAGCGCGCGCGCACTACGCCGATGATCGCGCCAGTCGTGACGCCCCAAGCGAGCGCTTCGAGCCAGGTGGCGTCCTCGGAATCTGGATTGAGCGGCGGCTCGTTTCCCGTGGCCGCGCGCCAGCCGCCTTCGAGTAATTTTCGCCCGAGCGCTGAGCCGATGATGACGGCAAGGACGCCGATCGCGGTCCAGGCGTTATCAGGCGTCATAACCTCGGCATTGATTCGTTGGAGTGTTTTGTTCATGGGCGAGGATGGAAAAAGATGTGGTCTGGCGGCCCGCCACATAGGAAACGTTCGCGGCGGAGCTGGTGACTGCGTTTTTTTCCTGCTGATTGAGGAGGAGCTGACGGTCTGTGCTAGACTGCTCCCCAGAATACGAACTGACACAATGAAACAACGTCTGCTGTTTTTCTTTCTTCTTTGCTCCGCACTGACACTCGCGACTGCGTCCGCAGGATTACTCGACGGGACGGAGTGGCAGGTGCAAGTGGTGCCGACGAAGGAGACGGCGAACAAAGAGGCGCCGGAGGCGAGACGCTTCGATGATGTGCTGACGTTTGCGAAAGGGAAGTTGGTCTCGCAGGAATTGAAGGGGAAAAAGGTCGGTGCGGTAAGATACAGCGCGACTGGGAATCCAGATTTTTACAA
The DNA here is from genome assembly GCA_039915555.1 of Chthoniobacterales bacterium. Classification (GTDB taxonomy): domain Bacteria; phylum Verrucomicrobiota; class Verrucomicrobiia; order Chthoniobacterales; family UBA10450; genus JACCTI01. The sequence continues at coordinate 23,798 of JBDSNB010000180.1, read as the reverse complement.
CTGGACGACGGCGCCGGTTTTGCGCGGCAAGAACAAGGCGCAGTGGGACGGCGTAATCAAAGGCGCGACTTTGAAGGGGAATCTGAAATGGACGACGCGTGACGGACGGGTGCTGTATTTTTTTGTGAACGGGAAGAAACGGTAGAACGCGAAGGAAGGCTAAATGAAGACGAGATATTTAATGTGGGCGGCGGCGGCAGTACTGTTCTTGAGCCCGATTTTGACCGGCTGCAATCGCCAGACAACCGAGCGGAGCCTGGCCGAGCAGCAAGAAGATTCGAAGCTGGCCGAGCAGGTGACGGCAACCTTTGCGACTTCCACGAACTTCAAATTTCCGGATGTGCAGGTCGCCGTCTTTCGAAAGACGGTGCAGCTAAGCGGTTTTGCTGTGTCGGATGACCAGAAGCAAGCCGCGGAAAACCTGGCGAAGGATGTGCCGGGAGTAGAGGCGGTGGAGAATAAAATTTCTCTGAAGCACTAACGGGAACTCGGGTTTGTCTCGCGGCGCGCTGCTGCCGTCCAGAGTGCGGAGACCGAGTGATCGCGCCCCGGGGGGGTAGGTCGGCTGTGCACGAGCTGGACGATATTCGGCGGCTCGTTAGAAAAATTTCCTGGCCAGCCAAAAGGCGAGCAGCACGAGTCCCACGATCCAGAGAGCGTGAAAAACGAGGCTGGTAAGGGCGAAGAAAATTCGCACCACCAACCAGAGGGCAAAAAGAAAGACGGCGATCCAGATGAGTGAGTTCATGGCGTTGCGTCCTGCTTAAGACCTCCGGAGCAAAAATGCGAGCGCGCTTTTAAGGGGCGCCGCAAACCGTGTTAGCTCCGCTGGTGATGCCTGATACGAAGGCATCTCCGCGGCTCGGAAACACCGGACGATCGGAGACGGACGGCTACAATACTGCATCCCACGTTGCCTTGTCTTTGAGCATGATCTCGCGGAGCAAACGGATCGGCGGCATGCCGTGCTTGAGCATTTCGTCGTGGAATCTCTTGAGCGAAAACTTGTCGCCTTCCTGCGTTTTGTAATCTTCGCGCAATTTTAGAATCTGAAGTTTGCCGAGTGTGTAATTGAGGTAACCGGGATCGAAGGTGCCGCGCATCGCCTCCTGGCGAGCGGGCTTTTCTTCGTAGTAGCAGTTATCGACGAAGAACTTCGTCGCTTCATCCACCGTCATGCCTTGCGTGTGCATCTTGATCGAAGCGACAAGGCGGCAAAGACGAAGGAGCGCTTCGTCGGATTGGGCGAGGCGATATTTGGCGGCGCGTTTGATTTCATCGTCGGTCGGCGTTTCGCTTTTGCTGCGGCCGAATCCTTCATCGAGCAGCATCTTCTCGGTGTAATGCGCCCAGCCTTCCACGAAGGCGTAGCTGCTGAAAATCTTCGCAACTTTCGAGGCGTCAGACGCGTTCAGATGGAGGAATTGGGTGTAGTGGCCGGGATAGCATTCGTGGATGGAGACGACGTCGGTGGTGTAGTAGTTGAACGCGGTGAGCCATTCCTCTTTCTGCGCTTCGGGCCATTCGGGCTCCGTCGGCGTGACGTAGTAGTAGGCCTCCGAGGCTTTCTTCTCGAACGGCCCGGGGGTGTCCATGGAAGCGAAGGAAGTGGCGCGGGCGAACTGCGGAGTCTCTTTCACTTCGGCGCGCACTTTCGAGGGCATGGTAATGATGTCGTGGTCGGCCAGGTATTGGCGGATCGCGTCGAGATTCTTCGCGGTGTCCGGGATCAAACTCGCGGGCGTGGGATGTTCCTTCTGGACGTCTTTGAAGACTTCGATTGCGGGCTTGTTTGGATCGATGATTTTGGCCGCCTCGGCGAAGGCTTCCTGTTCGCGCTTCAACTCCGCGAGACCGATCTCAAGCACGTTACCCGGCGCGAGGTTTACCAACTCGCCGTCGGCCAGCATGCGGCGGTATTTTTCGTCGCCGATGGCCCATTCGCCGATCGCTTTCGGGAGGCGCTCTTTCTCGAGCCAATTCGCGTAGTCGGCCAGGGCCATGGAAGCTTTGCGGTTCGAGAGCGCGAAGGCGCCGACGAGGCGTTCGTCTTTCAAATCTTTCAGCGCTTCGACGAGATCTTTTTTCAGGAACTCGGAGGCGCCGCGTGCGATCTGGATCGCGAGTTCGACGTATGGTTTGGGCAGGACCGGTTTGAGATTGGTCTTGGCCGAGATGATGAGGTTCGGCGTTTGGTTTTCGATCGCGATGATGCTGCGGACGCGATCGACGAGGGGCGAGTAGTTGCGTTTGATGTAGGTGTTGACGTCGAGCGCTTGCGCGTAGGTCATGGGGTTGTTCTCAAACGAATCCATGTCCTGGATGTCGAAGAGGTCGCGCTTGATCGCGGCTTGCAGGATGCGCAGATCTTTCGCCGCGCTTTCGCCCATTTTTTCGAGTTCGAACTGAGCGAGGCGCTCATCGAAACGGCGAAGGCGGGAGACTTCGGCGTCGATCGCGAGGCGGGTGAAATCGCTCATCCGGCCGTCGTATTCGTGGAGGCCGAGCGAGGTGGCGGTGAGCGGGTGCGCGGCCAGCCAGCCTTTCACGTACTCGTCGGCCACTTTTTGGAACTGGGCGTCCGGGTTGGCGTCTTCTTTTGGCTCCTTTTTCGCGGGTTCTTTGGATTCCTTTTTGACGTCGTCGGGTGCTTCCTCTTTTGCGGCCTCCTTTTTGTCCTGCTTCGGCTCTGGCTTGGCCTCTTTTTTCGCCTCCTCCTTTGCCTCGGGTTGGGCGTCCTTCTTTTCTTCCGCGCCGAAAGCGACGAGCGGGAAATGGCAGAAGCAGAGGAAGAGGGAGAGGAAGAGTTTCATCGCGGATGGGAAGGCGCGAACCTACCAATGGCTTTGCCCGTTGCCAAAAATTTCCCGCACGTTGCCCAGATCGAAACGTCGCCGTCCTGGTCCCCATCTACTCAACTGTTGGCGCTCTTGCGTCAAAAGTCCGTATGAAAGAGGGAAAGCCGAACCCTCTTGCGACCAGGTATTCGTCAGAAATTTTAGTTTCCGCGCTGCGGTGAGGAGAGCATTGCGATGACCCCGGAGGAAGAGGATTGCAAGCTCCGACCGGTTGTGCTGTTCTGCGGCAAGCAATAACCGCGCTCTTCTCCAGATATGTCTCGTAGATTTAGTACCAAGGCGTTCACCCCCGCCTTCCTGCTGTTCTTGATCGGTTTCGCGAGGTGGGGAGGCGGCGCCGAGCGACCGCAGGACATAGGCATCGCGTGCCTGGGAAGGATCGTTCCCGAAGATGGAGTGTTTCATCTGACAGCGCCGTACACCTTGCAAGGACCATCGCTGATCGCGCAGCTTTTTGTTCGGGAAGGCGAGCCGGTAAAGCGGGAGCAGGTGTTGGCGGTTACGCATAGCCGTCCTGTGGCAGAGGCAGCTCTGGCCGAAGCGCGGAGCCAGGTGGAAGTGGCGAAAGCGCGCCTCGCTCAGGTTATGGCGGGCGAGAAGGCGACTGACATCGCCGCGCAGGAGGCCGAGGTGCAACGCTTGACGGCGGAGTCTCAAAACGCCGAGCGCATTTATAATCGTCAGGTGCAATTGCGCAAAACCGGTGCGGTCTCGGAGGCGGAACTCGATGCGACGAAATCGAGTTCCGAAAGCCGGCGCAACCAGCTCGACGCCGCCTCGAAGAGGTTGGCGAGCATTCGCGAAGTGCGCCAGACGGATACTGACTACGCGACCGCCCTGGTGGAAGCCGCAGTCGCGGCCGCACGGCGCGCGGAAGCCGAGCTGGCGCAAACGCAGTTGCGTGCGCCGGTCGATGGGCAGGTGATCAAGATTCACGCATTTCCGGGGGAGCAAGCGGGACCGGAAGGGGTGCTGGAGATGGCAAAGACGCAGTCGATGTTCGTTACGGCCGAGGTTTACGAAACCGATATTCGCAGCGTGAAATTGAAGCAGCGCGCCGAGATCGAGGCAGCTTTTCTAAAGCCGGATGTCGCCGGAACGGTGGAAGAGATCGGATTGGCGGTGAGGAAGAATGCGATGTACGGAGCCGACCCGGCGGCGTTCGCGGACACGCGCGTGGTCGAGGTGAAAATTCGTCTCGAGGACAGCTCGAAAGCGGCGGGCTTGATCGGGGCCCAAGTGACGGTGCGGATTCTACCATAGGTGGCGTTCTACTCCGATGCGGAAGGGTCCTCTGGCGCGCGCGCTGCGCTATCTTCTTCCTCTCGGGATTCCGCTGGCCTGGCTGCAACTCGCGGGCGAAAAACGCCGTCTCGCCGCCGCGGTCGCCGGCATCGCTTTCGCAGCCATCATGATGATGATGCAGCTCGGTTTTCACGATGCCCTGTTTGAGAGCACGACGATTCTTCATTCCCATCTGCGCGGCGATCTTGCGATGGTGAGCACGCAGTATGAGTCGCTCATCAGCACGAAGAGCTTCACCCAGCGCCGCGTCTATCAGGCGCTCGCGTTGCCCGAAGTGATCGCGGTTGCTCCGGTTTATCTCGGGATGGCGAACTGGAAGAATCCGCAGTCCCGTCGCGACCGGAGTATCTTTGTTTTCGGTTTCAATCCCGATGATCGAGTGCTCGATTTGCCAGAGGTGATCGAAAAGACGGCGCTGCTCAAATTGCCCGATAGCGTCTTTTTCGATTCCGGGTCGCGCCCAGAGTTTGGGCCGATCGCGCAGGAGCTGAAGGAGCGCGGTCAAGTCGAGACCGAAATCGCAGGTCGAAAGGTCACGGTGAACGGCGTCTTTCGGCTAGGAACATCCTTCGCCGCGGACGGCAACGTGGTCACAAGTGGCTCGACTTTCTTGAGCATTTTCAAAGCCCGTCCCGAAGGGTTGGTCGATCTCGGTGTGATCCGACTCGCGCCGGGGACTGATGCGGTGAAAACCTGCGATCGCCTGCGAGCGCTGCTCCCTCCCGATGTCCAAGTCGTGACGCGCGCGGGCTACATGCAACTGGAGAAAGAGTATTGGGGCAAACGGACCCCCATCGGTTTTATCATTACGGCGAGCATGATCGTGGCCTTCGTGGTTGGCTCCGTGATCGTTTACCAGATTCTTTACACGGATGTGGTGGATCACCTGCAGGAGTACGCCACGCTCAAGGCGGTCGGTTATACGGACGCGCGCCTCTTTGCGTTGGTGCTACAGCAGGCGGTAATTCTCTCGCTGCTCGGTTTCATTCCCGCGACCTTGATGGCCGCGCTAATATTCCATCTCACGCGTGCCATTACCATGCTGCCGGCTTATCTCACCTTCGGGCGGGCGTTGCTTGTGCTGGCCTTAACGATGCTGATGTGCACCGTTTCTGGAGCGCTCGCCATGCGCAAACTGCGGGCAGCCGATCCCGCGGAAATCTTTTAGCGATGATGACGAACGTTGCCGGAAAAAAACCGCTCATCGTCCTCGAGGCGCTGAACCATGCCTTCGGTGCGGGCGCGTTGCGCAAGCGCGTCCTGCACGATGTCTCGAACGAATTTTATGCCGGCGAAATCGTGATCCTGACCGGCCCGTCCGGCTCGGGAAAAACGACGCTGCTCACGCTCGCCGGTGCCCTCCGCAGCGTGCAGGAAGGGGAAGTGCGGACGTTCGATCAATCTCTGTCGCGCGCCACTCCCGCGCAACGGGTCGCGATCCGGCGCCGCATTGGCTTCATCTTTCAGGCGCAGAATCTTCTTCGGTCGCTCACGGTTTCGCAGAATGTGCAAATGGCTTTGGCCCTAGCCCAGCCGCATCTCGCGCGCAAGGATGGACGGGCGGCTGCTCTGGCCATGCTCACAAAAGTGGGACTGGAGAGTAAAATCGACGCCTATCCTGCTCAGCTTTCCGGGGGGCAGAAACAGCGGGTTGCGATTGCGCGCGCGTTGATTGGCGGGCCGGAGATTATTCTCGCGGACGAGCCGACCGCGGCGCTCGATAAAGCTTCCGGCCGGGAAGTGGTGGACCTGTTACACCGGTTGGCGCGAAACCAAGGGTGCGCGATTCTATTGGTCACGCACGATCACCGCATCCTCGATATCGCGGATCGCATTTTGAGCTTGGAAGACGGCCGCCTGATTTCCTTCACGAAAGGCCTGGCCGAAAATGCGAGTCAGATGTTGGGGGGCCTTTCCCGTCTGACCCGAAGAGGCGACCTGGCGCGGACCGTGGAAGAGATGGACCCACGGCAATTCAGCGCGCTCCTGAGCGAATCGACGGCCGAGTTGGAGCAACTGGTGCAAGTGATCGACCAGGCGTCGCAACAGCTCTCCGAATCCATGCTCGATCAGGTGCTCTTCGCTTCCACCCGCAAGATTGCGCAACTCGTGCAGGCCGATCGCTGCACGCTCTTCCTGGTCGATGAAGCGAACGGCGTCCTCCGCTCGAAGGTAGCGCATGGGGCAAACGACGAATCGTTGCAGCTCGTCGTTCCGATCGGACAGGGGATCTGCGGCCACGTCGCCCGCACCGGCGAGACGCTCAACATCACCGAGGCCTACTCCAATCCGCTATTTAATCGAACTGTGGACAAAGCGACTGGCTATCACACGCGCAATCTGCTCTGCATGCCGCTGCTCGACTCGCGGGAACGCATCTTCGGCGTCGCGCAATTGCTGAACAAGAATCAGGGCGAGGCTTTCTCCGCCGCGGACGAGGAACGTTTCCGTGAGTTCGTGCCGCATGTTGCGGTCATTCTGCAAACCTGGCTGCGGATGAGCCAGAGCCGGATCCCCGCTTCGGCGTGAGTGCGGAGAAAACAAGTCGCGACGCCGCGATCGCGGGGTTGCAATCGGGCCTGAGTTTCCTGCTCACTCAGCAACGCGACCGCGGCTGCTGGCAGGGGGAAGTGAAATGGAACACGATGCTGGTTTCGCAGTATGTGATCGCGCATCACATCTGCGGACAGATCATCGCGCCCGAGCGAAAAGAGCAGTTGCTGCGCTATCTCCGATTTCACGTCCTGCCCGATGGCGGCTGGGGCATGCACAGCGAGTCGCCCGCTTATGTTTTTCACACCGCGTTGGCCTACATCGCCGCGCGTCTCCTGGGAGTTCCGGCTGCGGACCCGTTAGCCAGGCGCGCGCGAGAGTGGCTCGAAGCGCACGGCGGGGTCCTCGCCATTCCGACGTGGGGAAAGTTCTGGCTGGCGCTGATCGGAATCTACGGATGGGAAGGGGTCAATCCGATCCTGCCCGAGCTCTGGCTCCTGCCGCGGGCGTTTCCTCTGCATCCAACCAGGCTCTACAACCACACGCGCCTGATCGCGCTCCCGATGGCTTACCTGTATGGTGCCCGGTTCACGGCGCCGATCTCCGAAATAACGCTCGCGTTGAGGGGTGAGCTCTATTCGTCGCCGTTCGGCAAAATAGATTTCTCTAAGCATCGCGACCACGTTGCCGCGTCGGACCTGTTCGTACAAAAAAACGCGCTCCTGCGCGCGTTCGATGCCACGGCCCGATTCTATGAAAGGTTCGATTTGGAGGAGATACGACAAAGCGCCCTGGACGCATGTTATGCCCGGATCCTCGCAGAAGTGCGCACGAGCGGCGGGGTGTCGCTTTCGCCGGTAAATGGATCGCTAAATCTCATCGCGCTTTGGGACCGCCGCGCGCCGGAGTTCGCAGCGGCTCAAGCCAATTTGGATTACTGGAGTTGGAGCGATGCGCGCGAAGGTCTGCGTTTCTGCGGGGCGCACTCTCATACCTGGGACACCAGTTTTACAATCCGCGCGATTGAGGAGATTCCACAGGGGCTCGCCGGGTCGGCGGCGCAAGTTTCTCTGACTCGCGCCTACGGTTTTCTGCGCGACTCGCAGATCCTTGAGGACTTGCCGGCTGAGGAGCGCGAGCGCAACCGCGGCGGCTGGTGTTTTTCGGATGAGCGCCACCAATGGCCTGTTTCTGATTGCACGGCGGAAGCGCTCATCGCCTTGCTCAAATTCGAGCCGCAGATGGCGCCGGCTGAGCGCATCTCGGATCAATCACTGGTCGCCGCGGTCGAGTTCATTCTCTCCCGACAAAATCGGGACGGCGGCTTTGGTTCGTTCGAGCGGAGACGAGGCCCGCGTTGGCTGGAGTCGCTTAACCCCACGGAAATGTTTGGGAACTGCGTGGTGGAAGGCTCCTATCTAGAGTGCACCGCGAGCTGTCTCAGCGGTCTGGCGCATTTTCGCCAGCGCTTTCCGGAGGCACTGCGTCCGCGGATCGAACGCGCGATGGCGCGCGCGGTCCGGTCGATCCTAAAACGACAATGCGCGGACGGCAGTTGGGAAGGATCGTGGGGCGTTAATTTCACCTACGCGATTTTCCTTTGTGCGGAGGGGCTGGTCGCGGGCGGTTTGTCGCATGCTCACCCCGCGCTTCGCCGTGCTGGTGAATGGTTGCTGGGGCGCCAAAAGGCGGATGGCGGATGGGGCGAACATTGGTCCAGTTGTCTGCGCGGCGAATATTGCGAACACCCGAACTCGCAGGTGATCATGACGGCGTGGGCCGTCCTTTCGTTACTAAAAATGGGAACAAGCAGGGCCGCGGGAGCCGTTGAGCGGGCGGTTAGTTGGCTGCTTTCGCGTCAGCAACTCGATGGGGATTTCCCGAGCGAATCGCCCGCGGGCGTTTTCTTTCGGACCGGGTTGCTGCATTACGAGCTCTATAAGAATTACTTTCCGCTTTGGGCTTTGGCGCGCTACCTCGGCGATGAGGCGATGAGCCTGCGGCGGACAAAATCCTCGTAAGCGGCTGTCACCGCCTCGCGGATCGAAGTCGGTTCGTAGCCGAGCTCCGTCCGCGCTTTTCCGATGTCCACTCGCCGTTGTAACTGGAGGAGGCGGATCGCTCCCGGGGTAAAGCGTTCCGCATGGGTCGAACCGCGAAGGCGAGACACAGCCTGAAAAACTGTCGCGCCCGCATAAACGAGATGGGGTGGAAGCCGCCGCGGGCGAGTCTGTGTTCCCGTCACCGAGGCCCACAAGTCGAGCATCTCATCCATGGTCAGAAATTCTGTGCTGAAAATGTATCGCTGGCCGGACCGTCCCCGCTCCATCGCGAGAAAATGACCGCGCGCGATGTCGTGGGCGGAGACGAACTCGAATCCGCCCGGCACATAGAAGCGCATGCGTCCTTCCGCGAAATCGATCAGGGTGCGGCCGACGCGCGAGGGCACATAATCATGCGGCCCGATGATCGCGCAGGAGGTGGCGATGACGACCGCGAGCCCGTCCCCTGCCGCCTTGAGACATTCGTGTTCCGCCCATGCTTTGGAATGCGCGTAAGGGAGCTCGGCTGCGAACGGATCGAAGGCATCGTCTTCGTTCGCTTGCCGGTTCTCCGGTTGGCCCACGGCGCTCAGCGATCCAGAGACAACGACCCGACGGACTCCGGCATTGAGCGCCGCGCGCAGCAGATTGCGTGTGCCTACAACGTTGGTTTCAAAAAGTTCGCGCTTCCGATTTTCTGCCGTGGTGACCAAGGCAGCGCAGTGATAGATGCGATCGCAATCACGAACAACGGCGCGGAGCGACTCAGGATCGCGGAGGTCGCCCAGCACTTTCTCGATCTCCAGTCCGCCTAACGAGTCCAGGTTACTGCTCTGGCGAACCAGGACGCGCACGGGCTCGCCTTGAGCGATCAGAAGGCGAAGTAAATTCGCGCCCAAGTGACCGGTCGCGCCCGTGACGAGGATCATGGCAGGGGCCAAATTCTAGTAAACCCCGGGAAACATCCGGAAGGCCACCCGCCGACAATAAGCTTCCCACAAAGGGCCGTATTTTTCGCGGCAGCGCGCATCGTCACGCGCCGCGCGCTGTCCGAGGAGGGCGAGGAGCCACAATGGAATCAACCACGGGACCCAGGATTGAAACCCGGCGAGCGCCGTCCAGGCGCAGTAGATGCACCATTCGCCGGTGTAATTGAGTTTTCGGCCGATTCCCCAAAAACCGGAAACGAGCAGTTGGCCGGAAAGCGACGCCGCGGGCTTCCCCCAAATAAGTGTTTGTCGGTTTTCGCGGAAGGCGTGCTTTTGGACGTTTGCGCCGCGGAAGAGGCAAAAGCCGAAACCGTAAAGCGTGCTCAACGCCAGGATGGACGCCGTCGAGATTGGCGCAAAGTTATCGACCAAAAACCAACCGGCGATGCTGTATGCAAACGGAACGAAAACAAAGTCCCCCCAGATCAACATCCAACCAAACTTCTCCTGAATGATGTCCCAGGTAGAGGTCATGACACGCTCGAGTTGAAAGTGGTTCAGGATATAGATGAAGAAGAAAGCCTGGAACAGGAGCATCCGGATGCTGAGTTGCCCATGCCGTTCCCATTGCAGCCCTGCGAACGCGAGATTGATGAGACAGAGTCCGATGAGCGAGGGACGGTAGGAGAACATCTTCAGATCGATCCCTCTCCACGAAGGGTTCAAATCGATCCCGAAGAAATAGTCGCGCAGCGCGTCCTTCCATCCACGCGCGGCGTTGGCTCGTTGCCGTCTTGCGCGGAGGAAAATCCAAGTCGCACAGACGAAGGCGAACAGATTCGCAACCAGGGTGAGCGCGATGATGTGTCGAACCGGCCAGGCGAGCGACCACGCGCCTAAGAACGCGCCGCTCAGGTGGAGCGCGAGCACGAGAAGCAGCGCGCTCATTCCGTTGGCGTGGTAGCTTTGGCGAGTGCCATCGGAGAGCGTCCGGCCTTTGAACGCACGCCCCGGGAGATAACGTGCTGCCAGCCAGAGCAGGGCAACGAAGCCCGCAAAAGCGACCGCGGCGGTGACAAGGTTTGCAAGACTGAGCGGCTCAAGCATGGACGCCTGATCGATTGGACCCCTGGCGCGACGTCGTAGCGACGAGATTATCCGCTTCATTGGCAGCGAAGTCCTGCATCGGTTCCGTCACTTCACTCTCGCGGGTGAGATGTTCCTGCCACTTGCGAATCGTGAGATCGTGAAACACGTGAATCGCGGGGTTCAACTCCACCGGCGGCGCGTCGAAGTTCGTCTCGTAGCCTTCCTGCTCCGCTTCGACCGCCCAGCCGTCCTCCTGCAATAACGAACGAATGAACATCACATTCGCCAGCTTCATCACTGCGCTCATGAGGATTCGCGGGATGGGAATGCTCGTAAAGGGAACGCGCAGGGTTTCGAAATAGAAAAGAAAGAAGACGCGCGTCAGCCGCCGATCGATCGGGAGCAAAAAGCACCAATGCTTGATCCGGCCGTCCACGTTCGACCACTGATGCGGATAGTCATAGCAAAGCTCGATGTGATTGGTGTTCACGCGCTGCCGGTCCACGAAGAGCCCGGAGATTCGGCCGGCCCCCACTTGCGTGTCATAGGCGACAAAAACGCGGTCGCCGATGGCTTCGCAGCGCCTAAGTTTTGCGTCGGTAAAAGGGCGATATTTCCGATGCAGATAGGCGTGCGTGAAATCGTTCACGTTATCGATGATCATCGAGTGGTGCGCCTTCCAGGTGAAGTCGATCGGGGCACAGGCCCAACGTTTGGGATTTTCCGCCTCGAGTTCGGGGATGTGCGGAATTTGCCGCTCCGTCGCGAGCTTCTCGTCCCCACTCGGGAAGAGCCAGATCAGCCCATAGCGTTCGGCCACGGGAAAGGTGCGAACCCGGAGCCGTGGCGGCACAGGGCGACCGAACAGTTCATGCGAAAAATCGACCACTTCGCCGCTGGCGCCTTCATACTGCCAGCCATGATAGGAGCAGACCAGCCGGCAGTCTGAAACCTGGCCGAGCGACAATTTGAGCTGCCGATGCACACACCGGTCTTCGAGGGCGTAGAGTTGGGTGCCATCGGTGCTGCGATAGATGACCACGCCCGGTTGACCGAAGAACTGCACCGCGATGGTCTGGCCCGCGCGGAGTTTTTTGCTCTGCTCGACGACATACCAGTAGTTTGGATCGAGGCCGGCCGCTCTCACCCGTTGCCGCCGATTGCGGCCTTCATTGAAGGAGGGCGGATCTGCTTTCATGGGCGCCGCGTGCGGAATTTTATGAGGCAAGGCGACTGCGGTCCCACGACCCAGGTGTGATAATCCGGCGTGTAATTGGCAGCCGTCAGCGCGAGGTCGTAGCGCCGGAGAAGCACGCTCACAATTACTTTCACCTGCAGGTAGGCGAAGGCCGCCCCGGCGCACCGATGGCGGCCCCCACCGAAAGCGATCAGCGAGTGCGGCGTCCGCCTATCCTCGGCCCGGTCGGGACTGAACCGTTCCGGATCGTAGCGGTCCGGATTCGGAAAGACCTCTGGGATGCGGTGGGAAACAGCTGGCGAGATTAGCGCCATGCCGCCCGCCGGCATGCGATACGGGCCATGACTGAAGTCGCGGCGAATCGTTCTCATCAACATGACGAGGGGAGGGAACATGCGTTCTGCTTCTTTCATCGCCCGCTCGAGAGAGTGCAGTTCGCGGAGAGATTCGTATCCACCGCCCGCGCGCTCCCAGAGATCCACTTCTGCCCGAACGCGCGCCAGGTAATCGGGCACCTGCAAGAGCAGGATGACGGTCCAGGCCGCGAGGATCGCGCTCGTATGTTGGCCGGCGAACACCAACGTGAGAAGAAGTCCCGCGATCTCGCGGTGCGTTAGCCCGCGTCCATCTTTATAACGCGCCTCCATCAAGGTCTGGAGGAAATCCTCGCCCTTCTGGCCGGAGGCGCGGCGCGCGTCGGTGATGCTGGAAATTAATTCCACCATTCGCTCTCTCGCGCGATCGCGACGTCGATGCGCCGGCCGAGGGAAGTAGGGCCACAGGAACGCGATGAGATTGATCCCGCCCTCCAGCGTTCGATAGAGCTGCGCAAATTCGCCCGTAAGCCGATTCCGAAACTCCGGCCCGATCAGACATCGGCTCGCGATGAAGATCGTAAGTTCATTCATGGCGCCTAGCAGATCTACCTCTCCGCTATCCTGCCACCTCGCGCCGAAATAAGATTTCGCTTCCTCCGCGATCGCCTCCGTGTAAGTGCGTAATCGACTTTCGCGCAGCGCCGGCATGATGAACCCGACCTGCTCGCTCATCACTTCCGGCTCGACGTCGTAAGCAATGCCGCGGCCAAAGATCGGGACGGTGAAGCGATAGGCCTCGCGTGCACTGAGTTGATCGTCCGGCGCGCGGAAGAATGCCGCGTTCGCGGCTGGCCCGAGCAGGGCGTAAACGTCGCGTCCGGCGAGTTTGAAACGAAAGGCCTCGCCGAATTCTTCGCGCCCTCTTTGCAACAGGCCGATCGGATCACGCGCGAAGGCGCCGGCATGTCCAAGCCACGGCCAGCCCCCGGGGAGCGCGGGTGGCAGTTTTCCTCTCGGGATCGATTTGTCTTGGGCAGGCGTCGGATCGGCCCGGAAAGGACACTGCGCGGCAGCGGGGGACGGCATTGTCATTGGCTTAACACCACGGGTCGCCCAACCGCACTGCGCATGAAGCGGCTCAAAGTCCGAACGGACCGGCGGAGGATGGACGCAAGACTGGGCAAATCATAACCACACCGCGGCGTCGCCAGAATCACTCGCACGGCCGCTGTGCAAACCCGCAGGTATTCCGCGAAGAGCCTGCGCAATGAGGAATCCTCCCCCGAGAGCAAAGCGACCGAGGCACGGCGCGACCGGTGGCTCCCATTCCAATAATGGAAAAGTCCGTGCCGGAGAGCCGCGGTGCCGTCTTCGCTGCCACAGAAGATTTCGTACAAACCTTCGGCCAGATGTTCGCGCGGGCGGGCGAAACGATAGCGGCGTTGCTGGTAACGCAGCAGCGCCCGGTCCAGCGCTTTGGTGGCATCCCGGCGCGGCCGGTCGGCCCGATCCAGCTCCTGGCGCAGAATCCACGCGTCCACCAACGCCGTCGTCATACCCGTGCCGGTGATCGGGTGAGTGCAGCCGGCGGCATCTCCGATCAAGGCAACACCGGCCGCCGCGCAACGCCGGGTTCGGAACGCGCAGGTGGTACGAGTGGCCAGTTCCGTTTCGGCATAATGGTCGTGCAAAGTATCGCGCAAACCCTTGGCTAACTCCGCCGGAAGGTTGTCCAGGTCCAGGCGCAGAATCCGCTCGCTCAAAGGTCCCTCGCCCACCTTCCGCGGCAGATCGATGCTCACCCGCACGTCGCCGCCGCCCAGTGTATGGGCCAGCAACGGCCCGCTGCCATCAGCCGCCGCCGGCAGAAAAATATGCGCATAATTCTGCACCGGCAGCGGCACATCCCGCAAAGTAAGTGCGGTGGAAATCGAAAGCGGGCGCGGCTTCTCGGCAAAGCCAAGCTGGCGTCGCAATCGCGCATGGCGACCTTGCGCAACGATGGTGAGCCGGCCGCACCACTCCTGCCCTGCCGCATCGCGCACGCCGATCACCCGTCCGTCGCGTCGCAGAATCTCGACCGCCTCGCATCCGCAGTGAAGCTCGATCGCAGGATGGGAGGCGGCGGCGCGGCGCAGCGTCTCGCCCAAGGCACGCGAGTCCATCACCAACCCCCGCGCGCTTTCGCGGTAAGGCAGCATGGTTGCGGCCTGCTGGCTCGTCCCGGGAAAGACCGCGAAGCCGTCGATCGAGACCGCGCCGCATGCGAGCAACTCCGGCAAAACTCCGAGATCAGCGAGCAATTGTCGGCCGAGCGGATGGATCAAGTCTCCGCTGAAGCGCGGCGGCACCGCAGAAGCATCGAGAATCAGGACGCGGCGCCCTTCGTTCGCGATGCTTAAGGCCGCGACCACTCCAGCGAATCCGCCCCCGACCACGACCACATCGGAAAGGCGCGAGGGGTATGCCACTCGGGCAGATTAGCATGGCGGTTTTGCGGGTGGCAATTCCAATAAACCTTCTCTCCACGCTTGTTTACGTGGGTGGTTTTCGAGCGTGAAAAAAGAACATCGGCGTGAAGATTCCGCTCTTTCCTCCTGCGACTAATGCCCGCGCTCCGGCTTCGAGAAAAGTCGCGACGGCCGTCGAGCCGCGCGGAGCGACGCGCACCGTCTCGAGCAGGCGCACCAGTTTGCGCGTGAGCCATCGACCCTCTGGCGAGCGCTTGAATCCGTTGTGCAAAAACGAGCCCGAGAGCGAAAGCCACCACGGCCTCCCACGGTCGGCGCTGGCGGCGTAATCGCGCGCTTCCATAATTTCGAAGCCGGCGTCCCGCAGCGCGTTCACGACCTCATCTTCGCGCGCAATGTCGGGAAGCGCGGCGCCCGCTTCGATCCCTTTTTTAATTGAGTGGTGTGCGGGATTGTCTCCCTCATACTTCGGTGTCAGACACCATTCGTAACCGGCGAAATCCATCCCTGGCTTCATTACGCGAAACAGCTCGCGGAATAATCTGCGCTTGTCCGGCGCGTGGCATGTCGCCTCGATCGCATAGACCGCATCAAGGCTGTCATCCGGCAGCGGCAAAGCCATAAAATCCGCTTTGAGAAACGAGCACTGTCCACCCAGTGCAGCCGCTTGATTATGTCTCTGTCCGCGCCGGATTTGATAGTCGTTGTTATTCACTCCGATAATCGTCGCCCCGAAATCTCGGGCAATGTTTCGCATCGGCCCGCCGATTCCGCAGCCGACGTCGAGGACCCGCATGCCAGCCTTCAGTCCGAGTACATCGGCGAGGTGCAACTGATGCCGCCTGAGCGACGCCTCGAACGCTTCGCCTTTGAATCGCGGAGCGAAATGGAAGGAATGTCCCCAGCCAAACTCGTAGAAATCGGTGACGAGATCATAATAATCATTAATCATCCGCGCGTAGTTCGCCTGGCGGCCTTCGACCTCGCCAGCGTGGAAGGAACGGTATTCTGCCACGACCTCTGCCACCCGCTCCTGGACGACGGAGTTCTGCACTAGGTCGGTTAACGAAGGTTTCAATTGGTCATTCATCCGGACCAAGAATTGGATTAGCGCGGCGCAATTTCAATACCCATTCACGAAGGGTTTGGCCGTTGCCAAAAATTTCCGGGTGAGCGATGATCAGATTCCTTGTCCGCTCCATCCGTCGATCGATGAAACGCCGATTTACCCTCAGCTTCCTGGCCGTGCTTCTGTCCCTCAGCGTGCTGCTGGGCTTTCGGTCTTATTCAGCGCAGGCGGCGGGAGAGGAGGAGACGGGCTACGCTCAAATTTCAGTGTTCGCGCGCGCGGTCCAGTTGATCCGGCAGGATTATGTGGATGGGAAGAAAACCAGCTACCACGATCTGATTTACGCAGCGATGAAGGGCATGCTTGCGTCGCTCGATCCGCACAGTCAGTTCATGGACCCGGAGGACTTTAAGGATATGCAGGACGATACGCGGAGCCGGTTCAACGGGCTCGGCATCGAGGTCTCGGTGAAGAGCGGATTGCTGACCGTGATCACGCCGATGGAGGATACGCCGGCGGCGAAGGCGGGCATTCTTTCCGGCGATCAAATTTTGCGGATCAACGGCGCGTCGACGGAGAAAATGGAACTGCAGGACGCGGTGAACGTTTTGCGCGGCGTGCCGGGGCAGAAGGTGACGCTGACGATTCTCCGGCCGGCAACGAAGGAAGTTAAAGATTACGCGCTGGAGCGGGCGGAGATCAAAGTGCAGAGCGTGAAAGGAGCGAAGCTGCTCGATCCGGAACTGACGGGCGCGTTCAAGATCGGCTATGTGCGGTTGATACAATTCAATGAGCCGACGGCTAACGAGTTGGAGAAGGCGCTCGATGATTTGCAGAAGCAGGGGATGCAGGCGCTGGTGCTCGATCTGCGCAACAACCCGGGCGGGCTCCTGAACAGCGCGGTGGATGTGTGTGCGCAGTTTGTTCCGCCGGGCACGACGGTGGTTTCCACGCAAGGTCGCGCGGCTTCGCAGCAGAGCGATTATGCGACTTCGAGCACGGCGAAACAGCGTCCGCGCTTTCCGATGACGGTGCTGGTGAATGAGGGCAGCGCGAGCGGGGCGGAGATCGTGGCGGGGGCGTTGAAGGATTTGAATCGCGCGATTCTCGTGGGCGAAACGACTTTCGGAAAAGGCTCGGTGCAGAATGTGATGCAGTTGCCCGATGGCTCAGCCTTGCGCATTACGACGGCGAAATATTACACGCCGAGCAAGAAGGTGATTCACGCGCAGGGCGTGGCGCCGAATATTCGGGTGCCGATCACGGCGGAGCAAGAGCGGGCGCTCTTCCAGGCGCGCAGCTCGGAGAAGCTCACGCCGGAGGACGAGAAGAATCTGATCACGACGAAGGACCCGCAGATGCTGCGCGCGATC
The DNA here is from genome assembly GCA_039915555.1 of Chthoniobacterales bacterium. Lineage (GTDB taxonomy): Bacteria > Verrucomicrobiota > Verrucomicrobiia > Chthoniobacterales > UBA10450 > JACCTI01. The sequence goes on along the minus strand of JBDSNB010000180.1, from coordinate 6,654 downwards.
GATGCGCTCAAGGGCGTGATGCTCTACGCGAAGGAAACCGCGCCGAAGATGGATGCGGTGAAGAAGTAGGGCGGGAAGGGAGCGCGCGTGTTGTCATCCCGAGCCGCGGAGACGGCGGAAGGATCTCTCCGTTAGTCGGATCGCTTCCGCGTATTTGAATGCGTCCACAGCGGGACGGGCATCTTTCTTGGTGGTGTGTCGGCTACTGCCTTTTGGGGATCCCTCGGCCGTCTGCGCGGCTCGGAATGACGGTGTAGGATGCGCGAGAACATGAGGACGATTCTGGCACTTGAGACTTCGTGCGATGAAACGGCGGTCGCGATTTTGCGCGGGTCGGAATTGCTCGCGAGTCAGATTGCATCGCAGACCGCGGTGCATGAACCGTACGGCGGTGTGGTGCCGGAAGTCGCTTCGCGGAATCACCTCGTGCAGGCGCCGCGCTTGCTGGAAAGCGTGGTGCGAACCGCGGACATCTCGCTGTCGGAAGTGGATGCGTTCGCCGCGACTGCGGGTCCGGGATTGGCCACCTCGCTCATGATCGGCGCTTCGATGGCGAAGGGATTGGCGCTCGGCACGGGCAAGCCGTATCTGGCGGTGAATCATCTCGAGGGTCATCTGCTCTCGCCATTTATCGGCGCGGAAAATGGGGTGACGCCGAATGTCGCGCTCATCGTAAGCGGTGGGCATACGCTGCTCGTGGAAGTGAGCGCGGTGAACGATTACCGCATTCTCGGCCGGACGGTGGACGATGCGGCGGGCGAGGCGTTCGACAAGGTGGCGAAGTTGCTCGGGCTCGGGTATCCGGGCGGGCCGGAGATCGAGCGGCGGGCGCGGGACGGTGATCCGAAGCGGTACGATCTGCCGCGGAGCATGCTTGATTCGGGCGATCACAATTTCAGTTTCAGTGGGTTGAAAACGGCGGTGCGTTATCTTTTGCCGAAGCTGTCGTTAGACGACGCGGTGGTGAATGATGTGTGCGCCTCGTTTCAGCGCGTGGCAGTGGAAGTGCTGGTGCGAAAGACGATGCGCGCGGCGGAAAAGTGCCGGCTCGGGTTGGTCACGTTGAGCGGAGGAGTGAGCTGCAATGCGGAATTGCGCGCGCAGATGCAATTGGCGTGCCAGGCGGCGGGGCTGGACTTTCTCGCTGCGGCGCCGTCGCTCTCGACGGATAACGCCGTCATGATCGCGTTCGCGGCCGGGTTGCGATTGGAAACGGGTTGCGCGTCGAACGTGGCGGACGAGATCGATCCGAATCTCGCGCTGGCGTGATTCAGTAGTCGCGTTCGAGGAGGTGGTTCGCGAGGGCTCGCAAGGTGTCGGCGGTTTTACCAAAAGGCTGCAACGCGGTGTGGGCTTGATTTGTTAGGCGTTGCGCTTCGACGCGCGATTTTTCGAGGCCGATGACGGCGGGGTAGGTGGCCTTTTGCGCGGCGACGTCTTTGCCCGCGCTTTTGCCGAGCTTTTCGCTCGTTTGGGTGACATCGAGAATGTCGTCGATGACCTGGAAGGCGAGGCCGAGGGCGCGCCCGAAGTCTGTGAGCGTGGTCAGCTGCGCGGTGGTGGCGTTTGCGCTCATGGCGCCGAGGCGGACGCTGGTGGTGAGGAGCGCGGCGGTTTTGTTTTCGTGGATGTAACGGAGTTGCGCGCGGGTGCTGGGGCGGCCTTCGCCTTCGAGGTCGGCGACCTGGCCGGCGATGAGTTTGCGGCTGCCGGCGCCGCGCGCGAGCTCGCGGAGAATTTCCTGCGCCGGATAACGGCGGGTGGGCGCGACGTGGCTGATAATTTCGAACGCGATCGTGAGGAGCGAGTCGCCGGCAAGGACGGCGATGCCTTCGCCGAAAGCTTTGTGACAGGTGGGGCGGCCGCGACGCAGGTCGTCGTTATCCATGCTGGGGAGATCGTCGTGCACGAGCGAATAAGTGTGGATGCACTCGACGGCGCAAGCGGCCGGGAGGGCGGCGAAAGTTTTGCCGCCGCAAGCTTCGGCGGCAGCGAGCGCGAGAATGGGGCGGAGACGTTTACCGCCCGCGAAAAGGCTGTAGCGCATCGCCTGGTGGATGGTGGCGGGTTTGGCGGTTTCCTTCGGCAGGAAGCGATCGAGCGCACGATCGATTTCCTTCCGTCGCGCGGTGAGATACGCCTTTAGTTCCATCGAGCGGAACTGTGGAAACTTTGCCGCTTGGGCGCAATGGAAAAGGATTTTCGGCCGACGTGATTGTTCCTACCGCCGGGAAAGGTGAAACGGTTCGAGCTGGAGAAAGGCCGAAAAAGGTCCTCGGAGATCGGGTTGAGGCCCTTAGGCTGAGAAAAAAACGGGAGGTCGATCAAGTTTTTTGCCCGGCTTTTTTATTTTCCCCCGCGCGAGACACGATAATTTTCTGGCCTGCAAGCGATTGCTCGCGCAGAAACGATGGTAGGCAGGAGATTTATTTTATGACCACACAGAGAATTTTAAGATTCGGAACGTTGACATTTTTGTGCCTGACGCTGGCGACCACGAGCTGGGCACAGAAGAAAAAGGGCAGCGGAGGCGGCGATGCGATCATGGCGGAAGCGGCGCGTGCGGTGCAACTGGCGCAGGAGGGAGCGACCGATGAGGCGATCAAGATTTTCACGAAGGTGATCGAGCAGCGTCCGAAGGATGCCCGGCTTTATGTCGATCGCGGCGGTATCTATCTGACGACGGGGAAATTCCAGGAAGCCTCGGAGGATTTCGGGAAGGCGATCGAACTGGCGCCGAAAGATTTCAACGGCTACTCGCTGCGCGGCGCGGCCTTGGTGGAGTTGAATAAGGTGGAACCGGCCTTGGTGGATTTGAACAAGGCGGTGGAGCTGAAAGCAGATGATGCGCGGACGCTGGAGCGTCGCGGGCTCGCGTTCTACAAGCAGAAAAACTACGAGGCCGCCCTGGCGGATTACAACAAGGCGCTGGAGTTAAATCCGCAGAGCTCACTGGCCTTAAGCCGGCGCGCGGATGCTTATTTCGCCATGCAACAATTTGCTCCCGCGCAAGCGGATCTGCAGGCGTATCTCAAGCTTCGGCCGGAGGATTTTAACGCGGAAGAGCGGCTGCGGTTTGTGAATGCGAAACTAAACCCCGCCCCGGCCGCGGCGGCGGCGGCACCGACAGCCACCCCCACGCCGAAGCCAACGAAGTTGCTGACGCGAGAAAATGTTTTCATCGCGATCGGTGCCTTCCTCCTGTTGGGCATCATCGTAGTGGTCATCGCGAAGTTTGCGCTGAAGCGGCGGGATTAACCCTGCGACAATTTTTTCGGGGCGCGCAGTTGCGCGGTCCGGCGCGATGTCTAAGTAGGCAGAAAGCTATGATCTACAAAAGAGCAGCAATGATGGGATGGGTCGCGCTCGCGCTATGCGTGGCGATGCCGGCGACGAACGCTTTCGCAAAAGACGATGACTCGGATCTCGCGCGCAAGGCGATCGAGCTGACGAAGAAAAAGGATTACAACGGCGCCGCCGAGCAATTCACCCGCGCGATCGAGGCCAGCCCGAAAACGGCCAAGCACTACAGCAACCGGGGCAAAGCCTACCGGGCTGCGGGCAAGCTGCCGGAGGCCGAGACGGATTTCACGAAGGTGATCGAGCTCGAAGAGAAAAACGCGGACGCCTACAGCGAGCGAGGCAAGGTGCGCGTCTCGCAGAAGAAATTCGACGAGGGGATCGAGGATTTAACCAAGGCGCTCGAGCTGGATGAGGACGACGTCGATTCGTTCCGCTTCCGCGCTTTCGCCCATGTGGCGAAGGCGGAATACGAGAAGGCGGTCGAAGATTATTCCTCGGTCCTGGAGACGAAAAAGAACGACGCGCAGGCGCTGGAACGCCGCGGTTTCGCTTACAGCAGCATGAAGAAGTACGACGAAGCGATCGAGGATTTCACGGCGTTGATCGAGAAGTCGCCGAAGGATTCTGAAGCCTACAAGCGGCGCGGGTATGTTTACGGTTTGAAGGGCGAAAACGAGAAGGCGGTCGAGGATTTGGAAAAAGCGGTGGAGTTGAAACCGAGCGATGCAGACGCGGCCACGCGGCTGAAATCGTTCAAGGCAAAAGCCGCGGCACCCAAGGGTTCACCTGCGCCGGGTGCGACCGGAGCTATGCCAGCGGCGGGGGCGTCACCAGCGGCGGCCGCTTCCCCGGCTGCGAGTCTGGCGCCGTCTCCGTGACGTGCGGATTGCGCCGTTTCGGATCGAGGGCGCGCAGTGAACTGGTGCGAATTCCCGCGCAGGAAATTGCTTTGACACCCGCAAGCGCGCTGTTAGCTTGCCGACGCTTTTTGCTGGAACGAAACGGTCCCAAGGTCGTTCAAATTGCGAAGTTTGACGCGGCTCTGGGACTTTTATCTCTCTGGCAGGAAGCAACCGGTTCGGGGCGACGCTCTTGTTTGGAGAGGTCGCCACGAGCAGCGAGATGACGAAACGCCGCCCACATAGCTCAGTTGGTAGAGCACGTCCTTGGTAAGGACGAGGTCACCGGTTCAATCCCGGTTGTGGGCTCCAGCTTGGTGCTCGCGATCGGCCAGAAATTCAAACCCACACAGACGCAGTTTAGTAACAAAGGAAAATCGAGATGGCTAAGGACAAATTCGAACGGAACAAGCCGCACGTGAACGTCGGCACCATTGGTCACGTCGATCACGGCAAGACCACGCTCACCGCAGCGATCACCACCGTGCTCGCGAAGAAGGGCTTTGCCCAGGCGCGCGCTTACGATTCAATCGACGCCGCCCCCGAAGAGAAAGAGCGCGGCATCACGATTTCCACCGCCCACGTGGAATACCAGAGCGACAAGCGCCACTACGCGCACGTCGATTGCCCCGGCCACGCCGATTACGTGAAGAACATGATCACCGGCGCTGCGCAGATGGACGGCGCGATTCTCGTTGTTTCCGCGGCCGACGGCCCGATGCCGCAAACCCGTGAGCATATCCTGCTCGCGCGTCAGGTCGGCGTGCCTTCTGTCGTCGTTTTCCTGAACAAAGTGGACATGGTGGACGATCCGGAACTTCTCGATCTCGTGGAAATGGAAGTGCGCGATCTGCTCACGCAATACGAATTCCCAGGTGACGCGATCCCGATTGTCAAAGGCAGCGCGCTCAAGGCGCTGGGCGGCGACGCTGAGCAGGAAGCGCAGATCCTCGCGCTCATCGCGGCGGTGGATGATTACATTCCGATTCCTGATCGGCCGATCGATTTGCCGTTCCTTATGCCGGTGGAAGACGTGTTCAACATCGAAGGCCGCGGCACTGTCGCGACCGGTCGTGTCGAACGTGGCATCCTCAAGAAAATGGAAGAAGTCGAAATCGTCGGCATCACCGATACCGCGAAGACGACCTGCACCGACATTGAAATGTTCCGCAAGCTGCTCGACGAAGCGCGCGCTGGCGACAACGTCGGATTGCTCCTCCGCGGCACGAAGAAAGACGACATCTTCCGCGGCCAGGTGATCGCAAAGCCGGGCTCGATCAAGCCACACAAGAAATTCAAAGCCGAAGTGTACGTCTTGAGCAAGGACGAGGGCGGCCGTCACACGCCGTTCTTCACGAACTACCGTCCGCAGTTTTACTTCCGCACCACGGACGTGACCGGAACCGTGAAACTGCCGGAAGGCGTTGAGATGGTGATGCCGGGCGACAATGTCTCGGTCGAAGTGGAACTCATCACTCCGATCGCAATGGAGAAGACGATTCGCTTCGCCATCCGCGAAGGCGGCAAGACCGTTGGCGCGGGTCGCGTTGGCGATATTTTAGACTAAGTTCATTTCGTGCTCTGGCTCCCGCCTGTTCGATCGGGCGGGAGCAAATCACGAGCACGAAACAATTAGGTCAGTAGCTCAATTGGTAGAGTAGCGGTCTCCAAAACCGTCGGTTGGGGGTTCGAGTCCCTCCTGGCCTGTTGAACCTTTTGCAATTTTTCCGAACAGAATGATCACGAAGACAAAAAGCTTCTTTAATGAAGTGAAAGTCGAGCTGCAGAAGGCCTCTTGGCCTTGGGACCCCAAGGAGAAGGGGATGAAGCGCTATAAAGAGCTGACGGATTCTACACTCGTCGTGATCATCGCCATGCTCCTCCTCGGCGGCTACGTCGCGCTCTTCGATTTTATTCTCGTGAACGTCATCCAGTTTTTCACCCGTCTGCACTGATATGGCTCAACTCGCAGCGAAAGATCAGTGGTTTGTGGTGCATGTCCTCTCCGGTCAGGAGAACAAAGTGCGCGACAACATTGCCAAGCGCGTCAAGACCGAGGAAATGGGTGACGTAGTCTTCGAAGTTCTCGTGCCCACGGAGCGCGTCTCCGAGATTAAGAAGGGCAAAAAGAGCGAGACGACGCGCAAATTTTTCCCGGGCTATTTAATCGCGAACATGCATCTGCTAGACGAGGACAATCAACTCGTCGGCCGCACTTGGTATTTCATCCGCGACACGCCCGGCGTGATCGGATTTGCCGGCACCAAAGACAAGCCGATCCCGATGCGGCAATCGGAAGTCGACAACATGCTGGCGCAGATGCGCGAGCGCGAAGAGAACGTCAAACCGAAGGTCAGCTTCGAAGTCGGCGAAACCGTGAAAGTCGCCGACGGTCCTTTCCAAAACCAAAACGGCATCGTCGAAGAAATCGATCCGACCCGCGGCAAGCTAC
>JBDSNB010000206.1:0-6609 GCA_039915555.1 Chthoniobacterales bacterium | reverse complement strand
GCCGGGGTGCGGAGCGATGTGGCGGTGAAAGTTTTCGGCGACGACCTCGAAGAGTTGGTCACGGTGGGAAAAGAAATCGGGAAAGTGCTGGGCGCGATTCCCGGCGCCGAGGATGTGAGTGTGGAACAGGTCACAGGTCTCCCGCTTTTGACCATCGATCTGAAACGCCCGGCGATGGCGCGCTTCGGTTTGAACGTCGCCGACGTGCAGGAGGTCATTCAAATCGCCATCGGCGGCAAGGAAGCGGGCGAAGTTTTCGAAGGCGATCGCCGGCATCCGTTGACCGTGCGTTTGCCGGAGAATCTCCGCACCGATCTCGATGCGCTGAAGCGGCTCCCGATTTCGCTGCCAGATTCCACCGCGAAAAACGCGAAGAGCACGAAGAGAGGAGAGGTTTCCCCTGATCCTGCCTTCGCGTCTTTCTTGCCCTCCGTGGTGAATTCCATCCCGCTCAGCGACGTCGCCGATTTCAACGTGGCGCCCGGCCCGAACCAGATCAGCCGCGAGAACGGCAAACGCCGCGTCGTCGTGACCGCGAATGTGCGCGGCCGCGATCTCGGTTCGTTTGTCGCGGAAGCGCAAACCGCGATGGAAGCGGTAAAAACACCGCCAGGTTATTGGATGACGTGGGGCGGCACCTTCGAGCAACTCCTCTCCGCGACCAGGCGCCTGCAAATCGTGGTGCCGGTTTCGTTGATCCTCATCTTCACGCTGCTCTTCATGGCCTTGGGAAAAATGAAAGACGCGCTCCTGGTTTTCTCCGGTGTGCCGCTCGCGCTCACGGGCGGAATCGCAGCGCTCTGGTTGCGCGACATCCCGCTCTCCATTTCCGCTGGAGTCGGTTTCATCGCTCTCTCCGGCGTCGCGGTTTTGAACGGACTCGTCATGATATCATTCATCAATAACCTGCTGGCCTCAGGCACTCCCATGGCCGAAGCAGTCTTCGAAGGTTCGCTCACGCGTTTGCGCCCGGTCCTCATGACGGCGCTGGTCGCCGCGCTCGGTTTCGTCCCTATGGCGCTCGCCACCGGCACCGGGGCGGAAGTGCAACGCCCGCTCGCCACCGTCGTGATTGGCGGCATTATTAGTTCCACCTTGCTCACCTTGCTCGTGTTGCCGGTGCTCTATCGAATGTTTCATCGCGAAATCGCAGTGAGATGACGAAATTGAGCGAAGACCAAACGTGCGCCTGCCGGCCCGATGAAGAACGGGCGCAGCACGATGCCGATTACCGCCGCGCCTTGTGGATTGTCGTGCTCCTGAACGTCGGGTTCGGCGTGATGGAAGTGGTGGCCGGATTCGTGGCGCGCAGCCAGGCGCTGAAAGCCGACGCGCTCGACTTCCTCGGTGACGGCTCGATCACTTTCGTGGGCTTACTCGCGCTCTGCTGGACGGCGGCGCGGCGCGCGCGGGTGGCGTGGGTGCAGGGTTGGTTTCTGGCGCTCCTCGGAGGCGGTGTGCTCGTGGCCGCGGTCTGGCGCGCGCTGCACGCGACCGCGCCGGAAGCGGAGCTGATGGGTGGAACGGGCGCCGCCGCATTGGTCGTAAACGTGACCGCAGCGTTGGTTCTGCTCCGCTTTCGCGATCGCGCAGGATCGGGCGCGCGCGCCATCTGGCTCTTCAGCCGAAACGATGCGCTCGCCAACGTGGCGGTAATCATCGCGGCCGGGCTGGTGGCTTGGCTCCAGAGTGCCTGGCCGGACTTGCTCGTGGCGGCGGTCATCGCGACTCTGTTCCTGCACTCGGCGCGAAGCATCATTCGGGAGGCGGGTTTGGAATTGAAACAACCACTGCCGGATCGCTCCACCGCGGAGGTGTAACCGACATGGCTCACGATCACTCCCACGCGCCCGCCAATTACAACAAAGCCTTCGCCATCGGCGTCGGGTTGAATATTGCCTACGTCCTGCTCGAGGCGGGCTACGGCTGGCGCATCAATTCGCTCGCGCTCCTCGCCGATGCGGGCCACAACTTGAGTGACGTCCTCAGTTTGCTCCTCGCCTGGCTCGCGAGTCATCTCGCGAAGATCGCGCCTAACGAACGACGCACTTACGGCTGGCGGCGCTCGACCATCGTCGCGGCTTTGTTCAATGCCATTCTTCTCCTGGTCGCGATCGGCGGTATTAGTTGGGAAGCGGTCCGCCGCTTTGGCGCGCCTGCTTCCGTGCCGGGCGGGGTCGTGATGGCGGTCGCGGGGTTTGGCGTCGTCATCAACACGATCACCGCGCTCCTTTTCCTGAAAGGCCGCGCGAACGACCTCAATATCAAAGGCGCTTTCCTGCACATGGCGGCCGATGCGGGCGTGTCGGCGGGGGTTGTGCTCGGTGGTCTCGCGATCAGCCTCACCGGTCTCGCCTGGATCGATCCCGCGATGAGCTTGCTCGTGGTGGCGGTGATCGCGATCGGCACATGGGGTTTGCTGCGCGACTCCGTGAACCTCTCGCTCGACGCCGTCCCGCCCGGGATCGACACCGCCGCAGTGGAGCAGTATCTGGGTGGACTGCCCGGCATCCTGCGCGTGCACGATCTCCACATCTGGGCGATGAGCACAACTGAGAGTGCGCTCACCGCGCATCTCGTCAAACCCGATGGCCGGATCGACGATCCGCTCCTGCAGCAGATTCAAAAGGAACTGCACGACCGCTTCGGCATCGAGCACATGACCATCCAACTCGAATGTGGAGACGGTGAGTGCTCGTGCGCTCTGGAGCCGGCTCGCCCGCGCGCCGAAGTCTGAGATTCGAGGAAACGATCCCCAGCCCCCAGGGGAGGCACCCCTGGCCAAATACCGCGTTGCGCATCGGAGTCGCGAGACGGACAGTCCACCGATGAACCGGAAAATACGCGTCGTTCTGACGGCCGTTATTTTAGCTTCGTTCGCCTTCGCGCTCGCGCTCTCCGCTTCGTCGCAACTGCACGATTGGCTGCATAAATCGGGCGATCGGTCGCATCACGAATGCGCCGCTACGTTGCTCTCGTCCGGAAACGCGGAACACAACGCTGGCGAAGCGCCCCCCGTCGCGCCGCGCCTCCTGCCGGCCACAGCGGCCGTCCCGCTCCCTGTTTTTGCCTGGGTCATCGTGCCACTCGAGTTTACCCGACTCGAACACGCGCCGCCCGCTCTCTCCTAGCGCAACGCCGCCGCCTCGCTGCGGTCACGCCTCGTCGTCGCTGGCGCACTGCGCACGCCGTCTCTCGTGGTCTTGAACCTGTCGTGAAGCGCCGCGCTCCATTTCTGCACCGCAATTTCACTTTAAGGGATTCGAATGAACAAATTTTTTACCATTGCGTTGACGCTTCTCGTCATGCTGCGCGCGATCTGCGCACAGGATGCCGTCGCGCCAGCACCGAGCGCCAGCCCGAGCGGGACTGCGCAAACCGAACGCGTGGTCGTGACCGCGGGCGCGATCGAGCACAGCCAGACGGAAACGGTCGAGCCGATTTCCGTTCTAAACGGGGAAGAATTGAAACGCGAAGCGGGTGCCACGCTGGGCGACACCTTGCGCGATCAACCCGGCGTAGCCGCGAGCGGTTTCACCGCGGGCGCGAGCCGACCGGTGATCCGCGGGCTGGCCGATAATCGGGTGCGCGTGCTGAACAACGGCACCGAAGTTTTCGATGTCTCGAATCTGAGCACGGATCACGCGGCGAGCGTGAGTCCGTTGCTCAGCTCGAGCGTGGAAGTGGTGCGCGGCGCGGCCACGATTCTTTACGGCTCGGGCGCGATCGGCGGAGTGGTGAACGTGAACGACAACCGCATCGCGGTGGAGATGCCGTCGGCGCCTTTCAGCGGCGAAGCGGTCGCGCGTTTTGGGTCAGTCGATTTCGAACGGAGCGGCGCGCTCTCGCTCCAAATCGCGACCGCGAAGCATTTCGTTCTGCACGTGGACGGCTCCATCTTTCGTCTCGCCGATCGCGACATTCCCGCCTTCGCCTTGAACGAACGGTTGCGCGCTCAACTCCCGCCGGAGGTGGCGGCGGGTCGCGGCTTCGGGCAGAATCCGGAGGGCGAGGTGCCGAACACTTTCGTGCGCACCGAGGACTACGGCATCGGCGCGTCCTACGTGTGGGAGAAAGGATATCTGGGCGCTTCCTTCAGCCAGTTTCTTTCGGTTTACGGCATCCCGGCGAACCCCGATGCAATCGTCGCGGGCGAACCACCGGAGCGGGTGAAGCTGGACGTGGATAAAAAACAGGTGAACGTCCGCAGTTCGATCGTGGACCCGTTCCACGGCATTCATAACGCGAACTTCAAACTCGTTTACACCGACTACGAGCACCAGGAACTGGTGGACGGCACGCCCGGCTCCACCTTCAAGACCGACGGAATCGACGCGCGGCTCGAAGTCGTGCACGAACCGATTGGAAAGCTGGAAGGCTCGTTAGGCGGTCAGGTCTTGCTGAAGAATCTTTCCATTCTCGGCGACGAAGCTTTTCTGCAACCGACGCAGACCTTGCAACTGGCCGCGTTTCTCTTCGAAGAACTGCGGCTCGAGCCGCTCCGCTTGCAAGCCGGCGTGCGCGTGGAGCGCGACACGGTGGAGATCGATTCGAGCGATCCGCTGCTCACATCGCTTACCTCCGCCCGCCAACAGCAGCGCGCCTTCTTGCCCGTAAGCGCGGCCGCAGGTTTGATCTACGAGTTTGCGAAAGACTATCGGCTGACGGTGAACGCGACGTTCTCGCAACGCGCGCCCAGCGCCGAGGAACTCTTCGCGCGCGGGCCGCACGACGCGACGTTTCAGTTCATCGTGGGCAACCCGAAGCTCGACGTGGAAACGAGCCGCGGGCTCGACATTTCCTTGCGCAAAGAAAACGGCGTCGTGACCGGAAGCGTGAACGTTTTCTACACGCGCTTTCACGATTTCATCGCCTTCGTGCCGACCGGCGGCACGGAGGACAACCTGCGCGCATTTGTTTACACCGCGAAAAGCGCGGAGTTCTACGGCGGCGAGGCGCAGGTGCAATTCCATCTGCTTCCGCTCACCTTGAGTCCCGCGACGCCGGCGGCGCGTTCCGATCCGAAATCGGTCAAGAGCATGATCACTGGCGAAGTGGAAGAGCCGGGGAAGAATCCGCACGATCTCTTCCTCGACCTGCGCGGCGATTATGTGCGCGCGGAGGATCTCGATTTGAACGAGCCGCTCCCGCGGATCACGCCAATGCGGTCCAGCGTGTCGCTCAATTATCGAAACGAAAAGTGGGAGGCGAAGATCGATGGCCAGCGCGTGAGCCGGCAAAATCGCGTCGCACAATTCGAGACGCCAACGGATGGCTACACATTTCTGAACGCGAGTGTCGGCTACAACTTCCGCATCGGCTCCGCGCTCGCGAATTTGTATGTGCGCGGGACCAACCTGACGAACGAAGAAGCGCGCGATCATCTCTCGTTCCTGAAAGAGGTGTTGCCGCTGGCGGGCCGGAGCGTGCTGGTGGGATTACGCACGACGTTTTGATCGCATCAAAACATCAAAGTGATTATGTCTTGATGTATGAGAACGACTCTCACGCTCGATCCGGACGTGGCGGCCGCGCTCGAAGCCATGCGCAAGAAGCGCCGGCTAAGTTTGAAAGAGGCGGTGAATCAGGCGCTCCGGGACGGTCTCCGACCGGCACGCAAAGCTTCCGCGAAGAGCAGTCCATTCCGGACCCGGAAGGTGGATCACGGACGGCCGTTGATCGGCAGCCTCGATGATATTGCCGGCGTGCTCTCGATCGTAGAGGACGAGGAGCTGAAGTGATCCTCGTTGACGCCAACCTCCTGATCTATGCGCATTTCCGTTCCACGGCGCAGCACGCGGTCGCTTCCGCGTGGCTGGACGAGAAGTTGAACGGAATCGAGCGCGTCGGTCTTCCCTGGCCCAGCCTCCTCGCCTTTAGGCGCATTCTTTCCAATCCGCGCGCCGTGCCAAAGCCATCGACCATGGTCGAACTTTGGCGACAGGTACAGGGCTGGCTGGAACTCGACCAGGTCTGGATTCCGGTGCCGCGGGAGCGACACGCGACGATTCTCGGGACGCTGTTGCCCTTCGCGGAATCGTCGCAACTGCTGCCCGATGCCCATCTCGCGGCGCTCGCGATCGAGTCCAATCTGACGCTTTGCTCCACCGACGGCGATTTCGCCCGATTCCCCGGATTGCGTTGGGAGAATCCGCTTTTGCCGAAGGGCACTCGGTAGGAAGTTGGCGCTTGCACGCTTTCCATTACCGGGACGGGAGTCTTCATTGCGAAGACGTTGACCTCGAATTCGTCGCCCACGACCACGACACGCCGCTTTACGTTTACAGCGCGGGCACGATTACCGACCACTACCGCCGCCTCGACGCCGCGCTCGCGGAGTTCGATCACCTGATTTGTTATGCGGTGAAAGCGAACTCCAACCGCGCCATCCTTCGGCTGCTGCATGAAGAAGGCGCAGGCTTCGACATTGTTTCGGGCGGCGAACTCTATCGCGTGATCGCGGCGGGCGGCGATCCGACGCATTGCACTTTTGCCGGCGTCGGGAAGTCGCGCGAGGAGATCGAGTATGCGCTCGCGCAGCGCGTTTTTTGTTTCAATGTCGAGAGCGAGGCGGAGCTGGAATACATCAATCGCATCGCCGCCGGGAAG
>JBDSNB010000260.1:0-3591 GCA_039915555.1 Chthoniobacterales bacterium | reverse complement strand
TAACGCCTTGTTCGGCGGTGGCGGAGGTGGCGGCGGCGGTGCTGGTGGCGCAAAGTCATCTGCACCTCGTGGCCGTCGGTCGGGTGGGCGGCGTCCCATGTCTGCGGCTACTCGCGCCAAACTGGCGGCGGCGGCTCGCGCACGTTGGGCGAGAGAACGCGGTGAAACTGGCGCGCCTGCGGCACCGAAATCCAGGAAGCGTCGCAGCGGCTTGACCGCTGCGGGGCGGAAGCGACTCTCGGATTCGATGAAAGCGCGCTGGGCGGCCCGTCGTCGCGGCGGAAAGTAAACTCAATGGAAAACCGCTTAGGCCGCGCGCAAGCGCGGCCTAACGGTTGACCATCCGGAGCATCGCCTCGGAATATCGCGGACCGGCGAAAGCGCCGCGCGGCGCCGTGGCCTCAATCGCGGCCAGGTCCGCACTCGTTAGGTCGACCTCCAGCGCGCCGAGATTTTCCTCCAGATAGCGGCGCCGCTTCGTCCCGGGGATCGGCACAATGTCTTCGCCCTGTGCCAGGACCCAGGCGAGCGCGAGCTGTGCGGGCGAGCAATCCTTCCCGCGTGCGATTTCCGCCACGCGCTGCACGAGATCGAGATTGCGCTGAAAGTTTTCGCCTTGGAAACGCGGCGAAGAGCGCCGGTAATCGCCTTCTTCCAGATCCTCGAAGCGCTGAATCTGGCCGGTCAGAAACCCGCGCCCGAGCGGACTGAAGGGGACAAAACCAATGCCAAGTTCGCGGCAGGTCTGGAGCACTTCGTCTTCCGGATCGCGCGTCCAAAGTGAGTATTCGGACTGGATCGCAGTGATCGGATGCACGGCATGCGCGCGGCGGATGGTGGCCGCGCCTGCTTCGGAGAGGCCGAGGTGGCGCACCTTTCCGGCCTGCACCAACTCCGCCATTGCGCCGACGGTTTCTTCGATCGGCGTCGCCGGATCAATCCGATGCAAGTAGTAGAGATCAATCACGTCCGTCCCTAGCCGTCGCAGACTCGCCTCGCAGGCGCGGTGGACGTAGTCCGGCTTCCCGTTCACCTCATTAAACTGCGGCTTATCCGCATCGCGAATCAGACCGAACTTTGTCGCCAGCACGATGCGCTCGCGATGTCCCTGCAGCGTTCGCCCGAGAAGTTCTTCGTTCGTGTGTGGGCCGTAAACGTCGGCGGTGTCGAAAAACGTAACCCCGAGATCGAGCGCACGCGCGATGGTGGCGACGGATTCCTTTTCGTCGCGCCCGCCATAGATGTCCGACATGCCCATGCAGCCGAGCCCGAGTGCGGAAACGATCGGCCCAGTGCGTCCCAGCTTTCGTTGCTTCATGTTTGTCCGATCCAGGTGTGCGGCGCGATCTCGTCCCAACGATGTCGAATCTTCTGGTAGTTCGTTTCGCTCAACATCCCTGCCTCCAGAAACTTCGCGTTCTCGGGCCATCGTTCCGGTTTGCTCGTGCCGACGATCGCGGTGTGCACCCCCGGCACGCTCAAGGTGAAACGGAGCGCGTGCGCGATGGATTGATCGAGGGAGCGGCCGCGGATGAAATCGTAGTCCAGCTTTCGCAATCGATTCCAGTATCCGTGTTGATAGGAGGCGATGGGTTTGTGCCCAGATTTCCAGGCCACATTGGCGATCGGTCGCTTCGCGATCACGCCCATTTGCTTTTCACGCGCGAGCGGAACCGTGACTTCGATCGCCTCCTGATCCGCAATATTGATCGACGTCTGCAAGGTATCGAAAGCCTCGGATGCGACCGCGAATTTCGCCGCCGTGCTGTCGCCGCTGTAGCCGAGGTAGCGTACGTGCCCGCGCTCGCGGGCGGTTTGCAACGCGGCGATGGCGTCGCCTTTTTTCAGGACGGCTTCGGAGCAACTATGGAGTTGAACGAGATCCAGCCGATCGGTCTTTAGCCGGCGCAAACTGCGCTCGATGCTCTCCAGAATGGAAGCGGGCGACCAATCCGCGCTCCCGACGCCGCGCGGGTGGCCGACTTTTGTGAAGAGGTAATATTCATCGCGCCGCTGGCCCACCGCGCGGCCGATCAATTCCTCGCTCGCTTCGTAGCACTCCGCGGTGTCGATCAAGTTGAGACCAGCATCGAGCGCGCTGTTGAGTAATTTTTCCACCGTCTCCGCGGCGGCATCTTCGTATCCGATCTCTGCTCCACCGAACCCCAGCACGGAAACGTGCATGTCTGTCTTCCCGAGCAGCCGCTTCTCCATGAAGCGGAAAGTAAGACGGTGCGCGGAACTTGTCACCCCGGCACGGAGGGACGGCTAGAGCGTCAGACGGGTGGTGCCGCTGCCGGCCTCGATCACGCCGATCGGCTTGGCTTTCAACTGCCGGGCAATGGTCTTGGCGTTTTTCGCGCTCACGATCACGGCCATGCCGATGCCCATGTTGAAGACCTGATACATTTCTTCCCGTGGCACGCGGCCGTTCTTCGCCAGCAACTCAAAGATGGCCGGGACCTTCCAAGCGTGCGAATCGATGACCGCATCGAGACGTTCCGGCAATACGCGCGGCAGGTTGTCGACTAATCCGCCGCCCGTGATGTGCGCAAGACCGTGCAACTGCGTGGTGGGCACGCGCGAAAGGCGCGGCTGATAGTTGGTGTGCGTCCGCAGCAGCTCGTCGCCTAACGATTTGTCCAGGCCGGGAACTTGGGCCGTCGGTTTGAGACGCATGGTCTCGAAGAGAATCTTGCGGGCGAGCGAATAGCCGTTGGTGTGCAACCCGTTCGACGGCATGCCGAGAATCACATCGCCGCGGCGGATGCGCGTGCCGTCGATCATTTTTTTGCGATCGACTACGCCGACGATGCAACCTGCGAGATCGTATTCGCCCTTCCGATACATGCCCGGCATCTGCGCGGTTTCGCCCCCGATCAGGGCGCAGCCCGCTGTGCGGCATGCCTTCGTGAAACCGGCGAGAATCTGATCGAAGACGGGCGGTTCCAGACGTTCCGCGCCGATGTAATCGAGGAAGAATAACGGACGCGCGCCCAGGACCGCGATGTCGTTCACGCAGTGGTTTACGAGATCGGCGCCGACGGTGTCGTGTCGGTTCAGAGCGAAAGCGATTTTCAATTTCGTCCCGACGCCGTCCACGCTTGCGACCAGCACAGGCTCGCGCATCCCAGAAAAATTGGGCGCAAACAATCCACCGAAGCCGCCGATCTTGCAGAGCACTTCGGGTCCATGGGTGCTCTTCACTCGCGCCTGGATGCGCTTCTTCACGAAATTGCCGAGATCGACATCGACTCCGGCGCGCGCGTAGGCCTTCTTTTTCATCGTGAGCGCGAGGTCCACCGCGCCGCTACTTCAGATCGGCGAAGAGCGTCGGCTGCGCTTCTTCGGCGGCGAGAGCTTTCGAACGGCCTTCGCGTTTTTCCATGATGAACTTGTCGAGTTCTGGATCGACGGGGAGGGGATAATTGCCGGTAAAACAGGCGAGGCAAAATTCGTTCGCTGGCTTTCCCGTGGCGCGGACCATCCCATCCACATCGAGATAACCGAGGCTGTCCACGCCGAGATATTCGCAGATTTTTTCCATCGAGAGCTGGTTCGCGATCAACTTTTCGGGATCGGGAAAGTCGA